>JAIQGG010000004.1 GCA_020072785.1 Terriglobia bacterium | reverse complement strand
TCGCGCTCGCCCTGCACCACGTGAATGTCGATCCCTGTCTGGTTGTCCACCCCGGTGGTGTAGAGTTCCTGCGCGCTCGCCGGAATCGTCGAATTGCGCGGGATGATCTTGGCCACCGCTCCGCCGTACGTCTCGATGCCCAGCGAAAGCGGAGCGACATCGAGCAGCAGCATATTCTTCACCCCGCGCGCCAGGATGTCCGCCTGCACGGCCGCGCCGAGCGCCACCACTTCGTCGGGGTTCAGTTCGACGTGCGGCTTGCGGCCGAAGAACTTCTCGACCGTGCTGCGGATCAGCGGCGTGCGCGTGGTGCCGCCCACCAGCACCACTTCGTCCATCTCCGTGGGCTGAAGCTGTGCGTCGGCCAGCGCCTGGCGCACCGGCTTCATGGTGCGCTCCACCACCGGCGCGATAAGCGCATCGAGCGCCGCGCGCGTGAATTCCCGCGCATAGACGGCGCCGCCCGCCAGCGGGAAGCGCAGCGTGGCTTTATCCCCGGCGGAGAGCTCGTGCTTCACGCGGATCAGTTCCTTGCGCAGCTCCTGCACGGTGTCCGCGCTCTTCGCGATGTCCACCTGGTGCAGCCGGAGAATCTCTTCGCGCACCTGAGCCTGTAGCAGGTTGTCGATGTCGTCGCCACCGAGGTGCGTGTCGCCGTTGGTCGAGAGCACCTGATAGATGTCGCCCTCGCCCGTGGAGATCAGCTTCAAGATCGAAATGTCGAACGTGCCCCCGCCCAGATCGTAGACCGCGACCTTGCCGCGCTGCTTTTCGTGCAGCCCGTAGGCCAGCGCCGCGGCCGTCGGCTCGTTCACCAGCCGCAACACTTCCAGCCCCGCGATGCGCCCGGCGTCCTTGGTGGCCTGGCGCTGCGCGTCGTTGAAATACGCCGGAACGGTAATCACCGCGCGGTCCACGGCTTCGCCGAAGTGCGCTTCCGCCCAGTTCTTCAGCTCGCGCAGGATGAACGCCGAAATCTCCGGCGGCGTGAACACTCTCTCCCCGAGGCGCACGCGAATCACGTTCTGGCTCGCGGCATCGATGCGGAACGGGAAAAGCTTCAGCTCCTCCTGGACGTCGCCCGGCCCGCGGCCCATCAACCGCTTCACGGAATAGATGCTGCGCTCGGACTGCGTGAGCAACCGCCGCCGCGCCGGTTCGCCGACGATGATGCTGCCGTCGGGATCCAGGCTCACGACGGAGGGGCACAGCGTCGAGCCATGCGGGCCCCGGATACACTGCGCGCGTCCCGTCTGCGGATCAAAGTACGCGACAAGGCTGTTGGTGGTGCCCAGATCGATGCCGACGATGCGTGTCATGGTCCTGACCGGTGACTCGGGAAAAACCGCAAGGCTGCCGCCCCGCGCTACTGCAACTCCTTTTGAACGTTGGTGACCAGATTTCGGATGTAGGAACGGCGGTTGAGCAGCTCGTTCATCCGGGACAATAGTTGCTTGCGCGCGGACTCATCCGCTTGGGCGTCGAACGCCGCGTCCCACTCGCGGGCCGCGCTCTGCAGCTGGGCGTCCACTTCCCCGAGCTGGGCCTGAAAACTCTTTTCCGCGGCCTGCAGCCGCGTCTGCAGCGCCGCCAGATCGCCGCCGGTAGCCTTGGCTTCGCGCAGCTCATCGAGCGATTCGTTCAGCTCGAAAACCTCTTCGAGCAGCTCGGGCGGGGCCTGCTGCTTGTGCTCGCCCTCCTTGCGCATGCCCTCGATGCCCAGCAGATATTCCAGGCGGGCCACGGGATCGCGCAGCGTGCGGTAGGCGTCGTTCAGTTCCGAACTGTGCTGGAGCGAGAGTTCGCGCTCCTGCTCGCTGGCCCTCACGAAATTGTCCGGATGCAGCTTCCAGCTGAGCTGCAGAAATTTCTTCTCCAGCGCGGGCAGCTCGACCCACAGCTTGCGCGGCATCTCAAAGAGCGCGAAGTAGTCGATTCCCCCGCGCAGCTGCACCAGCTTGCCGCAGCTCGAGCAGAAGTGCGTGCCCAGCGTGCGGTCGTGGCAGCTCCAGCAGACCAGCGGCGGATTCGTGATTGTGAACGGCGCGGCCATCTCTATTCCTGCGGCCGGAACCCCGGCCGAATTTCCTCTCATGGGCACAAAAAAAGTGGCTGGCGGATGCGGCGGCCAACCACGTGCCCGGCGCGGTCTGCCTGCAAGGCCCGGAAGTGCGCCAAACGCCAGTTTGTGCTGCTCCTAGGCGGTGAAGGAACTGCCGCAGCCGCAATTCCGCGCGGCGTTGGGATTCTGGAAGACGAATCCCTGGCGCATCACGGTGACTTCGTAGTCGAGCGTCGTGCCGCTCAAATAGAGAAAACTCTTGGGGTCCACGAAGATCCGCGCGCCGTGTTCTTCGAAAATCTTGTCGCGGTCACGGGCCTGCGTATCGAGGCGCATGGCATAAGAGAGGCCGGAGCAGCCCCCGCCCTGCACGCCGACGCGCAGCCCGCCGCTTTCCGCGGCTACGCCCTCTTTGGCCAGCAGCGCGCGGATTCTTTCCGCGGCGCGCTCGCTGAGGTGAATGACCGCGGCGTTAGGGGCCTGCGTGTTCGCATTGGCGACGTTCGTTTCCATAACCGGATGCCTTCTAGCCGCAGTGCGTCGTCCGCTCAGTGCGCGGACTTCTCCGCCACGGGCACTTCCAGGCCCTTCTTTTTCTTCCAGTCGTTGATCGCCGACTTGATGGCGTCTTCGGCCAGCACCGAACAGTGAATCTTCACCGGCGGCAGGGCCAGTTCCTTCACGATGTCCGTGTTCTTGATGGACAGGGCCTCCTCGACAGTCTTGCCCTTGACCCACTCGGTGGCCAGCGAGGAGCTGGCGATCGCCGAGCCGCACCCGAAGGTCTTGAAGCGCGCCTCTTCGATGACCTGCGTCTCGGGATTGATCTTCATCTGCAGTTTCATAACGTCGCCGCACTCCGGCGCGCCCACCAGGCCGGTGCCGACGTTGGGATCCTCCTTGGGCAGGCTCCCGACGTTGCGCGGGTTGTTGAAATGATCGACCACCTTATCGCTGTATGCCATTAGCCGACACTCCTTGCCAGATTTTCCGTGCTCAGAAACCCTGCGCGGCGTGCCACCTTGTCCGTCAGCCGGACATCGGAGACCGAAGCCGAGCGCCCTGCGGCCAGCTGCCGCAGCGCCTCGCGGATGAAGTCCGCGCCAATCCCCAGCACGCGCAGGAATTCCCGCACCTGCTGCAGTTCATGAAAACGCCGCACCCCTCCCGCTTCCTCTTCCGCGTTGTAGGGAGTAAAGGTCACCTGAAAAGCAGCCCCGCTGCCTCCGATGGACCGTTGAATTCGAATTATTCCGTCCTGTGTCATACACCTTTTCCTTATAAAGGCCCTTAGGCCGTTTGCCACTTCACCTTGCTGACGTCGATGCCCTCTTTCGCCATTTCATAGAGCGGAGAGAGTTCGCGCAGCTTGCTTACAACTTCCACGAGGCGGTTGGTCACGTAATCCACTTCCTCCTCGGTATTAAATCGTCCCAAACCGAAACGGATCGACGTGTGAGCCAGGTCTTCGCCCACGCCCAGCGCCTTCAGCACGTAGCTGGGCTCCAGCGTGGCCGAAGTACAGGCCGATCCGCTGGATACCGCGACGTCGTTGATGCCCATCAGCAGCGATTCGCCTTCCACGTAGGCGAAGCTGATGTTCAAATTGTTCGGCAGGCGGTGCTCCATCGAGCCGTTGATGAACAGCTCGTCGAGCTTGGCCATCAGCCCGTCCTTCAGCCGGTCGCGCAGCTTGCGCATCCGCGCGCCCTCCTCCGCCATTTCCTTCTGGCAGATCTCGCAGGCCTTGCCCAGCCCCACGATGCCGGGCACGTTCAGCGTGCCGGAGCGCATGCCCCGTTCGTGGCCTCCGCCGTCAATGATGGCCGAAAGCTGCACGCGGGGGTTGCGCCGGCGCACATACAGCGCGCCAACGCCCTTCGGGCCGTAAATCTTGTGCGCGGAGATGGCCAGCAGGTCGATGTTGTCCTTCTGCACGTCCACGGGGATCTTGCCCACCGCCTGCACCGCGTCCACCGCGAAAAACGCCCCGTGCTCCCGGGCGATCTTGCCGATCTCGGCGATGGGGTTGATCACCCCGATCTCGTTGTTGGCGTACATGATCGTGATCAGGATGGTCTTCGGCGTCAGGGCCTTGCGCACATCCTCGGGATCGACGCGCCCATCCTTCTGCACCGGCAGGTAGGTCACCTCGTACCCGTTCTTTTCCAGGCGTTTACAGGTATCCAGCACCGCTTTGTGTTCGATGGCCTGGGTGATGATGTGGTTGCCCTTCTCGCGGTACATCTCCGCGACGCCCTTGATCATCAGGTTGTCGGACTCCGTGGCCCCGCTGGTCCAGATAATCTCCTTGGGCGTGGCGTTGATCAGCGATGCCACCTGCGCGCGCGCCTGCTCCACGGCCTGCTCGGCGGCCCACCCGAAAGGATGGTTGCGGCTGGCGGCGTTGCCGAACTTCTCGGTGAAGTACGGCAGCATAGCCTCGAGGACCCGGGGGTCCACCGGGGTGGTCGCGTGATTGTCCATGTAAACGGGAAGCTTGACGGCCATATGCAAATTCTCCTAAAAAATTCCTAAGTTCGCAGCGCCACCAGCGCTGGTTCCTGCGGGTCCTCGCTCAATTGCGCGATGGTCACGGTGCTGAGTACCTGCAAAATGCTTTCGTTCACCCGCCGCAACGGCTCGCGGATCGAACACCGCAACGAGGTTTCACAATTACCGTGATTCGTCACGCACGAGGTAATCAGTACCGGCCCGTCGATCGCCGAAATCACTTCCAGGGCGCTCATCTGCGCCGGGTCGCGGGTCAACTGATAGCCGCCGGTCGCCCCATGGCGCGCCTGCACCAGACCTTCTCTGGCCAGCCGCTGCAGCACCTTGGCCATCAGCGTCCCCGAAATACCGTACTCTTCGGCTATTTCTCCCGCGCTGCAAGCGTGTTCTTCGCGGCGCGTGGCCAGGTGCTTGACGGCAATCAGCGCGTAATCGGCCTTCTTCGATAGCTTGAACATGTAGCGCTGCCACCTCGAAATGCGACTGTTTCAGTCGTATATAAGAATAACCGCAAATCATCTGCGCGTCAAGCTTATCTGGAGCCGAAAAGACATCTCTTCCCCGTCACAAATAATACGACCAATTGAGTCCTGTATACGATCATTTTCCCTCCAACTGCTATTCGCTGCAGTCAGTTGCACGCAGCAGCCAGCTAACGGTAACCGGCATCAGAAATCGGGGGCGCCGTGGTAGCCTACAAAGGCATCACATATTGACCGCTTCGCCGTTACGCATATAGAGGAGCAAGGTTCGCGCGATAGAGCGCAGGGGGAGAACTACTCTGAGGGTGACTCCGCGGAAGTTCAGCATTCTGCAAGCAGGTCTGCTCCTGGGAGCTGCGCTGGCCGGCACGGGGTGGCCGGCCGCTGCACAGCAGCGGCACGCAAGACCGTCTCCCTCCGCGCGCAAGCCAGAGTCCACGGCTGGCCCAGCGCCGCAGACCCTGATCGGTGCCGGGGATATCGTGAGTTGCCGCAGACCCGAGGACGCGCTGGCGACGGCCAAATTGATAGCCATGATCCCCGGCACGGTCTTCACCGCAGGGGACCTGGCGTACGGGAACGGCAGCGCGGAGGACTTCACCGTCTGCTACGAGCGGACCTGGGGCCGCTTCAAGGAACGCACGCGCCCGGCCCTCGGCAATCACGAATACAAGGCAGGTGGGGCCGCTCCGTACTTCGCCTATTGGGGCCCCGTCGCCGGTCCCGCCGGGAAGGGCTACTACAGCTACAAACTGGGCGCCTGGCACATCGTGGTCTTGAACACCAACTGCGATCAGCCCGGCGTGGGAGGCTGCGCGGCAGGTTCGCCGCAGGAGCAGTGGCTACGCAAGGATCTGGCCGAGCATCCCGCGGCGTGCATCCTGGCCTATGGCCATCATGCCCTCTTCAGCAGCGGGTTTTTCCCCAGCCACGCCATTCATCCGGAGCTTCGTCCGCTGTGGCAGGCGCTCTATGAGGCCCACGCGGAGATCGTTCTGGCCGGCCACGAGCACTCCTATGAGCGGTTTGCCCCGCAGAACCCGCAGGGCCGCGCGGACCCGCAGGGTGGGATCCGCGAATTCGTGGTAGGCACCGGGGGGCGGAGTCACACTCCGCTCGGGCGGCCCACGAAGAACAGCGAAGTGCGCAATGCCGACACCTTCGGCGTTCTCAAGCTGACCCTCGCGCAGGGCCGCTACACCTGGGAGTTCCTTCCGGAGGAGGGCCAGACCTTCCGCGACTCCGGCTCGGGGACCTGTCACCCGCGCTGAACCCGGCCGGCTGGAGCGAAGTTTTTCAGCGGCTCGGCATGGAAGACCTTGCGCGGCTTTGGTAGCACAGATTTCAGTCTCTGCTCTTCCCTCGCGCAGACATCGGCTGAAGCCGGTGCCGCTGGCATCCATCCCTCGATAAATTCAGGGCCAGCCGGAGCAGCTCTGCTGCGGCCAAATTGACCTGCTGGCAAAGTTTGCGGGGCGTTGTACCGCCCGGCTGGGTTAAAATACGGGGTCATTCCAACGGGAGCGCCGCGGGGCGCAGGCAGCCGCGGGCACACGGGCACACTATGTTGAAAACCTCCATCGCCATCTATCCCGGATCGTTCGATCCGGTCACCAACGGTCATCTGGATCTCATCGAGCGCGCCCAGAAGATATTCGGACACGTGATCGTGGCCGTGCTCCGCAATCTGGAGAAGCAGCCGCTTTTCAACGTCACCGAGCGCGTGGAGATGCTGCGCGAAGTGACCCGGGC
This sequence comes from Terriglobia bacterium, assembly GCA_020072785.1. Taxonomy (NCBI): domain Bacteria; kingdom Pseudomonadati; phylum Acidobacteriota; class Terriglobia; species Terriglobia bacterium. The sequence continues at coordinate 295,297 of JAIQGG010000004.1, read as the reverse complement.
GTGGCCGGGCGTGGAAGTGGAAGTCTTCGAAGGGCTGCTGGTGGATTACGCGCGCAAGCGCGAGGCCGGCGTGATTCTGCGCGGGATTCGCGCCATCTCCGACTACGAATACGAGCTGCAGATGGCCATGATGAACCGCAAGCTGGAGCCGCGCCTGGAGACCGTGTTCATGCTCCCGGGAGAGACTTACAGCTACCTGAGCGCGCGCCTGGTGCGCGAGATCGCCATGCTCGGCGGGCCGCTGACGGGGCTGGTGCCGCCGCAGGTCGAAGCGCGCCTGCGCGCCAAGACCGCGTAAGCAAGAACTGTGGCCGCTATGTGGTAACACATGGAGTTGGCCGCTTCACGGTCACCATTACGGAAGTTTAGAAAACGGCGGCGGCGAAGCGTAATTCTTCCGAGTTTCGAATTTCGCGTTTCGAGTTTCGCCAGGAGACTGCAGCCACACCAAAGAGCCAGGGGAGACAGCGTGCAACCGCAACTGACCAATCGCATCAACCGCATTTCCGTTTCGCCGACCGCCACGGTCATCGCCGAAGCCGAAAAGTACAAGGCCCGCGGCATCGACGTGGTGGACTTCGGGCCCGGCGAGCCGGACTTTCCCACTCCGGAACACATCAAGAAGGCGGCCATCCGCGCCATCGAGAGCGACAAATCCAAGTACACCGCCACGCCGGGGATCATGCCCCTGCGCGAGGCCATCTGCGCCTGGCACAAGCGCGAACTGCGCTCCAGCTTCGAGCCCCGGGAATGCATCGTCAACGTCGGCGGCAAGCATTCCATCTTCAACGTCGTGGGCGTGCTGATCCAGGCCGGCGACGAAGTCATCATCCCCGCGCCCTACTGGGTCAGCTTCCCGGACATCGTGAAATACGCGGGCGGCACCCCGGTGCACGTGGAGACGCGGCCGGAGGACGGCTTCAGCGTCAAGGCCGCGGCGATCGAGAAGGCCATCACCTCGAAGACCCGGATGATGATCATCAACTCTCCGTCGAATCCCAGCGGAGCCGTGGTGCCGCCGGCGGAGTACGAGAAGATCCTGGCGCTGTGCAAGAAGCACAACATCTGGCTGCTGGGCGACGAGTGCTACTCGCACTTCGTCTATGAGCCGCACAAGCCCTACTCCATCGCCAGCGCCGCCGGCGCCAAGGACAACGTCATCATCGTCGGCTCGGTCTCCAAAACCTTCGCCATGACCGGCTGGCGCATCGGCTACACCCTGGGGCCGGAAGCGCTCATCCAGGCCATGATCAAGCTGCAGAGCCAGTCCACCTCCAATCCCACCTCGATCGCGCAGTACGCCGCGCTCGAGGCCATGACCGGCACCATGGAAACCGTGCCGGCGATGCTCGCCGAATACGCCAAGCGCCGCAAGCGCATCCTCGAAGGCCTGCGCGCTATTCCCGGAGTCACCTGCATCGATCCCGGCGGCGCCTTCTACGCCTTCCCGAACGTCTCCGCGCATCTGGGCACTGGTCCGCAGTGCCGCGCCAGGGACGCCTTCGAGCTCTCCAGGCTGCTCCTGGAAAAAGCCCATGTCGCTCTCGTGCCGGGCGAGGCTTTCGGCATGCCTGGCTATCTGCGCATTTCCTACGCCACCTCCATCGCGCGGATCGAAGAAGGGCTGCGCCGCATCGAGCGCTTTCTCACCCGCGCCGAAGCCGCTTCATGAGCCATGGCCGGGCCTGAACTAACCCGCATCGAGCCGGTCTTCCGCCCGCGCATCTGGGGCGCGCGCTCCCTCGCTCCCCTCTTTCCGGAGCAGACCGGGCTCGCGCAGCCCGTCGGCGAGGCCTGGCTGACCGCGCTGGACTGCCGCATCGCCACTGGCCCCTACGCCGGGCGCGGCCTGCAGGCCGCTTGGCAGGAGATGAATCCGCAATGGCGCGGCACGCGGCTCACCGGCGCGGCGCAGTTCCCTTTTCTCGTCAAGTTTCTCTTCCCCACCGACAAGCTTTCCATCCAGGTGCATCCCCACGACGCCTACGCCGCCGCCCACGAGCAGGCCGCCGGCGGCCGCGGCAAGACCGAGATGTGGCACGCTCTCTCCGCGGAGTCCGAAGCCCGCGTCTTGGTGGGGCTGAAGCCCGGAACCAACAAAGAAAAATTTCTGGCCGCCCTGGCCGTGCAGAAGGCCGAAGAACTGCTGGAAAGCCGCTCCGTGCACCCCGGAGATACCTTCTACGTCCCCGCGGGCGCACCCCACACCATCGGGCCGGGCATGGTTCTCTGCGAGGTGCAGGAGTATTCCGACCTGACCTATCGCGTCTACGATTACGGGCGGCTGGACGATGCGGGCCAGCCGCGCGAGCTGCACATCGAAAAGGCCCTGGCGGTGATGAATTTCGGGAAGATTGCCGGGGGCAAGATCGCTTCCCTGCCCCTGCCCGCGCGGGGGATGAAGAAGTCGCTGCTGGCGGCCTGCAAATATTTCGCCACTGAGCGCTGGGAGTTTGCGCAAGCCGCGGAACTCTTCACCGACAAGGAGCACTTCAATCTTCTGGTGTTCCTGAGCGGGAGCGGAGAGATCAACTGCCGGGACGGCGTTGCGTCCTACCGCCGCGGGCAGGCTTGGTTTCTCCCCGCCGCGCTGGACTCCCCGCAGATCATCCCCGCGGAACCCACCACGCTGCTGCGCATTTACGTCCCGGACCTGCTGGCGCTGCGCAACCGCCTGCGCGATGCCGGCGAGGAAGACGCCGCCATCTCCAGTGTGGTCTTTGAATAGGGTGAACCGCTCGTGAAGAAAACCGGCCTCAGCGCGCATGCCGTGATCCTCGCCGGAGGCCGCGGCACGCGTTTCTGGCCACGCAGCCGCACGCGCTTCCCCAAGCAACTGCTGAACATCGCCGGCGCGGAAACCATGCTGGAGCAGACCGTCGCGCGCCTGCTCCCGCTCGTCCCCGCCGCCCGGATCTGGACGGTGACCAACGCCGAGCAGGCCCCGGCCGTCCGCAAGCAGCTCCCCGCCGCGGCCCGCCGCCGCGTGCTCACCGAGCCACTCGGCCGCAACACCGCCGCGGCCATCGCCCTCGCCGCTCTGCACGTACGCCATGCAGCCGGCGGCGACGCCCTTCTGGCGGTCCTCCCCGCCGACCACTACATTGCAAAGCCCGCTCCCTATCGCAAGATCGTCCGCGCCGCCCTGCACCTCGCCCGCGAGGCCGGCCGCATGATCGTTTTGGGCATCCCCCCGACGCGCCCGGACACCGGCTTCGGCTACGTCGAACGCATGGGCGACCCGCTGATGGCACAAGGCTTCCCGGCCTTCGCCGTCCGCCGCTTCACGGAAAAACCGGAGCTGGCGGCCGCCCAAGCCTATGTCGCCTCCGGCAATTACCACTGGAACGCCGGAATGTTCTTCTGGCGTATCTCTACCTTTCTTCAAAATCTCCAGCGCCATCTCCCGAAAACGCACGCCGCTCTCGAATCCCTCGCCGCAACCATCGGCACCCGCCGCTACCAGCGCCGCCTGCGCGCCATCTATCCCCAGCTCGAAAACATCTCCGTGGACTACGCCATCCTCGAACCCGCCACGCTCCAGCCCGGCGCCCCGCAGGTCTTCGTCATCCCCGCCGAGGTGGGCTGGAGCGACATCGGCTCCTGGGCCGCCGTCTACGAACTCTTGGCCAGGCAGCCCGGCGAAAACGTTTCCGCCAGCCCCTTCCACACCCTCGACGCCGAGGGCAATTTCCTCTGGAGCCCCGGAAAATTCGTCGCCGCCATCGGCGTCCGCGACCTCGTCGTCGTAGAGACCCCCGACGCGATCCTCATCTGCCCCCGCGACCGCGCCCAGGACGTCGGCAAAGTCGTGAAGTGGCTGGAAGCCCGCGGCAGAAAAGACCTCCTCTAGGCGCGCCCGCCCCTCCGCTCGCGTCCGGCCAATCCGGCTCTTGGCGGGCATTTCCTTTCGCGTATACTGCTCCACAATGACTGCGATTCGCTTTGGAACCGACGGCTGGCGCGGCGTAATCGCCGACGACTTCACGATGGACAACGTCAAGAAGGTGGCGCAGGCCATCGCCCGCTACGTGGTGCGTTGCGAGGACCCCCGCAAAGGCGTCCTGGTCGGCTACGACCACCGCTACGCCGCGGACCGCGCCGCGGCCGTAGCCGCCGAAGTGCTCAGCTCCACGGGCACCCCCGTCTGGCTGGCCGACAAGCCCTGCCCCACCCCCGCCATCTCCCTGCTCGTCCGCCAGCGCGGCGCCGCTGGCGGCATGATGGTCACCGCGAGCCACAATCCCTACCGCTGGAACGGCATCAAGTACAAAGCCACCTACGGCAGCTCCGCGCTGCCCTCCATCGTGGCCCAGATCGAAAAGGAACTCGAGCAGGTGCTGCGCCAGGACGTCCCCGCACTCCCCCCGCGCAAGGAACTGATCCAGTCCTTCGACCCCCGCGCCCCCTACCTCGCCACCATCGAAAAACTCGTGGACTGGGAGCGCCTCCGCGCCGCCAAGTTCCGCTTCCTGGCCGACCCCATGCACGGCTCCGCCGCCGGCCTGCTGCACGAGCTCTTCACCCGCAACGGCGTGGTTTGCGACGAGATTCGCGGCACCCGCGACCCGCTCTTCGGCGGCGTCAACCCCGAGCCCATCGAGCCCCACGTCGAGGCCCTGCGCCAGGCTGTGCGCGCCGGCGGCTACGACGCCGGCTTCGCCGCCGACGGCGACGGCGACCGCATCGGCGCCATGGACCGCGACGGCGCCTTCATCACCCCCCACCAGATCTTCGCCCTCCTCTTCCAGCATCTGGCCGGCGCCCGCCAGCTCCCCGGCGACGTTGTCAAAACCTTCTCCGTCACCAAGCTCATCGACAAGATCGCCGCCCAGCTCGGCCGCAAGCTTTACGAAATCCCCATCGGCTTCAAATACGTCTGCGAGCTGATGCTCGAGCAGAATATCCTCATCGGCGGCGAAGAGAGCGGCGGCATCGGCACCAGCCTGTACCTGCCGGAGCGCGACGCCACGGTCTCCGCGCTGCTCCTCGCTGAAGTCATGGCCTGGCACCGCAAATCCCTCGGCGCGCTGGTGGGCGCCCTGCACGCCGAGTTCGGCGAACACCACTACGGCCGCCTGGACCTGGATCTCCAGCCCGGGCAGAAGGAAAAAGCCATCGCCCGCTTTGCGGATGCCAAATTGGAGAAACTGCTCGACTGGCCCATCGTCCGGCGGGAAGATTTGGACGGCATCAAGGTGTATCTTGGAGACACCGGCTGGGCGATGGTGCGCGCCTCGGGAACGGAGCACGTGCTGCGCATTTATGCCGAAACTCCGCGCCCGGAAACCACCCGCCGCGTCCTCGAGGAAGTCGGCCGGCTGGCGCGCAGCGTCTAGGACGTGGCTCATGGAAACCGTCAATTTGCGGGAGAAATTCCAGCGCTTCAGCGATTGCTGGAGCCCTAAAATCATCGGGGAATTGAATGACAGCTATGTGAAGGCCGTGAAGCTCCAGGGCGAGTTCGTATGGCACCATCACGAGCGCGAGGATGAGTTGTTTCTCGTCCTCAAAGGCACGCTGAAAATGAAATTCCGCGGCCGCGAGGCAATCGTCCGCGAAGGCGAGTTCCTTATCGTGCCCCGCGGCGTAGAGCACCTGCCCGTGGCCGACGAGGAAACTCACGTCCTGCTGCTCGAACCGAAGTCCACCTTGAATACAGGAAACCTTACGAACGAAAGGACTGTCGCCACCCCGGAACGGATCTGAAGAATTTTCACGCGGGTCCGCAGCCAGACGGGGCGCACAAAATGATCATGGACCGCCGTTTTTACACGCTCGATGTATTCACGAGAACGCGCTTTGAAGGCAACCCGCTGGCGGTGATCACCGACGGCGACGGCCTCTCCCCGGCGCAGATGCAGGCCATGGCCCGCGAGTTCAACCTCGCCGAGACGGTCTTCGTGCAGAAGCCCACGGACAACCGCGCCCTGGCCCGCCTGCGCATCTTCACCACCCAGGAGGAGCTGAAGCTCGCGGGGCACCCGGTGATCGGCACGTGGTTTCTGCTGGCGGAACTGGGCGTGGTCCCCGCACAGGAAGGCGTAGTGCACGTACTGCAGCAGACCGGCGCGGGCGTGCTCCCCGTCGAGATCCACTTCCACGACGGCCGCCCGGATTTCGTGCGCATGATCCAGAAAGAAGCGACGTTCCGTCCCGTGAAGGTGAACAAGGGAGCGCTGGCCGCCGCGCTGGGCATCTCCAAAAGCGATTTCCACACCGCGCTCGAGCCCCAATTCGTCTCCACCGGCATCTTCAACCTCATGGTGCCGCTGCGCAACCGCGCGGCCCTGGCCAAGATCGAAGCCAACATGCAGGCCTTGCGCCGGGTCCTCGGCCGCAACGGCACGGTGGCCTATTGCTTCGTCCTGGGCGAAAAGGACAAGGCCTATGCGCGCAGCATGGTCCCCTGGGAACTGTACGAAGATCCCGCCACGGGCTCGGCGGCGGGCTCGCTGGGCGCCTACCTGGTGCGCAACGGCCGCCTGCTCCCGGGAAAGAAGCTGAGCCTGACGCAGGGCGTGGAGATGGGCCGCCCCGGCCACATCGAAGTGGAAGTCCTGCAAAGCGGAAAAAAGCTGGTGCCTCGCGTCAGCGGCGCCGCGGTTCGCGTTTTTCAGGGCACCATTCAGATCTGAGGCCCAGCCTCTGCATCCCCTGTGCTCCTGAGCTCCCGGCGGTTTTTGCCGGACCGATCGATCTCGGATTCCGACTCCTGTCGGAAAGGATCTCCACCACCCATTCTTGCAATCCGTAACGAAAGAACTGCGCAGGTTGGAGAAAAGAAAGGGCCGTCCCGGCTCCTCGGAACGGCCCTTTGTTCTTCGGAATCCCAGATGGGAAACAGCTTTTAGTTCTTGCCCGGGTTCGCCTTTGCCCGGTCGTGATGGAGATCGCGCTTGTCCTTGCGGATGTCGCGCTGGTCGGCGTTGCGGTCCCGGCGGTCGGCGTGTAGATCGCGGCGGTTGCGGTTGATTTGGCGCTGGTCCTGGTTGCGATCTTTGCGATCCTTGACGATATCTTTTCTGTCGCTGGCAACCTGGGAACTCTTGGCCCCGTATTTCCGCTTATCCTGCGCCAGGCCGTGCCTGTCGTGACGGATATCGCGCTGATCGCCGTTGCGGTCGGCGCGCTCGCCGCGGAGCTTGCGGCGGTCCTGGTTAATGTCGCGCTGGTCCTGATTGCGGTCGTGGCGGTCCTGGCGCAGGTCCCGCTTGTCCTTGTGGATGTCCTGTTTGACGCCGCCGGTCTTGTCCGGGCCCTGGGCATAAGCGCCGGCGGCCAGCAGGCCCGCGAGCGCCATTCCCAGCAGGCCGCGGCTTACGAATCGTTCAAGAGTCATCTTTATTTCTCCTGTAATTTCGTTCCGGGGTTACCACCACTCTAGGGGGATAAACACCCGGGGCGCAGGAAAGTTTTTCCGGGTTGCAAAAAAAGAAGCCTGTACGTCCGTACAGGTGCGCTGCGCGGGTCCGCGCGCTAACTGGGCAGGGTTTTGCGCACCGCGTCCAGAATGCCGTTGATGAACGGGGCGGCGTCGGCGCCGGAGAATTTCTTGGCCAGCTCGATGGCCTCGTTCAGCACGACTTTGTGCGGGGTCTCCGGCTGGCGCAGCTCATGGATGGCCAGGCGTAGGATGGCGCGGTCGATGGCCGCGAGACGCTCGATGCGCCAGTTTTCGGCGTGCTTGCTGATCAGCGCGTCCAGCTCGGCCACCTCTTTCGCCGCGCCTTCGAACAGCCGGTTGGCAAAGGCGCGGGTATTGGGCGCGGCCTTGGCCGCGCGCCAGAAGCGCTCTTCCAGCTTGGCCGGCTCCTCGGGGCTCATGTCCCATTGAAAGAGCATCTGCAGGGCAAATTCCCGGGATTTGCTGCGCAAGCTCATGTCAGCGGCGCGCCGCCTTCTTGCCTGAGGCGCGCGCCGCGGGCTGCCCCGCGAGTTTGCGCGAGAGCTGCGCCATCTCGATGGCCGCCAGTCCGGCTTCCCAGCCTTTGTTGCCGCCCTTCAGCCCGGCGCGGTCGATGGCCTGCTCCAGCGTGTCGCAGGTGAGCACGCAGAAGATGACCGGCACGCCGGTATCCATCTGCGCGAGCTGCAGCCCGCGCGCGGTTTCCGAACAGACGTAGTCGTAATGCGAGGTCTCTCCGCGCAGGACGCAGCCGATGGCGATGATCGCGCCGTAGCGTCCCGAGGCGGCCAGCTTTTTCGCGGCCAGCGGCAGCTCGAAGGAGCCCGGCACGTGCAGCACATCCACCTGCTTGTCCGTGGCCCCCGCGCGCTCCAGCGCATCCAGCGCTGCGGCCAGCAGCCGCTCGGTGATGAAGCTGTTGAAGCGGCTCACCACGACGCCAAAGCGCAGCCCCGCCGCACTCAGCCCGCCCTCGATTTTCCCAGCCTCTGCTTTTGCCATTGCCGCTCTGCGCCGTTCCTCTACTTCCCTTTGAACTGCGCCGCGCGCTTCTCGATGAACGCGCGCGTTCCTTCGCGCATGTCTTCCGTGGCGCAGCACAGCCCGAAGAGCGTGGCTTCCAGGAAGAGGGCCTCTTCCTGGGGCATTTCCGCGCCCCGCTCGATCGCTTCCATGCAGTACTTCACGGCCAGCGGCGCCTTCTCGATGATCTTCCTGGCTATGGCTTCGGCCGCCGGCAGCAGTTCCGCCAGCTCGTAAACGTGGTTGACCAGCCCGATGCGATAAGCCTCTTCCGCGGAAATCAGTTCCCCGGTGAGGCACAGCTCGTGCGCCACGCCCTTGCCGCACAGCCGTGTCAGGCGCTGCGAGCCGCCGTAGCCGGGAATAATCCCCAGCTTCACTTCCGGCTGCCCGAGCTTGGCGTTCTTGCTGGCCAGCCGGATGGAGCAGGCCAGCGCCAGCTCGCAGCCCCCGCCCAGCGCGAAGCCGTTGATCGCGCAGATGGAGGGCTTGCCCATGGTTTCCAGTAGATGCACGACGCTCTGGCCGAACAGCGAGAACTCCTTGCCGTCCACCGGCGTGCGCTTCGCCAGCTCGTTGATGTCCGCCCCCGCGACGAATGCCTTCTCGCCCGCGCCGGTCAGGATCAGCACGCGCACCGCGGCGTCGTTCCGCGCATCCAGCAGCGCGTCGCGCAGCTCCTCCACCGTATGGCGGTTCAGGGCGTTCATCACCTGCGGCCGGTTGAAGGTGATGCGCGCGATGCTGTCTTTCTTTTCATAAAGCAGGTTTTCATAGGCCATGGCGTTGCTCCGCTAAATGGGATGGAAACTCGAAAGTCAAGAGTTACAGGTTCATCGGCTTCGGCTTCTGCGGATCGGAATAGTCGTAGAAGCCGCGCCCGGTCTTGCGCCCGTTCCAGCCCGCCAGCACCATGCGCTTCAGCAGCGGCGGCGCGGCGAAGCGCCGCTCGCGGAACTCCTCGAACATGATGTTGGCGATGTAATACGTCGTGTCCAGACCGACAAAGTCCAGCAGCGTGAACGGCCCCATGGGGTAGCCGCAGCCCAGCTTCATGGAGTTGTCGATGTCCTCGATGGACCCGGCGCCCTCTTCCAGCGCGCGGATGGCGTCCAGCAGATACGGCACCAGCAGGCGGTTCACGATGAACCCGGTGCTGTCCGTGGCCCGCACCGGCGATTTCCCCAGCTTGGTGCCGAAGGCCACCATCTCTTCGTAGACCTCCGGATCGGTGGCGATGGACTTCACCACCTCCACCAGCTTCATCACCGGGACGGGATTGAAGAAGTGCAGTCCGACGAAGCGCTGCGGCCGCTTGGTGGCCGTGGCCATCTCGATGATGGTCAGCGAAGAGGTGTTGCTGGCGAAGATCGTCGCGGGCTTGCAGATGGCGTCGAGCGCCGCGTACAGCTCGCGCTTGGCGGGCAGCTGCTCGATGATGGCTTCCACGATAACGTCGCAGTCCTTCAGGTCCTCGAGATTCGTGGTGCCCTTGAGCCGGCTGCGGATCTCATTCCGGGCTCCATCCGTGATCGTCGCCTTCTCCACCAGGCGCGCCAGGTTCTTCTCGATGCCTTTCAGGCCCTTCTCCACCAGTTCGCCGCTCACTTCGCGCACCACCGTCGTAAACCCCGCCTGCGCGGACACCTGCGCGATGCCCGAGCCCATCAAGCCACAGCCGATCACGCCTACTTTTTGTATTGCCATACAGACCCCCGCTTCCTCCGCGGCCAGGTACAACCCGCCGGAAATCAAAGAGTTTAACAGAAACCGCTGCTCTTAGCTGTGCAGCGCCTCGACGATTATGGCTATGCCCTGCCCGCCCCCGATGCAGGCGCTGGCCAGCCCGTAGCGCAGATTGTTGCGCCGCAGTTCATGGAGAATGGTGAGCACCAGGCGCGTCCCGGAAGCGGCCAGCGGGTGGCCCAGGGCGATGGCTCCGCCGTTCACGTTGGTCTTGTCGCGGTTCAGCCCGAGAACCTTCTCCACCGCCAGATACTGCGGCGCAAAGGCTTCGTTGACCTCGATGCGGTCCATCTGCTCCAGCTTCAGCCCCGCGGCTTTCAGCGCCGCCTGCGAAGAGGGCACCGGCCCGATGCCCATGATGCTGGGGTCCACGCCCGCCGCGGCCCAGGAGATCACCCGCCCGATGGGCTTCAGCCCCCGCTCCTTGGCGGTCTTCTCGCGCGTCACCACCACCGCCGCGGCTCCGTCCACGATGCCGCTGGCGTTCCCCGCGGTCACGATGCCGTCCTTGCGGAACGACGGCGGCAGTTTTTCCAGCGATTCCATCGTCGTTTCCGGACGCCGATGATCGTCCTCGCTCACGGTGATGACCTTCCTCCCTTCCTTTACCTCCACGGCCAGCAGTTCTTCCTTGAACCGCCCGGCCTTGTAGCCCGCCTCGGCGGCCTGCTGGCTGCGCAGGGCGTAGGCGTCGGCGTCGCGCCGCGTGATGCCGTGCTGCTCGGCAAGTTTTTCCGCGGTCAGCGCCATCGGCAGATTGCAGAAGGAGTCCGTCAGGCCCACCATCAGCGAGTCTTCCATCGGACTGCTGCCCAGCTTCAACCCGCTGCGCGCTCCGCGCACCACGAAGGGAGCCTGGGTCATGTTCTCCATGCCCCCGGCCAGCACGAACCGGGATTCCCCCAGCAGCAGCCGCTGCGCCGCCTCCACGATGGCCTCGATCCCCGACCCGCACAGCCGGTTCACCGTGAGCGCGGGCGTCTCGATTTTCAGCCCGGCCTTGAGCCCCACGTGGCGCGCTCCGTAGATCGCGTCGGCGCTGCTTTGTATCACGTTGCCCATGATCACGTGATCGAATTCGCCGGGCTCCACTCCGGAGCGCCGGATGGCCTCCTTGGCCGCGTACGCCCCAAGATCAATCGCCGAAACATCCTTGAACGCCCCGGTATACCGCGCCATCGGCGTGCGCGCTCCGGCGACAATCACCACATCGGTTGGAAACATAGAGTCCTCTCTGTTCTTTGCTGCTTAGGGTTTGGGTGTGTCCGGGGCCACGACGGCGTCGCCGCCCCGCTTCCGCGCCTCTTCCAGGGAAAATTCGGCGCGGTTGATCAAATCCGTGACGATATCCTCGCTGTCGTACTCCGGCCGCGGCACGGCTTCCACAATCGCGGCGCTCATCGTCAAGGGCGCGCCATCCCACGGCGGGCGCACCGCGGCTGCGGCCCGGCGCAGCTTGTCGGCCAGGTTGCGCGCCCCGGGAAGCGCGGTGTCCGGCAGAATGAACGCCAGTGACCACGCCGTGTATTTCACGGCTACATCGTTGTGCCGCACGATGGGCTGCAGCGAGCGGGTCAACTGCTCCAGATAGCGTTCCAGCGGGGATTCCCCCTGTTGCCGCAGGATCTCCGCGCCGCGGTCAATCTGCAGGATGGTCATGGACAGCGCCGTGCCCTGGCTCCGCGCGCGATCCGCTTCGGAGAGCAGGCAGCCCTGATAGGAGGTGCGGCTGAGCAGCCCGGTGCGCTCGTCGGAAACCCCCATGCGCCGCACCAGCGAACGCAGCCGCGTGTGGCTGACGCTCATCAGCATCTGGTCCCCGATGGCCTGCAGGAAATACGTCTCGTTGGGCTTCCACTGGTGCGCCTCTGCGTGCGCCACGATCAGCATGCCCGCGGGCACCTGGGTCTCTTTGTCCGTCAGCACCACGCCGAGGGCCGTCGTCAGCCCCAGTTCCACCAGGATGGAGCCCGGCTCGGCCTCGATGATCAGTCCGCCCAGGGCGTCGGGGGTGGCCTTTTCCATTTGCGCGATCAGGAAAACCACCTGCGCCCCGGGAGCCGCCTTGATCCCTTGCGCACAATACTCCGCGGCCATCTCCGGTGCGCGCCCGGGCGCGCCGATCACCGCAAAGCAACGCGCCGTACGCAGATACGTCCCGGCCTCGTTGACCGCCGTGCTCAGCATGGCCCGCGGCGTCTGCTGCCGGTAGATCTTCTGCGTGACTTCGGTGATCTTCGTCAGGTCGCGCAGCGTCTCCGCGCTGTAGATGCCGGTCCTGCCGGTAACCGTGACCCCCTCGCCAGACCCTACCGGCATGGCCGCCACTTCCGCCTTGACCCTGGGCCCTCCCGATGGCCACCAGTTGGCGCTCTCGTACAGCCCGCGCAGCCGCGCGTTGTTTTCTTCCTCCCCGGGAAACAGGGCCGCGATTTTCTGCAGCTGTTCCACGGCTTTGTTCTGCAGCGAATACTGAATGAAGATCTCCGTCTGCACGATCAGATCTTCGAGCGTCTGTTGCGTGCGGCCGCCGGAAGAGAGCGCTTGCTGTGCCGGCCCCCCGGAGGAACTGCCGTCCGTCGCCGGGGCCAGGGATGAAGTGGTGCTGGCCAGGCGCGCGGCCAGGGTCTTTAGAGCCGCATTGTCGATGTGCCCGCGCAGGCGCTCCAGCCGTTCCTGATTCCGGTAGTCGTAGGCGTCGATATCCACCAGCCGCTCCAGCGACTCCCGGGCCTTCTGCACGTCGCCGCCGTTCAGATACAGATCGAACAGGCGCAGCAGGATCTCGAAGTATTTGGATTCCCGGTTGATTTCGTTGTACAGCGCGGCCCAGAACTCCAGGATCGGCAGCGAATCGGGATGCCGCTCGGCCACCGCATCCAGTTGCGCGGCGAACTCGTTCTGGGCCCGCGCCGCGAACATCTTGCGCTTCACGGCCTGCAGGAGATCGACGGCCTTGGCCTCTTCCTTGGCCCCCGCATAGCGGTCGGCTAGATCGAACAGGCGCGCTATGGCTCCGTTCTTTTCTTTTTCCTTGCTCAGCCGCTCGAAAACGCTGCGCGCGCGGTCCAGCTGCCCGGCCTTCATCAGCGCGTCCCCGAACGTCTCCAGAAATGCGTCGTCATTCTCGGAAACGGAGAAGGGCTCCAGCAGCGCCGCAGCCTCCCCCGCCGCTCCCACCCGCAGCTTGGCTTCGGCATACAACAGGGCCACGCTGCGCTCGTTGGGAGCCAGTTGGTAGGCGCGGCCCAGCAGCTTTAGGGCGTCCTCTTCGGCGCCGGTGGCGGAGGCCAGCTGCCCGGCGCGCAGAAACGCGCGCACCGCGATGGCATTCTTGCCGATGCGCTCCGCGCTTTCTGCCAGGCGCAACTGCCGGGGAAGATTCTCGGGATCCAGCTGCGCGATGCGCTCAAAGCAGAAGAGCGCGTCTTCTTCGCGCCGCCCCGTGGTGAACAGATCGGCGGCGCGGGTGAACTGCTCGATGGCCTCTTCCGCGCGGTTCTGCTTCTGCAGCAGAAAGGCGTAGCGCGCGATGCGTTCGGGGGGATGTTGCGCCGAGGAGGGCTTCAGAAAGCGGTTGTAGATGGCCAGGGCCTTGGTCTCGTCGCGCCCGTCCACCAGCAGGTCGAAGAGCAGGCCGTAATAAAACGCCGCGCGCTCCGGCTTCTCCAGCCGGGCATAGAGGTCCCCCAGCGCCTGGGTCGCTTCCTGGTGGTTGGGCGCCTCGTTCAGGACCGCCTGATACGCCTCGATGGCTTCCTCGACGCGATTTTTCTCGAGGCACCTCTTGGCGCGGTCCAGATGTTTGCTGACGTCTACGGCCATCGAAACGGGTTGCCTTCTGTAGAGGCGGCTTTCCGCCGCCACTGCGGAGCGCGCCGCCGGCCGCTGGCCGCCCGGCGCGCGAACGGAACCTCCCAACTATACTCCGCCACCCCGGAGCGGGCAAAACCGCCCCTCCGCCGCGATGTAGTATGCGCCACCGTCCCGCCCCCGTTCCCGCCCCTTCTACCAACCCTTGTAGCCGCCCTCTTCAGAGGGCGGGCTTTTTCTTTCCTCCGCTCCCGCCCCGCTTCTCGGTAGTGGTGTCACTTGAAATTGTTAGAGCCGAATAGTCGCGGTACTCGGAACTTAACTTGCTGCGCTTTATTGGTTTTAGGTTACCTTATTGCATTTGGTCGACCCATCTGGAATGAAGCCCACCCGCACCACCATCATGAGATCATAGATGCGCGCGTAGAAGAACTATGGTAATTTTGCCGCCGGACCCAATGGAACCCAAGAAATCTCTTGTCGAAAGCAAGAAGGCTTTTGAAGATTTCATCAAACGCCTCCGCCTCCTTATTGGCAAGAATCCGAATCTCATCACGGTCACTTTGAGCAACATTTTCACAATGCGGCTGATTGGCAACAAGACGCACGGTGACCTCGCGGAAATCGGAATCTCGGAGTTCATAAACCAGTTTATGTACGACTTCAAATCCGTGCATGTTGGGAAGGACATGTTTAGGGCGAAGGAGCATGAAGAAGATATTAAGGTGATTAACGAAGTGACGAAAGCCGAATTTCCCATCAGCCTTAAGGCTTATGGTGATGGCCCGTTGCAGTTGTCCACGGACAAGAATTCCGAAATGTTCACAACGTTGAAGAAGCACGGGCAAAAGGTTGCAGATAAAAAGGCTATCGGAGAGATTTTAGAGAGCGCCGCTTTCGCTGATTTTTGGAAGATTAATGTACTGCCTTTGATTTACAACGAAACGAAGCAAAGATGCAATATCCTCGTATTCGATTACCAAAAAGCGAGGAACGCTATATCGCTAATCAAGTATGAGGAAGAAGGGCATGGCCGCAAGCATCCCGTTTATCGTTTCTACGATGGAAAGGGAAATTATATCTGCGAGGTGAGGTATGGAGGCACCACAGCGAATGCTTTGCAACGAGGACTGTGGACACACACGAAAAATGGACTGGCCTATTTCGACAGCGTTACAAACGGATGGATCGACTATTCGCATAACCTCGTACTCGTAAAGCTGTTTTCCCATGCCCTTGTAGCGACGGACAAGGGGCATGAAAGTGCTTTGGAGAAACTAAAAGAAGACATAGAAAAGCAGAAAAAGGGAGTATTGAAGTAGCATGGCGACCCTCCCGCTTTTCGATGATGCCTCCGTTCGATGCCCCGAGACCGAAGGAATCAAGTACACGGGTTCAAAACTAAAACTACTCCCTCACATCTTGGACCTGATTGCAAGCGTAAAGCCAAGAACTGTGTTAGACGGTTTTTCCGGAACAACCCGTGTTTCACAAGCTTTGGCACAGCTTGGATATTCCGTGATTTGTAACGATGTGGCTGTGTGGTCGCGCTTCTTCGGGACTTGCTATTTGTTGGGTGAACACCGACCTTCTCAATATGAAAAACTGATAGCTCATTTGAACAGCCTTGAAGGTAAAGACGGATGGCTGACGGAACACTATGGGGGAGACTTACACAACGCGAATGGACTAAAGCACCCGTGGCAACGACGTAACACGAGGAAGGCAGATGCAATCAGAGACGAAATCGAACACCTCCTTCTTTGCGAAGTGGAACGAGCAGTTGCAATTACAAGTCTCATTCTTGCGTTAGACGAAGTTGACAGCACGCTTGGGCATTATGCGTCGTATCTTAAGGAATGGTCCCCGCGTTCGTACAAACCCTTAGTCTTAAGAGTCCCTAGAATCATCCCCAAAAAGAACGATCACGCCGTATATCAACAAGACATTTTTGACCTGATTGCGGACACGGAAGCAGACCTAGCCTATTTTGACCCTCCCTACGGGTCAAGCAATGAAAAGATGCCCCCCTCGAGAATACGCTATGCGGCCTATTACCATTTGTGGACATCTATTTGCCTTTTTGACAACCCCCGTCTTTTTGGCAAGGTTAGGCGTAGAGCGGATTCAAGGGACACCGTCGCGGCTTCCCAATTTGAAGAGTTTCGACGCGGAAAGAGTGGGCGATTCATTGTCGTTGAAGCCATAGAAAAGCTTTTGCGAGAGACTAAGGCGAAGCACATTCTTCTCTCATATAGTTCAGGGGGACGGGCGACCGCTGATGAACTGAATGGTGTGATTAAGACAACCGGTAAGCTTATCAACTTGGTGGAAGTTGATTACAAGAAGAACGTGATGGCGGAAATGAGATGGACAAACGAATGGATTCGAGAAGCCGAAACTCCAAACAGGGAATTCCTCTTTTTGATTGAGAAGAAATGAACGACTAATAAAAGCCATGATTGCAACCGATAGCTACAGGCCATAATTACGGCTGATAGGGTTAAACTCCGCGAGGGCTTTGGGCTGCTGGCAGCACTCGGTTACTTGTAGGAGAGCGTACCCAACTCATTTTCACTGCGGGTAGCTATTTCCATAATTGGGCAAAGCCCCAGAGCCCTCTTTGGAGATCGTTTAGGCTACAATTTCAAATGACACCACTACCCGCTTCTCGCCCAGGCTGACGCCGCACCCGAACTATGGCAAACTAAAAGATTAAACGGCGCGCAGGACTCTCGCAGGTGCCCTGCCGGCCCCCGCAGGGTGCCGCGTCGCCGAGGCCCGCCCCGGGCCGCAAGCCGGGCGGCAGAAAGCTCTGATGGACCCACGCTTCATACGAAATTTTTGCATCATCGCGCACATCGACCACGGCAAGTCCACCCTGGCCGACCGCCTGCTTGAGATGACCGGCGCGCTCACCCAGCGCGAGATGCACGAGCAGGTCCTTGACTCCATGGACCTCGAGCGCGAGCGCGGCATCACCATCAAGGCCAAGAGCATTCGCCTGCACTACAAAGCCAAGGACGGCAACACCTACCGCATCAACCTCATCGACACCCCCGGCCACGTCGATTTCTCCTACGAAGTCTCCCGCGCCCTTTCCGCCTGCGAAGGCGCCCTCCTCGTCGTGGACGCCAGCCAGGGCGTGGAAGCCCAGACCGTGGCCAACACCTTCCTCGCCGCCGCCAGCAACCTCACCATCATTCCGGTGATCAACAAGATCGACCTCCCCGCCGCCCAGCCCGAATTCGTCAAGGAACAGATCGAAAGCGTCCTGGCCATTCCCGCCGCCGACGCCTTGCTCATCAGCGCCAAGACCGGCCTCGGCGTCGAAGACGTCCTGGAAGCCATCGTCAAGCGCGTGCCCCCGCCCAAGGGCAGCGCGGAAAATCCCCTGCAAGCCCTGATCTTCGATTCCTGGTTCGACATCTACCGCGGCGCGGTGGTCCTGGTGCGCGTGATGCAAGGCCGCCTCACCAACCACATGAAGATCCGCCTGTGCTACAGCAACGAAGTCTACGAAGTCGAGCAGATCGGCACGCTCACCCCCAAGCCCGTGGCCCTCGAAGAGCTGGAAGCCGGCGACGTCGGCTTCGTCGTCGCCAACATCAAGCGCGTCGCCGACGCCCGCATGGGCGACACCGTCACCGACGCCGCCCGCCCCGCTCCCGCCCTGCCCGGCTTCGAAGCCATCAAGCCCATGGTCTTCGCCGGCCTCTTCCCCGTCCTCGCCGATGATTACGAGCCGCTGCGCGACGCCCTCGGCAAATTGCAGCTCAATGACGCCGCCTTTTTCTACGAGCCCGAAAATTCCGTGGCCCTGGGCTTCGGCTTCCGCTGCGGCTTCCTCGGCCTGCTGCACATGGAAATCGTCCAGGAGCGCCTCGAGCGCGAATTCGGCCTCAACCTCATCACCACCGCGCCCAGCGTGCGCTACCGCATCACCCGCGTGGGCGGCCAGGCCCTGGAAGTGGACAGCCCCGCCAAATTCCCCAACCCCAGCGACATCGAGAAGATCGAAGAGCCCATCATCAAGGCCATGATCATCACCAACGAGGATTCCGTGGGCGGCATCCTGCAGCTCTGCCAGGAAAAGCGCGGCGTGCAGAAAAATTTCGAGTACCTCTCCCCCACCCGCGTCATGCTCACCTACGAGCTGCCCCTCAACGAAATCGTCCTCGATTTCTACGACCGCCTGAAGAGCGTCTCCCGCGGCTACGCCTCGCTCGATTACCACCTTGCCGGCTACCAGGAATCCGACCTCATCAAGCTCGACGTCCTCGTCGGCGGCGAGCCCGTGGACGCCCTGGCCCTCATCATCCATCGCGATTTCGCCTACGACCGTGGCCGCGAGCTGGTCTCCCGCCTGCGCAAGCTCATTCCCCGGCAGATGTTCGAGGTGCCCATCCAGGCCGCCATCGGCAGCCGCGTCATCGCCCGCGAAACCGTCGCCGCCATGCGCAAAAACGTCCTCGCCAAGTGCTACGGCGGCGACATCTCCCGCAAGCGCAAGCTCCTCGAAAAGCAAAAAGAAGGCAAACGCCGCATGAAGCGCGTCGGCCAGGTGGACATCCCTCAGGAAGCCTTCCTCGCCGTCCTCAAGGTCGCCTCCAGCAGCGACGACGAGTAACCGCCAAACTCACCACCTCATTCTCTGACAGCCGGCTATTCAGCGGAGTGATTTGCGGAATCAGACTTCCTGGAAGCGGACTTCTGGGAAGCCGGGTGGCACTTGCCCGATTAGCGTTAATCAGGACTGAGGCGAGACCTGCCGGGTGCTAACCAAACAGATTGACCGATTTCTGTAACAGAGGACTAGGATTTTCTTCAATCAAAGAGAGCATGATGCGAATCCTGAAAATTGCAGTCCTCTGCATCTTGTCTGCCGAACGGTGCCCTGGAGCGTCACCCACGAGACCATCGCAGGACAGCAAGCGTCAAAGGAAGCGCTTGTTATTCTTTTCGTGACCCGGTAAGCGCCGTTCGGGTGGCCCATGTTATCATCCCACCCGTTATTGCCGATTTCTGACGTGGAACCGGCAGCCCCTTCGCGCCCACGCGCAGAAGTTTCCGCGAGTACGGGGCTTTCTCTTCTAGCCCGAAGGCTAGGAATGGAGGCAGTGATGAACCCGACAGGCAAATTTCTCTCAAGGTGGTGGATTTACCCGGCGACGGCATTCGTACTGCTCGCTGCATCTGCTTGTAATTCTGGGCCGTCCCTGAAAAAGACGGAAGAGAAGCCCGCAGAACAGAATTCCACGTCGTCGGCGCAAAACACCACCGGTCCTGGCATTGACCTCAATTGCATCATTGATCGTATTCAGAATCCGCCAGAAGCGTTCCACTATTCCTATAAGAAAGACGGGTCCAACTACGTAAACGAGGAAGCGGATGTCACCCCGCAGACCATAGATGGCACCTTCAAGAACAATGACATTTCTCGCACGTTTCACGGTGTGCGCTCCGACCGGGATAGCTGGCAAACGGCGTGGACGAGCTTGACGGGGATTTCGGGAATGTCCAGTACAGTCGCGCTTGTGAATCATAGCTCCGCGATGGTCCGCGAAGGCACCGAAAAAGTGAACGGCTACGACGCGATCCGATACTCCATCGACACGGCGCGAGGTTCGGATGCCGAAACCGCCCTCTATCGCAGCACGCTGGGATCCGGTGGCTTCGAAAGAGGAACCGTTTGGGTCACCTCGCAGGGCTGCCCCGTGAAATTCTCCCTCGACTCCGAAATGCACCTCAAAGATGGCAGCGTCCAGAAGGTTCACTACGAAGAAGCGATGATTAAAAAATGAGCCTGTGTCCCGTGTCCTGCTTTTGCTCCTTCGAGAGGGGACACAGATGGCCTGTGCAAAACGTGGGGCGTCCCTCGCCGAATCCGGCAAATTCCGCGCCAAATGTGGCGCCGCTCGTTCTGAATTAGGTTAGGCGCCTGCAGCACGGAATTTCTGCCAGAGCTGTGGCACCCCTTTCACCTCGGCGGATGGCTGAGCCCCGGACAATCCTTGCAATTTCATCTTGCCGCTTCTCCCGGACCCGCAGTAAACTCCGCGCCATAGGCAGTCTCATGGCGAAAGATCCGCAATTTGTCGTCAAGAAACGGGGCGAAAAACTCCCGGCCGTCCTCGGTGACGAGGTATCCGAACAACTCCTCGACGAACTCGATGAACTGGAAGCCCACCTCGACTTTGTAGCCGCCCAGGCATCGGGAGAAACTCCCCTCCCCTTTGACGAAGCCACGGCGCGCATAAAACGTTCCCGCAAGTAAGTTACAAAGTATTTATCCTGCCCAAAAGCTATCCGGCTCTTCATTCGAATGCTTTTCCACAGCCGTTCGAATACATGTCAGTAACATATTGTATCAATATACAATACCTGCTACCATTGCCCGTGCTTCGCCACTCGAACCCCGTCAGCCTCCCGTCTCTGCCCTCTTCCCCTCTCTCGCCACCAGCTCGCCCCGAAGGCTTTATCGGAGCCGCTCGCTTGCCCCGAATTCTTTATCGGGGTCTCTCGCGCGCCCCGAATAGTTTATCGGGGCCTCTATCCTCTTTTGTTTCACACTCTTGCGCACTCTTTTCAACCACGGCGCCCAGCAATCCCTTTACAATCAACCACTTCCCCACTCTTTTCCATCGCACGGGGGGTGGGGTACCCCCGCTCTTTCCGCCTTTTATTTTCAACAACTTCCGCACTCTTCAAATCCCATCGCGCACGCTTCTTTCGCCTCTTTCCCTCGTTACCTCTCTTGATCCGGACCCCTCCTCCCCGAGTCACCGCCCGTCGCAGCACACCTCTTCGTGGCACAGCCATTCCTGGCTGTGCTCCCATGCCTTTCCGCTTCGCGCGGAGGCCGCTCTACTCTTTTTTCTTCACTTCGGTGGTGAGCCGGCCGCGGTGCAACTGGACGCTGACGGCATCGCCCAGCGCGACCTGGTCTGTGGAGCGCAGGACGTTGCCGGCTGCGTCAGTGGCAATCGCGTACCCGCGCTCCAGCACCCGCAGCGGGCTGCGCTCTTCGAGCTGCAGGCGCAGCCGGTCGAGCCGCTCGCGCTTCCTGCGCAGCATCCGCTCCGCGCGCACGCCCAGCTCCGCGGCCACGCGCTCCAGGCGGATGTGCAGCCGCCCGATCTTGGCGCGGAAATCGAAGGAAGCAATGCGCAGGTGCGCCGCGGTGTAGCGCTTGCGCGCCTGCTGCAGCCGCGCGCGCAGGCCCAGCGTCAGCCGCGCGGTCATCTCGTCGGCGCGCTGCCGCTGCTGGCGCAGCAAATCGAGCGGCCGGCGGAAACCCCGCCGCGCGGAGAGCTCGTGCACCCGGCGGCTGAGAACACTCAGCCGGTAACGCAGCTGCTGCGCCAGTGTCTCGCGCAGGTCGGCGATGTGCTTGTCGAATTCGCGGCGCGTCTGCACCACCAGCTCGGCCGCGGCGGAGGGCGTCGAGGCGCGCACGTCGGCGGCGAAATCGGCGATGGTGAAATCGGTCTCGTGGCCCACGCCGCAGATAATCGGGATCAGCGAAGCGGAGATGGCCCGCGCTACGATCTCTTCATTGAAAGCCCAGAGATCCTCGAGCGAGCCGCCGCCGCGCGCCAGGATGACCACGTCGGCGAGCCGCTTGCGGTTGAAGTAGCGCAGCGCTTCCACGATTTCCGCCGCGGCGCCTTCGCCCTGCACGCGCACCGGATAAAGTGTCAGATGCACGTTGGGAAAACGCCGCCGCAGGATGCGCACGACGTCCCGCACCGCGGCGCCGGTCGGCGAGGTGATCAGCCCGATGCGCTGCGGCAGCAGCGGCAGCGGCTTTTTGCGCACGGGATCGAAGAGCCCCTCGGCTTCCAGGCGCTTCTTCATCTGCTCGAAGGCCAGTTGCAGCGCGCCCTGCCCGAGCGGCTCGATATTTTCCACGTAGATCTGATACTCGCCGCGCGCTTCATACACGCTCACCGAGCCGCGCACCGTGACCTTCAATCCGTCCTCGGGGCGAAACTTCATGCCGCGCTGCTGGTTCTTGAAAAACACGCAGCGCACCTGGGCCTTTTCGTCCTTCAGCGTGAAGTAGAAATGCCCGGACTGCGCCAGTTTGCAGTTGGAGATTTCGCCCTGCACCAGGATGTCGGTGAAGTTTTTGCCCAGCAGGTCGCGGATGCGCGCGGTCAGTTCGCTGACCGTCCAGGTTTTGCGCTCCGGCATCAGATTGAAGGTGAGCTGGCTCATAAGGAGTGCGGCGTTTTCCCTGACCCGTGGTTCGTGGTCCGGAAACAGAGGCGCGTCACAAGAAAATACTATTTTGAGCCGCAGCGCAAGGGGCTGCTGCTCTTGAAAATGGAATGCCGCGAAGTTTCCTCCTCGCGGAGCGGAAAGACTTGCCAACGGCGGATTTTTGCTGACAACTTTTCTGCAAACCCTCATCAATTCCTGGCATCAGTTTTTTGCGTTTGCCTTCTAACTGCGCGGGGCCGAAGATGCGGCTTGGAGCAAGCGGGAGGGTCCATCCAAACACTTCTGACAGTACCTTCGGTTGCCGGAGGAGCTTCTGAACCCAAGCGGAGAGCCGCAGAAGAGCTCGAGGCCCGCCGCCTCTCGGCCCTGCCGCTCCTTGCGAGCGGCGAATCGTTGTCCGCGATTGCCCGGAAATTCGGGGTGAGCCGCCAGGCGGTTCATCAATGGGCCCAGGAATATCGCCGGCAAGGTGCAGAGGGATTGCGCCGCCGGGCCCGGCCTGGGCGTCCGCCGAAGCTGACCCCCGGGCAACTGGCGCAACTCCCGCGCCTTTTAGCGCGTGATGCCAGAGCCTACGGCTTTGCGGCAGCGGTGTGGACCTCGCAACGCATCGCCGATCTGCTCTGGAAGCGCTTCCGGGTTCGCTATACCCGGGACCATATTCCCTACCTGCTGCACCGGCTCGGATGGAGCCGGAAGGAACAAAGGGCCCACCCACATCAGCGGCGAAAGTGGCCGGCGAACCAAAGCAGCAAACTAAGGCCGAGGCCGTTGACCGCTTCGCGGTCACGCCTAGAAAGGACAATGCAGGTGACGATGGGAAAGTAGAAAGGGCGCAGCAAGCTGCGCCCCTGCAATCGAACTCCATCGGAATTTGCGCGGGCCTCAGATGAGGTCGAGGCCGGCGAAGAAGTAGCCGATCTCGAAGGCCGCGGTATCGGAAGCGTCGGAGCCGTGGGTACAGTTGCTGCCGATGCTGGTGCCGAGGTCGCGGCGGATGGTGCCGGGAGCGGCCTTAGCGGGGTCGGTGGCGCCCATGGTATCGCGCCACCTGGCGATGGCGCCTTCACCTTCGAGGACCAGGGCCACGATCTTGCCGGAACTCATAAAGTCGGTGAGTTCGCCGAAGAAGGGCCGGGCCTTGTGCACGGCGTAGAAGCCGCCGGCTTCCTCTTTGGTGAGGCGCATGGACTTGATGGCCACGATGGCGAAGCCGGCCTTGTGGATGCGGGATAGAATTTCGCCGGTGAGGCCGCGCCCGACGGCGTCCGGCTTGATGATTGCGAAGGTGCGTTCGAGTGCCACGAATATCTCCTAGCGAAGTAATGAGATCGCGAAGTATCGAGGTAACGAGAAGAGCCTCGTCATTTCAAAGCGGCAGCGACGGTCGAGCCGAGGTCCGCGGGGGTTTCGACGCAGCGGATGCCGGCGGCGCTCATGGCCGCGTATTTGTCCTTGGCGGTGCCCTGCCCGCCGCTGATGATCGCGCCGGCATGGCCCATGCGGCGGCCCGGCGGCGCCGTCTGCCCGGCAATGAAGCCGACGACGGGCTTCTTCACGTGGGTCTTGATGTATTCCGCGGCCACCTCTTCGGCGTTGCCGCCGATTTCGCCGATGAGAATGACGGCCTGCGTATCCGGATCTTCGTTGAAAAGCTTGATGGCGTCCAGGAAAGTGGTGCCGATGATGGGATCGCCGCCGATGCCGATGCAGGTGGACTGGCCGATGCCGAGGCGCGACAACTGGTCCACGGCTTCGTAGGTCAGGGTGCCGCTGCGGCTGACCACGCCGACGTGGCCCTGCCGGTGGATGCGTCCGGGCATGATACCAATCTTGCACTTCCCCGGAGAGATAATGCCAGGGCAGTTGGGGCCGATCAGACGGAGGGTGCTGAAATCCACGGCGGCCTTCACGCGCACCATGTCCAGCACGGGAATGCCTTCGGTGATGCACACGACGAGGGGGATGCGCGCGTCGGCGGCTTCCAGGATGGCGTCCGCGGCAAAAGGCGGCGGAACGAAAATCACGGAAGCGTTGGCGCCGGTCTCTTTCGCGGCGTCGAACACGGTGTTGAAGACGGGCCGCTCGAGGTGCTTGGTGCCGCCCTTGCCGGGGGTGACGCCACCGACGACGTTGGTGCCGTACTCGATCATCTGCTGAGCGTGGAAGGTGCCTTCGCGTCCGGTGAAGCCCTGGACGAGGAGGCGCGTTTTTTCGCTGGCCAGAACACTCATCGCGCACCTCCCGCCAGCGCTACGACCTTTTGCGCGCCGTCCTTCATGCCGTTGGCGATGGTGAAGTTCAAACCGCTGTCGCGGAGAATCTGCTGGCCGAGTTCCACGTTTGTGCCTTCCATGCGGACCACCACCGGAACCCCCAGATGCAAATCTTTCGCGGCGGCAACCACGCCGGTGGCGAGGACGTCGCAGCGGAGGATGCCGCCGAATATGTTGATGAACACGGCCTTCACGGCCGGGTCGCTCATGAGGATGCGGAAGGCGTTCTTGACCTGGTCGGCCGAGGCGCCGCCGCCGACATCGAGGAAGTTGGCAGGCGAGCCGCCGGCGTACTTGATGATGTCCATGGTGGCCATGGCCAGGCCCGCGCCGTTGACCATGCAGGCGACACTGCCGTCGAGCTTGATGTAGTTGAGGCCGTACTTGGAGGCTTCCACCTCGAGGGGATCTTCCTCGTCGAGGTCGCGGAGTTCGCGAAGCTCCTTGTGGCGGTAGAGGCCGCTGTCATCGAAGGTCATCTTGGCGTCGAGGGCCACGAGGCGGCCGTCGCCGGTAAGGACGCAGGGATTGATTTCGAGCATGGAGGCGTCAGTGTCAACGAACGCGCGGTACAGCGCCTGGAAAAACGGCGTGGCGGTGCCGACCACTTCGGCGGGCAGGTCCAGGCCGAAAGCGATTTTGCGCGCCTGGTACGGCTGCAGACCGACCACGGGATTAATGGCCTCGCGCAGGATGGCGCCGGGATTGTCCTTGGCGACCTCTTCGATTTCCATGCCGCCCGCGGCGCTGGCCATGAAAACGGGGGAACCGGTAGCGCGGTCCACGAGGATGCCGAGATAGAGCTCGCGCTTGATATCCAGGCCCTCTTCGATGAGCAGGCGCTTCACGATGCGGCCGGCGGGGCCGGTCTGCGGGGTGACCAGTTTCATCCCCAGAATTTTGCTGGCCAGCTCCGCGGCTTCGTCGGCCGAACGGGCCAGCTTGACGCCGCCGGCTTTGCCGCGGCCGCCGGCGTGGATCTGCGCCTTGACGACGACCACCGGCGATTTCAGGCGCTGCGCGGCCTCGCGGGCTTCTTCCTTGCTGAAGGCCACTTCGCCGCGCGGCGTGGTTACGCCATAACGGGCGAGAATGGCTTTTGCCTGGTACTCATGAATCTTCATCGGGCTACCGTCTGTTCTGGATTTTGGCTGCTCTCAAAACATAGAAGTGTACCCGGAACAGCGCGCAGGGGCAAGGAAGAGCGGGATCGGTTAGTGGATTAGTTTCCGTATGCCAACTATGCGTTCACGTAACCGCCGAGCAAATCGGGTCCGACGATAACCTCCGAGTGCGCGATCATACGGAAGTTACCGCATGATGGCTCGAATCGAGATGCCGAGTACGGCCACTTCTACGGGTAGCGTGTAATGCAATCAAGTACAAACAGACTGAAACCGCGTGCCATTCCTTATCATGGCACTAGCGATTGTTCATCAAGGTCTCTTGGCAGTTTGGAACGGAACACACCAACAATACTCGAAACTGCGTCGGGATAACTTCGGGTCCAGGTAGCAACAAATGCCTCCCGCACCCGTGTCTCGGGAATCAGTCCGAGCAGCTTCCCAACCTGACTGAAAAGCAAATGTGGATCCCGGTTGGTGTTTCGCACGCTGCGAATAATCTGCGTTACCCTATCGTGCTCTTCGTATGGACGCAGCAGCGCGACCGCCAATTCTCCTGCAACTGTATCCAATTTCGCCATTATTTGGTCGAATATGAAGGACTCAGGACTCTGGCCGGGAAGTCGAAATATTCCACCGCTTGCGTCTTCCACCTGCTTCGAGTCGCCGTCGATAAGGCAAATTCCCGGTTGTTGAACTGTCGGATCTAGATTGTGGGAGCGGCACACCCGTACGGCTGTGCCATCACCCTCCATGGAGTGAACGCTTATGGCGTCCATGGCGAGCCCTGGAATCGAGCGTAATATTTCCTCTGCCCACACTTTTGAAAATGTATCCTCAACGAAAATGACCAGCTTTGAATCAACCTGGCCGCTGATAGCTCTAAGGGAACCGATGTCTAATTTACCCTGGAAGAGTTGGCCATTCACTGCTGCCCATATCGCTTTATCAGGAAGTGGTCGCAGCGCATCATTTGAATGCGTTGTAAATATGGCTTGAATCTTTCTTCTCTCGGCCAATTCGATAAGGTACTCAACCATCCTGACAGTGGCAACCGGATGGAGCCCATTCTCAATCTCTTCAATGAGAACAAGCGAGTTTTCCGGCACTGACTCGAGAACGGTCGCCATTCTGATGACACTCGACTCCCCTGCACCGAAATGGAACTCCGAGTAACCCTTGCCATCTGAAGTCGTCCCAGCGAGTAACGTAACTCGGCCCCGCTTATCAACCTTCACGACAGAAAATGTCGAAACATTCTTGTCGAGAATCTGACCGACAGCTTGGGCCGCCGCTGTTCCAAGCTTAACTATTTGATCTTGTGGCACATCAAAGCGTCCGGAGATGCATCGTCGCATCTCTTTTCGCTCGGTTGCCGGAACTGTACGCGACACGCCAAAAATTCTCACGTCGCGATCTAGTCCCTCGCGCGACCACTTGTAGTTGGTAAAGTTAGCAGATCGGCGAATAGTGTCGTTTTTGCGGATCGCTTGGTCAATCAGTTCGTAATCAAAACGCCAATTCTGCATGTTCTCATCGAACTTTCCACTCTTTGAGAAATACAGGGATGGCTTAATATTTTTATAAGCACATGCCGCAGCGCCGAGGACAGTTGTCTTGCCACCCCCGTTCGGTCCGACAAGCGCTGTCACCGGAAAGTCAAAGGAGAGCGTTTTATCACTAAAGGCTCTGGCTTTTACAATGCTGATCTTGAGCAGGTACTTACCGTAGTTTTTATTCGAGACCTTCTCAAGTAGTTGGTTTATCGACGAGCTTCTGATTTGGCTTTGATGTGCCAAGTTTGTATCCATCGTGCTTTTCATTAGAACCATAAATTATCGACGGATCAAGCATATTCGTTTATTAGAGTGCGGAGCCGTGTCTGCAGCCATAATATGCATGAAAATTCTCGCCCGGATTCCGTCGTGATCTTCCAGATTTACATTTATTGGTATGAACGGCCCCTGACTCCAGCGACCGGACTGTCACCATGCCCGACTCGGCGGCCATTTGGCCGAGCGGTCGACTAACCGGAGACGTGGTGCGCCTTTCCTTTGTGGCGATTGTGTCCGAGTGACGACGCACTCTGAAGTAATGCGCTTGTTTGTATCACGCGCTCAACCGAAACTGACCCGCTACCCGGGCTCACATTTCCCGCGGGCAGCCTCGCGGCGCGCCGGGAGTGGCTGCAGGGCGGGTGAGAGAAGGCGGAGAGGCGATCTTTTGCGGCGCAGGGATGATGATGCGGCGCAGGCCCTGCGGCTTTGTGTGGCGGGGGCGCCACTGGGATAGTATGAAAGAGGGAGAAAACGCGGATTCAGCCGCGCTTATGCACAAGGAAATTCTGGAACGGGTGGAAGCGGGCGGGCACCTCGCGCGCGCGGAAGCCGAAGGGGCGATGGAAGAGCTGCTCGCCGGGCGGGCCGGGCACGAGGAGATCGTGCGGCTACTGGGAGCGCTGCGCGCACGGCCCTACGGCGTGGAAGAGCTGACGGGCTTCGCCACCGCCATGCGGCGGCATGCGCAGCCGGTCTTCGCGCCAGGGGAAGCGCGGCCGGAACACCTGGTGGACACCTGCGGCACGGGCGGGGACGGAGCGGGCACGTTCAACATTTCCACGGCGGCGGCGATTGTGGCCGCGGGAGCGGGAGCGCGGGTGGCCAAGCATGGCAACCGCAGTTCGGCGAGCAATGGCAGCGGCTCCGCCGACGTGCTGGAAGCGCTGGGGGTATGCCTGGATCTGCCGCTGGAGCGCGTGGGCGCGGCCATCCGCGAGATCGGCATCGGATTCATCTTTGCCCAACTGGCGCACACTTCCATGCGCCATGCGGTGGCGGCGCGGCGGGAGCTGGGCGGACGCACGGTGTTCAACCTGCTGGGGCCGCTGACGAACCCCGCGGGAGCGCCGGCGCAGGTTCTGGGCGTGTTCACGGCCGAGGTGCTGGAGCTGATGGCGGCGACGCTGGTGGAGCTGGGAGTGGAGCGGGCGTTTGTGGTGCACGGGGCCGGAGGGCTGGACGAAATTGCGCTGGCGGGAGAGACGCAGGTCGCCGAAGTGCGGCACGGAAGCGTGCGCCGCTACACGGTGACCCCGGAAGAGTTTGGGGTCGCACGGGCAGCGCAGGAAGCGATCCGCGGCGGGGACGCCGCGGAAAATGCCGCGCTGATCCGGCGCATCCTGGCCGGCGAGCCGGGTGCGCCGCGGGACATCGTGGCGATCAACGCCGCGGCCGCGCTGGTGGCCGCCGGCGTCAGTGAGAATTTCCGTGAGGGGGCGCGGCGGGCGGCGCAAGCGATCGATAGCGGGGCGGCGTGGGAGAAGCTGCGGGAGCTGGTGGAGTACCACTGAAAAGATTGGCGAAGAAGGCGAACAGGAGAAGAGAAAGATAACGCGGAGACGCAGAGAACGCAGACGGAAGAAAAGAAGAGGGCCTGGCGCGGGGAGAACCGGGACATGCAATGGTGCTGTGCCGCAGCGGGCGGGGCAAGCTGGCCCATCCCCCTACAGCGTGATTCTGGGGAGAGACAGGATAACGCAGAGACGCAGAGAACGCAGAGGGAAGAAAAGAAGAGGGCCTGGCGCGGGAAGCGGCGGAACAGGCAAACGTGCTCGCGCTGCAGCGGGCGGGGCAAGCTGGCCCATCCCTTACAGCGTGACGCTTGTGAGAAATGCGGGTTAGGGGCGGTCGGGGCTTTCGAAAACTTCGTGGATGGCCCACTCGGTGGCCCAGGCGATGGGGATAATAATGTAGAGCTTGTACTTTGCGCGGCTGCGCCCGGCGGCGCGCACCGGCAAGGGAGCCTGTTCCGCGGAAGGCTGGCCGCGAGGCGGATCGAGGACGGCCCGATACGTGGCACCTTCCGGGATCACTTCGCTTTCGCCGTTGTAGCTGAATTCCAGTGCGCCGCGGCGCACGACAACGTAGAACTCCTTGGGCCCCAGGATGCTGACCTGGGCAACGGTTACACGGTCGCCCACAGTGCGCAATGCAGCGCCGTTGACCGCGATACCGACGGATGCCGCTGGCGCGGCGGAAACACTCATGGTGCCGCCAAGCAGAGTGGCCTGCGTGCCGTAATCCGCGCGGCGCAGGGTGACCACGCTCCCCCCACCGAGGTGAACCTGCGCGGTACCAATGCGCAGGCGCAAGGCGCCATCTGTAATGGTCCGGAACTGATCGCCGTCGAAGACCGTGGCTCCGGCCGAGACTGCGCCCGAACCCAGCTGGGCCCCAGAGGCCTGAAGGACCACACCCATAGCGGCCGGGCGCGCCCAGACGACAGGTGCGCTCCCCAGCATGGCCGACAAGAGCAAGGCCACGAGAGCTCTATTCATGATCTTTGTTGAGCCCCCACGGGAAGCCCCCACAAGAGAGAGTAGGCCAGGCAGGAAGACTCGGCAGGTGCTTCGTCAAAGCGATGTGCTCAATCTGTACCTTGATATGTGTGACCGCGAAGCGGTCAACGATAAGTGTGACCGCGAAGCGGTCAACGAAACAGGGTGAGCTGCGGGGGGGGCGATTCCAGCGGCTGGAGGCAATGCCCGGATGCGCCCGATTCCCTGGGCTTTGGGGGAAAACGCGGGAATCCGCTAGAATCTCCGGGCGCGGCATTGCCCAAGGGATCACGCTGGAGGCGGGCGGGGGAGCAGGATTTCGAGCCGGGCTCCGGGAGGAACTATGAAACGCAAAATTGTACTCTTGCTGGCGGTTTGCTTGCCTTTGCCCGCGCTGGGCCAGAAGCCGGTTGCGGTGGCGCCGGCGCAGGTGGCGCAGGAGGTGCGCGACTACCGCGTGAACAACGAAGCGCGGATCGTGCGGGAGTTGCGGGAGTTTCTGGCGATCCCGAACACCGCCTCGGACACCCCAAACATCCAGAGAAACGCGGCGCGGCTGATGGAAATGCTGGAGGCGCGGGGGATTGAGGCGCATCCGCTGTCCATTCCGGGGCGCGGGCCGGTGATCTTCGGGAAGCTTACGACGCCGGAAGCGACGCGCACGGTGATCTTTTACGCGCACTACGACGGGCAGCCGGTGGATGCGCAAGCGTGGACGGACGGGAAACCGTTTGAACCGGAGCTGCGGACAAAGGCCATCGAGGCCGGCGGAAAGCGGATTCCCTTCCCGGAGGGTACGGGGCCGAACGCGGCGCACTACAACGACGAGTGGCGAATCTATGCGCGATCGGCGTCGGACGACAAATCGCCGATCGTGGCGCTGCTGGCGGCGCTGGATGCGCTGCGGGCGAAGAGGATTGCGCTGGGTGTGAACCTGAAGGTGGTGCTGGACGGAGAGGAGGAGGACGGCTCGCCGAACCTGGAGCGGACGCTGCAAGCGCACCGCAACCTGCTGGCGGGCGATCTGCTGCTGGTTGCCGACGGACCGGTGGACCAGTCGGGGCTGCCGCTGATCGATTTCGGGAACCGCGGGGTGGTGGATGTGCAGGTGACGGTGTACGGGCCGGTACGGCCGCTGCACAGCGGGCATTACGGGAACTGGGCGCCGAATCCGGCGTTCCATCTGGCGCGGTTGCTGGCGTCGATGAAGGATGAAGACGGGCGGGTGCTGATTGAAGGCTTCTACGACGACGTGGTGCCGCTCAGCGCGCGGGAACAGCAAGCGCTGGCGGAGATGCCGGCGAACGACGCGGAGCTGATGCAGGAGCTGGAATTCGCCAAAGCGGAAGGCGGCGGGCAGAAGCTGGTGGAGCTGATCAACCAGCCGTCGCTGAATATCCGCGGGCTGCGCAGCGCGTATGTGGGAAAAGAGTCGCAGAACGTGGTGCCGGAAAAGGCCGAAGCCTCGCTGGACATGCGGCTGGTGAAGAACATCGACCCGCAAGTGCAGTTTGGGCGGCTGGTGGCGCACATCCGCAAGCAGGGATACTACGTGGTGGACCGCGAGCCGACGAAGGAGGAGCGGCTGAAGTATGCGCGGGTGGCGATGGTGACGACCAGCGGAGGCTATGCGGCAACGCGCACGCCGATGGACACGGCGGTGGCGCGGAAACTGGCGGAAGTGGTGGAGGGCGCGGCGGGAAAGACGGTGAAGATGCCGACGTCGGGCGGGAGCGTGCCGATGTACATCTTCGAGGAGCTGGGGCTGCCGGTGATTGGCGTGCCGATCGTGAACCACGACAACCGGCAGCACGCGGCGGATGAGAATCTGCGGCTGGGGAATTTGTGGCGGGGGATGGAGATTTACGGGGCGATACTGGCGGATGTGAGCTGGTAACCGGTGGTTGCGATGCGTGTCACTGGCCAGTGGGGGTTGAACGGTTAGACGGTTGAAGAGTTGAACTGTTCAACCGTTTTTTTTGCGCCGTCGGACGGGCACGACAATGTCGTACCCCTACGAGAGGACAGCGGAGGCAGTTACAGGGAAAGGAAATTTTTCAGGAGCTGCTTGCCGGATTCGGTGAGGACGGATTCGGGGTGGAACTGAACGCCTTCGATGGGGAATTTGCGGTGGCGGAGGCCCATGATGATGCCGTCCTTGGTTTCGGCGGAGATGTGCAGAACGCGCGGGAGGGATTTGCGCTCGACGATGAGGGAATGGTAGCGGGTGGCGGTGAAGGGATTGGGAAGGTTGCGGAAGATACCCTTGCCGTCGTGATAGATCTCGCTGGTTTTGCCGTGGAAGAGCTCGTGGGCGCGGACGATCTTCGCGCCAAAGGCCGCGCCGATGGCCTGATGGCCCAGGCAGACGCCGAGAATGGGCAGCTTGCCGGCCAGGCGCTGGATCAAGGGGATGGAGATGCCGGCCTGCTGCGGGGTGCAGGGGCCGGGCGAGATGACCACGCGTTCTAGCGTGAGGCGCGCGACCTGGTCGACGGAGATCTTGTCGTTGCGGCGGACTTCCACGTCGCAACCGAGCTCGCCAAGGTACTGGGCGAGGTTGTAGGTGAAGGAATCGTAGTTGTCGAGCAGCAGGATCATTGGCGTTTCATTCCGTGTTTCTTTGTTGCGCGCTTTCTGGCACGACGCTTGCCCGCTCCGGCTTTCTTCCCCCGGAAATCTTTCCTGCGCGGTTTCTCCGGTTGCAGGGGCGTGCGCAGGTGCGCGGCTTCGAGAGCGGCGATCAGGGCGCGGGCTTTGTTGACCGTCTCCTGATACTCGCCCGCGGGAGTGGAATCGGCGACGATGCCGCCGCCGGCCTGGACGTAGGCCGTGCCGCCCTTCATGACCATGGTGCGCAGAGCGATGCAGGAATCGAGATTGCCGGCGAAATCGAGATAAAGGATGCCGCCGGCGTAAATGCCGCGGCGGGTCTTTTCCATCTCCTCGATGATTTCCATGGCGCGGACCTTGGGTGCGCCGGAAACGGTGCCGGCGGGAAAGCAGGCCATGAGGGCGTCAAAGCAGTCGACATCGGGGCGGAGGCGGCCGCGCAGGCTGGAGACAAGATGCATGACGTGGGAGTAGCGCTCGACGCTGAGGAGCTTTTCGGGGCGCACGGTGCCGTAGTCGCAGACGCGGCCGAGGTCGTTGCGGCCGAGGTCCACGAGCATGATGTGCTCGGCGCGCTCCTTCTCGCTGGCGAGGAGATCGGCCTCGAGGCGCAAGTCTTCTTTTTCATCGCGGCCGCGGGGGCGCGTGCCGGCGATGGGACGGTAGAAAACATCGCGGCCCTGGACCTTGACGAGCATCTCGGGAGAGCTGCCGATGACGCTGACATCGTTGAGGCGCAGGTAGAAGAGATAGGGCGAAGGGTTGAGGGCGCGCAGCTCGCGGTAGACCTGGAAAGGGTCGGCGTGGGTCCGGGCGGAAAAGCGCTGGCTGAGAACGACTTGAAAGATATCGCCGGCGCGGATGTATTGCTTGGCGCGGCGGACGGCGGCGAGATATTCGCGGCGCTGGAAATTGGAGGTGACGCGGAGGGGGGCGCGCTTCGCGGAGGCCTGCGGCGCGGGAGGCAGCTCGGCGGCGGCGGGCTGCGCGAGGGTCTTGCGGGTGGCGGCGATTTCGCGGACGGCGGCGTCGTATTTGGAGCGCAGGTTGCCGGGGCCCTCGGTGAAGACGTTGCGGATGATCCACAGGCGGTGCTGGACGTGATCGAAGGCAACGAGGCCGAAGTAGAACATGAGCATGGCGTCGCTGAGGCCGATGTCGTCGCGGAGGCGGCGGGGCAGGCGCTCGATGAGGCGGACCATGTCGTAGGAAAAATGGCCGATGGCGCCGCCGACGAGCGGGGGCAGCCCCGGCACGCGCACGGGGCGGAAGCGCCGCATGCGCTCGCGGAGAAAAGCCACGGGATCACGCTCCTCCCAGACGAGGCGATCGCGGCTTTCGAGGACGCAGGCGCCGGCGACGTAGCGGAAGGTCTCTTCGGGGTGGGCGCCGACGAAGGTGTAGCGGGCGATCTTCTCGCCACCCTCGACGCTTTCCAGGAGAAAGGAGTAGCGCGCGCCCTGCGCCAGACGCATATGGGCGGCGACGGGAGTGAGCAGATCGGCGGAGAGCGTTTCATAGACCGGGACGAGATTGCCGTGCCTGGCGAGACGCTGAAATTCGGAAAAGCCCGGCTGGATCATGGCCGGCTCCGCAAAGGGGAGGCTTGTTCTTCGGCGCGCAGGGCGCGCAGGACGGCACGGCGCATGGGGGCTTCGGGGGCGGGGCGGCGAGTCCAGATCTCCCACTGGGCGATGCCCTGGGCGAGAAACATGTCCACACCGGACACGGTTGCGCAGCCGCGGCGCGCGGCCAGCTTCAGCAACTGGGTCTTCCCGGGACGGTAGATGAGATCCATGACAATCTTACAGTGTAACTCGGCGAGAGAAAGAGGGGAAATGCCGACGCGGGGGTGCATGCCAACGGGAGTGGAATTGAGGATGGCGTCGAAGAATTCGCTGCGCAGGGCGCGGCGCGGAAGGGCCTCTCCGCCGACGGCGCGAGCCAGCTCGCGGGCCTGCTTTTCGCGGCGGGCGCAGACGGCGACGACGGCGCCGGCGCGGGCGAGGGCGAAGGCCGCGGCCCGCGCCGAACCGCCGGCACCAAAGACGAGAACGCGGCTGCCGGGGAGTTGCAGGCGGGATTCGAGGGCGCGCAGCACGCCGACGTAATCGGTGTTGCAACCGAAGAGCGAACCATCGGCGCGGACGACCACAGTGTTCACGGCGCCGATTTCGGCGGCCAGGGGATCGCACTCCGCGAGGTGGCGGAGGATGGTTTGCTTGTGGGGAAGAGTGACGCTGAAGCCGCGGATGCCGAATTCCGGGAGGGCGCGGAGAAAGTCGGGCAGGTCCTTGACCAGGAAGGGGAGATAGACGGCGTCGATCTGGCGTTCCACGAAGCCGGTGTTGTGCAGAAGCGGGGAGAGCGAGTGGCCGACGGGGTCGCCGATGACGCCGTAGACGCGCGTGCGTGGGGTCAGGGCATGGGCGCGGTAGAGGTGGTGCAGGTCGTGGAGCGAGACCTGGCCCGGGGCCGTAGCGGCGGCGACGGGGGCATAGGCGAGGGCACTGCCTGCGCGCAGGGCGAGGATGCGCGCGGGGAGGCCGGCTTCGCCCATGGGCACGGCCACGACGTCGCGGCGGCCGGTGGCGAGGCGCAGGATGCGCCGGCTGTCGGCAATGGTGCAGGCCTGGGCGGCGATTTTGACGCCGTCGGCGGCAAAACGCCGGGCGAGGGTGAAAAGCGGGGCGAAGGACCTGGGCGTCGCGCGGAAATCGTGAAAGGAAAGGAGAATTTTTGCGGGGGCCAGGGCCCGCTGCAGGGTCTGCGGGGAGACCCTGCGCGCGGTTTCGATTTCGACGTCGCACCAGGAGCAGCCACTGCGCACGGCGGCGGACAGCGCGGCCAGCTCGGCGGCGGGTGAACCGGTGAAGCGTCCGCCGCCTGCGGTGCGGCGGCAGGTGGCCAGGAATGTGGCGGGGATGCGGCCGGTTCGCAGGCGTGCAAGGAAGGCGGCGCGCTCGGCAGCACTGTGCAGCCAGTCCAGGCGCAGCTCGACGGTGCGGGTGAGGCGCAGGGCGGAGTGCAACTGGCGGGTCATCTCGCGAGCCGTGGGGGCCGCCACGACCGCGCAGATGCGGTCCGCGCCGGTGGCCAAAAGAGTCCTTCCCTGTGGTTTGCGGGTCACGGTGGGCAAGACAGGGCTTTTACCATGCGGTATCCAACCTGTAAAGCCACCCCCGGCATTTTCTTGACGCTCCCCGGCAGCTTTGTTAGCGTGAAAAAGAAGAGTCCCCGCACGGCGATATTGCGCGACCGCAAAGCGGTCGATTCGTGCGGCTGGTTTTCCGAAGGAGTGTTTCGATGCGCATGAATGCTGCAGGATTGTGTTTCGCGATTTTGGCAGGGGCCGGCCTATGTGCGGCCCAGACGGAACCCGCGCCCACCCCCGGCGCACCGGCGGCGGTGGCAGCAGAGCCGGCAGCGGCACCGGCGGTTCACCAGCCGGACTATTCGACGGTGTATTGCTCGGGATTTGTGACGGACCAGCTTGTCCCCGAGGACATGCACGTCATCTCCGGGGAGCAATCGACCTACCAGACCACGTTCAGCTCCGGCGACTACGTGTATATCAACCGGGGAGGGAGCCAGGGAGTGAAGGCGGGGGACGAGTTCCTGGTGCTGCGCCGCAGCAAGGATCCCATGCCCCTGCCCTGGTTCAAGTGGCAGAAAAAGCTGATGCGCGCCATGGGCACGCCATATGAAGACCAAGGGCGGATCCAGGTAGTGCAGGTCAAAGAGAAGATTTCCATCGCCAAGGTGATCTTCTCCTGCGGCGCGATGCAGCGCGGCGATATCATCCGGCCCTTCGAAGCGCGGCCGGTGCCCACGTACAAAGAACCAGCAGCGTTTGATCATTTCGCGCCGAAGAGCGGCAAGGAAGTGGCCATGGTGGTGACGACGTCGACGTTCCAGCCGAGCGCCGGGCAGAACGACGTGGTGTATGTAAACCTCGGCAGCAACCAGGGCGTGAGAGTGGGCGAGTACTTCCGCGTGTTCCGGTACCAGGGCACGCGCAATGAGACAGTTCCCCAGGCGGAGAATTACCATTTCAAGCTCTACGGATTCGGAGGCACGCGCGAAGAATATGGCCCGGAGGATCTGCCCCGGGAGGTGCTTGGGGAGGGAATCGTCCTGAATGTGACGCGGAATTCCTCGGTGGTGCAGATCACCGAAGCGTCCAGCGAAATCTACGACGGGGACTACGTCGAAATCGAATAAGAGTCCGCTGAACCGGAAAGATTGAGGCAGGCCCGGACCCGCAAGGGTCCGGGCCTTTTGTTTTTCCGGGAAAGGATGCGGGACCGCGGGCGGGCCCTTTCAGGGCCGCGGCGGGCCTGCCCGGGATTCGGTGATGATCTCGCAGGTGAAGGCATAAAGCTGGGTCTCAGGATCCAGCCAGGCGCCGGGGGGCAGGCCAGCCTTGCGGCAGGTCTCCTCCAGGAAGCGCTCGCGGGTGAACCCATGCTCCGTGGCCACCTGCGGAAGGAGCAGGCCGCGGTGCGCAACGCGGCGCAGGAACAGGCCGTGGCGCCCGAGCTCGACCTCCTGGGGCAGGATGGGCTGGAGACGCGAGAGGAGAGAGAGTTCGATATGCAGATCGAAGAGCTCTTCCGCCCGGAGGGCTGGAAAGCGCGGATCGCTGAGGGCGGCGCCGACGGCGCAGCGCACGAGGCTGTCGCCGAGGGGTTCCAGGGGCTCGATGACGCCGATGCAGCCCTGCAAGCGGCCGCGGCAGTGCAGGGTGACGAAAATGCCGCGCGGCTCGGCGAGAATGCCAGGCCAGGGAGGAGTGTCGAGGAGTTGCGCTTCGCGCACGGCGGCCTCGATCGCACGGCGCGCCAGGGCCAGCAGCACTTGTTTCTCGGAATCAGAGAGTGGGGACATCCTGCGTTTTTTTGCGACGCTCGAGCAGATTGAGGGTGTGGCGCTGTTTGATGCGGTCGTCGAGCTGGCTCCAGAAGCGGAGGAAGTACTGGGCGGCGGAAACCAAGGCGCTGATGACCACCATCCAGAGCAAAACCACGCTCAGGGGCTTGAGAAAGAGATGGCGCGCGCCGAGGATGAGCGTGGCGCAGGCAAGAACCTGGAGGACCATCTTGGTCTTGCCGAGCAGCGAGGGGAGGATGGTGAAACCTTCCGCGGTGGCGATGTTGCGCAGGCCCAGGACGGTCAGCTCGCGGCCGATGATGATGACCACCATCCAGGCCTGCACGAGATGCATGTCCACGAGAGAGACAAAAGCGGCGCAGATGAGCAGCTTGTCCGCGACGGGATCGAGGAGAATGCCCAGGGTGGTCACTTCCAGGCGGCGGCGCGCGAAATAGCCGTCGGCCCAGTCGGTGGCTGCGGCCATCAGCAGGATGAGCACGCCCCAGACTTCAAAATGGACCTGGAGGCCCCACAGCACGAGGTTGGGGCTGCGTGTCAGCAGGACAACGATCAACAGCGGAACAAAGAAAATCCGCAAAAGTGTGAGCGAATTCGGAAGATTCATGAGTGTGCGGCCGGCGGAGGCGCCGCCCTGTGGACTCCACCAACTCGGGCCTCACTATAGACTTCGCGGAGGCCCGCGTCAACGCCTCGGAGGGCCGGAGAGGAGCCCGGGAGTGGGTACTAGAACAGCAACAGGAAGAACGCACGGAGGATTGCCGGTAGCTATACTCATGCGTAACATCTTGCTGCAAAGCTGTGCAAATTAGCGGTTGTTAATGGGCGGTTAAAGAGAAGCAGAGGCTTGCGGGACGACCTTTCCTAATGGGTTAAACAGTTGACAGGAAAGCAGGTTACAAGCATCCACGAAAGACCGGAAATAGGATCGCGGCGGCGGAAGGCAAATCCGAGGACATGGTCTTCTTGATTTCCACAAGGTTTTCCACATTAGCGGCCTGCGGCATACCCCGAAAAAGGCCTTATTTCTCCACGTGTTGCGGGGCACGGCGCAGGCGAAAACGAAAAGTTTACCCAGAAGGTACTCCTGCGGCGGCCTCAGACCGCGCGCGGCCCCCGCAATAAACGCACCGGCAGGAAGAGAATAGCGTGCAGCAAGGCGAAAACGCCGTGGACGGCAATGCCAAGGAGCCGGAGCGGCAGGGTCAGCAACCAGACGATGGGATAGAGGACGAGAGCCAGCAAGGCCAGAGGCCAGCACAGCACGAACAGGATGCACCACAGAAGAAAAGCTATCATCGCACCCTCCTGCAGGCGTGACCGTGGAACGGTCAACTCCAGGTGTGACCGCGAAGCGGTCAACTCTGCATGTTGTTACGCAGGCAAAGCGCCGGAAGTTCCGGAACGGAGGAAACTGGAAAGGCGCAGGCGGCGCGCAACGGAAACCGGCACTTCGGCCCGAAGATTCATATGTGCATCTTCGACTTCAGAATGGAGCACCTTGCCAAGGGCGTGAATCAGCGCCAGGGTGCGGCCTTCGGACATGGGCAGGCGCAGCGCCAGGGTCACCACGGGATCGATGGGCAGAGCCATGTCCATGCGGCGCAGCAGCTCGTCGAGGCCCTGGCCGGTTTTCGCGGAAACCAGCACGGGGCCACCCTCATGGATGCCCGCGTAGGGATGTCGGAGGGGAGCGATCTGTTCAGGAGTGAGCAGATCGATTTTGTTGAAGACGCGCAGGCGGGGGCGGTCGGCGACGCCGAGTTCCTGGAGGACTTTGTCCACTTCGTCGTCCAGTTCGGCATGATGGGGATTGGAGACGTCGCTGACCTGAACGATCAGCGCGGCTTCCTGAACCTCTTCGAGGGTGGCGCGGAAGGCGTTCAGCAGGCCCTTGGGAAGATCGCGGATGAAACCGACGGTGTCAGAGACCAGGACGCGGCGGTTGGAGGGCAGGCGAATGGCGCGGATGGTGGGGTCCAGGGTGGCGAACATGCGCGAGGAGACGAGGACCTCGGCGCGGCTGAGAGCGTTGAAGAGGGTGGACTTGCCGGCATTGGTGTAGCCGACCATGGCGATGGTGCCGAGGGGCACGGCCTGGCGGGCTTCGCGGCGCAGGGTGCGCTGCTTGCGAATCTGGTCAATGCCCTTCTGAATCTTCTGGACGCGTTCGCGGATACGGCGGCGGTCGGTCTCCAACTTCTTTTCGCCGGGCCCGCGGACACCGATGCGGCCTGCGGCGCCGCCGCCCTTGCCGCCGAGGCGAGACATCGAAGCACCGCGGCCGGTGAGCCGGGGGAGCAGGTAGTTGAGCTGAGCCAACTCGACCTGCAACTGGCCTTCACGGCTGCGCGCATGACGGGCAAAGATGTCCAGGATGAGCTGGGTGCGGTCGATGACGCGGCACTCGGTGACGCTCTCGATATTGCGCTGCTGGATGGGGGAAAGATTGCGGTCGAAAATGATCAGCGGGACATCGCGGGCCACGGCTTCCGCACGGATCTCTTCGAGCTTGCCTTTGCCGACCAGCGTGGCCGGGTCGGCGGAGTCGCGCATCTGGAAGATAGTGCCGGCGATTTCGGCGCCAGCGCTGCGCGCCAGCTCGACGAGCTCGGCCAGGGATTCGCGCTCGGGTTCGCCCGCAGGCATCCCCGGAAAGCGCGGGGAACGCTTCCAGCCGACACCAATCAGCAAAGCGCGTTCCGAACTCATCGTATCGTAGTGAGTTTTCATCGTCCCGGGAGTCGTGCCGTCATCGTGCGACCGCGGATGCTCGAGGCGGGGAGATCTCCATCGTTGCTATGTGTGACCGCGAAGCGGTCAATTTCTATTATACGCTGACGCGCTCGGCGCCGTTAAGGATTGAGATTCTTCGGGTGTGGGCAGGAGTTCGGGCCCTCAGGAGGATGGGTGGCTTGGCTGGGGGGAAGAAATGCCGCGGGCGGCGAGGCGGCGGAGGGATTCTTCCTGGACGCGGGGGGCGTCGCCGAAGCCCTCGATCCAGGCGATCTCGGGATCCCTGCGGAACCAGGTCATCTGGCGCTTGGCGTAGCGGCGGGTGGCCTGGGCGATGGCCGCTTGGGCCTCGGCGAGGGACAACTGGCCGCGCAGGTGCGCGCGCAGTTCGCGATAGCCGATGAAGTCGAAGGGCTTGGCGTCCTCGGGCAGGCCCGCGGCGACCAGATGGCGGACCTCGTCGAGCCAGCCGGCCGCGAGCATGGATTCAAGACGCACCTGAATGCGGGCATAGAGCGCATCGCGGGGCGGAGAGAGGCCGAGCTTCACGGCGCGCCAGCCGGCGAGCGGCGCGCGCCCGGCACGATGCACTTCGGAGAGGGGGCGGCGGGCGAGCAGGCAGATTTCCAGGGCGCGGATGATTTTCTGCA
This sequence comes from Terriglobia bacterium, assembly GCA_020072785.1. Classification (NCBI taxonomy): domain Bacteria; kingdom Pseudomonadati; phylum Acidobacteriota; class Terriglobia; species Terriglobia bacterium. The sequence goes on along the minus strand of JAIQGG010000004.1, from coordinate 254,450 downwards.
CGTCGGTGGGGGCGATGCGCGGCGCTCCCGCGGGGTCCAGGCGCTGGAGAAGGCGATGGAGATGGCCCGGGGGATGGGCCGCGGCACTCTGGCGCAGGCGCGCGCGCAGCTCTTCCGAGCGCTGCGGAACATCGGCGAGGCCTTCGAGGAGCGCGCGCAGGTAGAGGCCGGTGCCGACGGTGAAAATGGGAAGACGGGCGCGGCGGCGCAGATCGTCGAGGACGGCGAGGGCGTGCTGGCGGTAGCCGCCGGCGCTGGCCGTTTCGTGGGGATCGAGAATGCCCAGCAGATGATGGGGAACGCCGCGGCGCTCGGCGAGCGAAGGCTTGGCGGTGCCAATGTCGAAGCCGCGGTAGAGCTGCGTGGAATCGCAAGCCACGACTTCCCCGCGGAGGCGTTCGGCGAGCCATACGGCCAGAGCCGACTTGCCCGAGGCGGTCGGGCCGACGAGGACGACGAGCGGCGCGCCAAGGGGCGCGACAAGCGGCGAGGAGGCGTCCGGCTCGGTCATGATCCCAGCTTCAACGGAACAGCAGATGACGCGAGCGCACGAGCAGAACAATCAGCACAAGAAGGCCGATGAGAAAAGTGCCGAGAATCTGCTGGCGCTGGAGTTTCACTGGGCGTAATCAATGGGCAGATTGTACAGGAAGATGAAGCGCAACTCGATGTAGGGCCCGCTGAAAGCCGGAGGAAGGGGCTCGAAGGGGCTGGAGGTGCGAATGGCGGAGACAGCCGCGCGGTCGAGCGGCTCCTTGCCGGAGGTGTCGACCAGGGCGGGCTCGCCGGCGGGCACGGCGCCCTGGCGCAGGATCTTGAATTGCAGAATGACGCGGCCGCGGTCGCCCAGGCGCGCGGACTCCGGAATCACCGAATACCAGTTGCGGCGGACGCTGGCGAGAACACGGGCGAGATAGTTGCTGAAGTCCACGCCTTCGGTGGGGGTCAGCATCTCGATGCCATTGCTCATCAGGCCCTGGCTGGGGCCTCCGCCGCCAGGAGCGCCGCGGCTGCCGGGCAAGGGCCCGCTGATGGCGGCGCTGCGGCCGGAACTGCGCGCGGCTTCCTTGGCGGATTCCTCGATGGCCCGGCCCGGAGAAAGCTTGGGCAGGACCAGGCCGCGCGAAGGCTGCGGCTGGTCGGGCAGCTCCAGCTTGAGCGGAGGCCGCGGCTGATCGGATTTCGGCGGGGCGGGCTGCGGCGGGGCGACGCTGGGCTGCGCCGTGGGCGCATTTGGCAAATTCTTGATGACGCGCTCCGGCTCCGGCGGACCGGGCAGGGGCTGCGGCTCGGGCGGAGCAATACGGCGGAGGATGCGCGGGTCAATGTGCAGTTTATCGCTGCGGGGTTCCGCGGGTTGCGTCACCCGGGGAGGATTGCGCAAGCCCGGGGGCAGGAAGACGTAGCTGAGCTGGCGGCGGGCAATCTCCGTCTCCTCCTGGGAGCGATCGCGGCGCGAAAACTGGGGCATGTAGATCAAGGCCAGGATGATCAGGGCGTGAATCAGGCCCGAGGAGATACGCACCAGGAGTTCCGACTTGGCGGCCTTCTCCTTCTGCTCGCTGGCCAGCAGCTGGATTTCGCCGGTGGTCAGAATGTCGGGGTCGACGAGATCGAGGGGAACATGCTCGATGGGCTGCAAAATCGCGGGAGGCCTGGCGCCGGAGGGGACGGCGACGCGCTCGTCCATGTCGGTGGGAATGAGCGGAGCGGAAGATTGCACTTCGGATTGGAAGAGCTCCCAGTTGACGTCGCGGGGCACGAGGGTGCGCGCGGCGATGGATTCGAGCGGCAGCGAAGCCGGAATATTGGTGCGGCCATCGAGGGTCACGATGGGCAGGGCGGGGGGAATCAGGGCGCGCTCGTCCATGGAAGAGGGACGGCGGCGGGCTCCATCCGCCGCGGGATCGGCGGCGGGGGGACGGGCATCGATGGGAACAAGAATGCGGGGGATCATCGGGTCGTGTGCATGTCCGGGGGCATGCCTGGAGGCATTCCATGGAGCGCACCCAGTTGGACGCGGGCGGCATGCTCCTGGATGCTTGCCATGACGCGGACAGCGAGTTCCAGCGCGGCGCGGCCGGCGGCGCCGCTAACGCGCGGCACACGGCGGGTGCGCACGGAGCCGAGGAAGTCGAGGAGTTCGGCGCGCAGGGGCTCGAGGGGTTCGGCGGCCAGCTTTTCGAAAGCAAATTCGGGCTGCGGGCCGGGGCGGGCCACGCGGACGCGCAGGGCGTCGCGGCGGGCGTAGTCCAGCGAAACATATTCGTGCTGCTGGAAGAAGCGCATCTTGCGCACGCGCTCGGTGGAAACGCGGCTGGCAGTGACGTTGGCCACGGCGCCACCGGCAAATTCGATGCGGGCGTGGGCGATGTCCACTTTGTCGGTGAGCACGGGGATGCCCACGGCTTTGACTTCGGCGACCGGCTCGCCGACCAGGGCGAGAAGGATGTCCAGATCGTGGATCATGACGTCGTAGATGACGTCCACATCGAGGCTGCGCGGGGTGAAGACGCCGAGGCGGTGCACTTCGAAAAAAAGCGGACGGTTGAGAATGGGCACGACGGCAGTGACGGCGGGGTTGAAACGCTCGAGGTGGCCCACCTGGAGGATGCGCGCGCCGCGCTGGGCGGCGGCGAGAAGCGCGTCGGCTTCGGAGAGCGAGGCGGCCATGGGCTTTTCGACGAGGAGATCGAGGCCCATGTCGAGAAGGCGCACGCCGACGGCGAAATGGTCCACAGTGGGGACGGCCAGGCTGACGGCATCCACGCGCCCCGGCAATTCGTCCACGCTGGCGAGTGGGACGCCGCCGAACTGCGCGGCGACCTGCGCGGCGCGCGCGGGGTCGCGATCGACGATGGCCACCAGCTCGGCGCCCTCCAGCTCGCGGTAGACACGGGCGTGGTTGCGGCCGAATTCCCCGGCACCCACGACCGCGACACGAATCTTTTTATCGTTCATGAACGAGTTTCGCCCATCTTAGTACTTGCCCCGGAACCCGGTTTAAGTTCCCCGGCGCTCGCCGGGGGGACCGCCTGGATGGCAATGCCCGCGGCGTCGGCCGCGGCGATCAATTGAGAGCGGTCAAAGAGAAGAGTCTTGTGCGCATCCACGACCAGCGCCGTGGCCCCGGACTGGCGCATCTGTTCGATGGTGGGCAGGCCGATAACGGGTACATCGAAACGCATGTCCTGGCCGGGCTTGCTGACTTTGACGACGACCAGGGGCTGGCCCGCAGTGAGACGCGCGGCGCGGGCGATGGTTTCGTCCGTGCCTTCCATGGCTTCGACGGCGACGCAGGCGCAGTCCGATACGACGACGGTCTGGCCGATGTCCATGGCGGCGATCTGGCGGGCGACGCTCAGGCCATAGGCGATGTCCGCGGCTTCGCGCTCGCCGGGGGCGCGGCGGGTGAGCACGCCGGGCTCGGGCACGAGGGGCTTGAGGAAGGCGGTGGAGTCCACGAGGCGGATGCCTTCATCTTCGAGAACGCGGGCGACGGCGCCGATGAGGGCGTCGGTGTTTTTGCGCGGGAGGGAGAAGAGCAGCTTGGCCAGGCGCCAGTCGGGGCGGATGGAGCTGAAAATTTTGTTGTGCTTGACCTGGCCGGCCATCACCGCCTGCTTGACGCCTTCCTTCTGCAACAACTCGATGGCCTTGCTGAGCTCGCCGAGGCTGACCCAGTGCAAGCGCCTGGCGATCGTGGCGAGCTCCGGCGAGGCTTCTTCCTTGATCGCAAGGACAGTCATCTCGATGCCCTGGCTGCGCGCGCCCTCCAGGACCAGAAACGGGAAGCGGCCGTTGCCGGCGATCAGGCCCCAGCCGGAGGCGGAGGCAACGGGGTTGGAAGGAGAGCTCATGGCGGCGCGCCTATTTCACGATGCCGCGCTCGGCGGCTTCGATGAAGCGGACCAGCTCGTCCACGTCGGGGGAGCCGGCGAACTGGGAACGCATTTCGGCGAGAGCTTGCGAGGTGTTGAGTTTGGAGTGCAGAAGCAAGCGGAAGGCGCGCTTGAGGGCCGCGATACGCGGGGCGTCGAAGCCCTTGCGCTCGAGGCCGATGGCGTTGACGCCGTAGGATTTGGTTTCGCGTTCGGTGACCACGCGGGAGAAGGGCGGGACGTCCTGGGTGATGACGGTGCAGGCGCCGATGTAGGCGTAGCGGCCGATGCGGCAAAACTGGTGCACGGGGGAGAAGGCGCCGAGAGTGGCGAAATCTTCCACGGTCACGTGTCCGGCGAGCGTGGCGCCGTTGACGAAGAGCGTATGGTCGCCCACGTGGCAATCGTGTCCGACGTGCGAGTAAGCCAAGAAGAAGTTGCCGCTGCCGAGGGTGGTGATGCCGCCGCCTTTTTGGGTGCCGCGGCTAATGGTGACGTATTCGCGGAAAATGTTGCCGTCCCCGACGACCAGCTCGGTGTGTTCGCCGTGAAAGGTGATGTCCTGGGGATCGCCGCCGACCGAGCAGAAGGGATGAAAAACGTTGTCCTTGCCGATGCGCGCGGGGCCCTGCACGACGGCGTGCGAGTGCAGGACGCAGCCGGGGCCGAGCTCGACGTGCTCGCCGACGACGGCGAAGGCGGCGACGCGCACGCCCGGAGCGAGGCGGGCGCTGGCGGCGATGACGGCATGCGGATGGATGCCGGTGCTGCTCATTTGGAGGGGGCTTCTGCCGCGGGAGGCGGATCGCGGTCCACGGTCTTGCACATGAGGATGGCTTCGGCGGCCAGTTCGCCGCCGACCATGGCCGTGGCCTCGAGCTTGCAGAAATTGCCGCGCCAGGAGAGCACCTTCACTTCCATGCGCAACTGGTCGCCGGGGACCACGGGGCGGCGGAAGCGCGCGCCATCCACGGCGACGAAGTAGATCAACTTCTTCTCGCGGTCGGGGACCTCCTGGAGGAGGAGGAAGCCGCCGGTCTGGGCCATGGCCTCGATGATGAGCACGCCGGGCATGATGGGCTTGCCGGGAAAATGGCCGGTGAAGTGGGGCTCGTTGAAGGTGACGTTTTTGATGCCGACGATGCGCTTGAGGCGCTCCATCTCGAGGATGCCGTCCACCAACAAGAACGGATAGCGGTGCGGCAGTATCTTCTGGATTTCGTTGATGTCGAAAATCATTCCGGCTCCCTGGCGCTCTCCGGCGGCCGCCCGGCGGCTTCCCGCGGTGCGCCGCCGTACCCCCGGCGCAAAACGTTTATTATATGCGACGCCTGCCCCGGCGGGAAACGAGGATCGCGGCCGGGAAGGGGTTTGCGGGGTTTGCCAGGCGGGCGGTGGATTGCTAGCATACGCGGACAATGAGCGAAACGACTCTGGCGAAAGGACTGTTGCAGGGGCTGCGGGCGAGCCTGCCGGCGATGACCGAGACGCTGCGGCGGCTGGTGCTGGCCGAATCGCCCAGCCTGGAAAAGAGTCCCGCGGACCGCTGCTGCCGGCTGCTGGCCGGAGAATGGCGGCGGCGCGGGGCCCGCGTGGAGATCCTGCGGGAGAAGCAGCGCGGGGATCATCTGCGCGTCACCTGGCAGCCCGCGAGGGGCGGCAAACCCCGCGGACAGCTCCTGGTGCTGGGGCATTACGACACGGTGTATGCCTCGGGAACGCTGCGGACGATGCCCTTCCGGGTGCGCGGAGGCAAGGCGTACGGGCCGGGGACGTTCGACATGAAGGGCGGAATCGTGCAGGCGCTGTATGCGCTGGAGGCGCTGCAGAAGGCGCCGGCGGAGCTGCGCAAGCGCATCGTGTTCCTGTGGACGTCCGACGAGGAGATCGGCAGCGAAACGTCGCGGAAGACGATCGAGCAGGAGGCGCGGAGGAGCGACGCGGTGCTGGTGCTGGAGCCGTCGTTCGGGCCGCAGGGCCTGCTGAAGACGGCGCGCAAGGGAGTGGGCGAGGCGGAACTGATCGTGCATGGGCGGGCGTCGCATGCGGGGCTGGCACCGCAGGAGGGCGTGAACGCGGTGCACGAGCTGGCGCGGCAGATCGCGCGGCTGGAGCAGTGGAACGATCTGCGGCGCGGGATCACGGTAAACGCGGATATCGTGGAGGGCGGGACGCGCGTGAACGTGATCGCCGAAAGAGCGCGCGCGGCGCTGGACCTGCGCGCGCTGACGATCGCCGACATGCGCAAGGTGGAGCAGCGGCTGCACGCGCTGCGGCCGGAACTGCCGGGCGCGCGGATCGAGGTGCGCGGGGGATTCCAACGCGCGCCGCTGGAGCGCACGGTGAGCGCGGGGCTGTACGCGCAAGCGCGGAAGCTGGCGCGAGAGATGGGCCTGGCGCTGGGAGAATGCACAGCGGGAGGCGGCTCGGACGGGAACCTCACCGGGGCGCTGGGCGTGCCCACGCTGGACGGGCTGGGAGCGGTGGGCGACGGGGCGCACAGCGGGAACGAGCACGTAGTGCTGCGGCGGATGCCGGAGCGCGCGGCGCTGCTGGCGGCGCTGCTGGCGACGGCGTAGAAGCACAGTTCGTGCGCAGAATTCCCTAGAAACAAAGATAGCCGGCTCCCGGCCAGGCCGGGATAAATTCCGCGCGCCGCGACAAACTCAGGAAAAATCAGGGGATGTAGGTCTTGCGGAGATAGGCGACGGTGGATTCCATGAGGTCGCCGTAATCGCCGCGGATAACTTCCCGCAGGGCGGGCGCGGCAGGGCTGCCGGCGGCGAGGCGATCGAGGATGCGGGTGACATCGCCCATGCCGCCCGTCTGCACGATGTATTCGACGTTGGCGAGCGACCAGGCGTAAGCATACTGCGCGGCATCGCCATTCAGGCGCATCCAGGGACCTTCAAGCGAACTGAGCTGGGCAAACTGCTGGGCGTCATAGATGCGCACGAGTTCCGGGGCATTTTCTCCGCTGCGCAATCCCTCCATCCACTGGGCCAACCCTTCATTCAGCCAGGTGGGGCAGCGCCGGTCCGTTTTCTGATTCAGGAAGCTGTGGGTCAGCTCGTGCTTGAGCACACGGGAGAGCTCCGGAGAGACGGTGGTAAGGCCCTGCACGGGGACGCGGATGCGGCCGTCGTTGAGGGCGCCGACCCAGCCGGGAGCGCGGGTGATATCGGCAAAGGCCTCCTGGGTGTAGAGGACGACGCCGATGGGCTCGGGAGGGGTGAAATCGAGTTCGGAGGAGATGGCGGAAAAATGGGCTTCGAGAGTGTGCAGGACCTCGCGGGCGAGGGCGGGCTCGGCGCTACCGCTGTAACGCAGTGTGAAGTGAGCGCTCTCGTTTTCCTTGTAGGTCGCTTCCTCTTCCTTGTCGCGCAGAGCCTTGTCGAGCGCGGCCTGCACATCGGGATCGCGGCGAAGCGCGAGAGAGCGCTTCCACTCGGCGATGGCCTCGTCCAGCTTGTTCAAGCCATACCAGGCCCAACCGGCAAGCTTGGGGACTTCGGGAGAATCGGGAGCCACGCGACTGGCGCGCCGCAGGTATTCGAGAGACTGGCGGTACTCGCTGCGGCGGAGGTGAAGATTGGCGACGTTAAGCAACAAGCCGGGCTGTTCGGGGGCGAAGGAAAGCGCGGTACGCTCATCGTCGAGGGCGTGCTCGAGATCGCCGCGACCGAGTTCGAACTGCGCGGCCACGTGATGGGCCATGGCCGCGTGCTCGGCGGCTTCGGGGCGGCCGCGGCGGGCCTCGGCCTCGAGTTTGGCAATGAATTCGCGGTCCACCGAACCGTCATGCACGGCGGAGCGGGTGATGTCCCCGGCGAGATCGGGGTCGCCGAGAATGACGGGCGGCGGGGCAATGCCCAACGGCAGCGAGGGCGCCGGCGGCCCGGATGCGCCGCGCTCGACGTGGTCCACGATAGAGAGCGGGAGAGTCAGGAGGCCGGCGGAGGTTTCGTAGCTGACCTTGTCCTTTTCTTCAACGACGACGCTGGCTACGATGCGGCGGCCGTTTTTCAGGACAATGGTGTCCGCGCGGAGGGGCGCGGAGGCAAGCAGCGCCGCGGCGAGGAGGGAAAGCCCGAGGCGATGTGCGGCGCGGCCCATTTTTTAATTATACCGCCGGGCGATGCCGCGGGGCACCGTGCTTGCCGGACAATGACGAAAGTTGCTACAGTCGCGGCTATGAAGGCCCGAGCGCTGGGCGTGGGCTTTGCCGCCCTTTTCTTTCTTGGTGGGCCCGCCGGGGCGCAAACTTCTCCGGGTTCTCCGCGGGAGATCTACGAGGCGCTGAACCGCGTGCGGGTGGATGAGCAAGCGGTCTATCCAGTGCAGCACCTGGAGCTGCGCCGCGGCGACGTGCGCCTGGCCTTCGACGAAGGCACGCTGGCCTTCCTGACCCCCTGCAACGGACACATCACCGGCGCGGTCTTCTCCGGGCGCGGCCACGCGCTGGCCGCGCCGCGGGACCCGGTGGAAAAGCAGCAGCTGGCGCGGTTTCTGGGAAGGCCGGTGCTGGACGAGGAGTTCCGCACGGCCTACCTGCGCTTCACCGATGAAACGGCGGAAGAGCTGCAGAAACAACTGCGCGAAACCCGGGCAGCGGCGGCGGAAAACCGCGAGTACGCGGCGCAGTGGAACACTATCGCCGGCCCGATGAACCCGCCGCACGCACTGCGCATCCTGGCGGACTGGATCGCGGAGGAGCCGCGGCCGTACTTCTACGCGGCGCTGGAAGGGCTGCGCACGGGCGCTTTCGAGGTCGTGCTGGATGCGCGCCGCGAGGAAACGCTGACCATGGGGCAGATGCATGCGGCGGACGGCGCGAACCTGTATGACGTCTGGGCGGCGTACCGGCCGGGCGGCAACGCGCCACCCGCTCCGGCCTTTCGCGCGCTGCGCTATGCCATCGAGACCGCGGTCCTGCCGGATCACTCGCTGGAGGGAACGGCGACGATTGCGGTGCGCGCGGAGCGCGGCGGGGAACGCCTGCTGGCCTTCGAACTTTCCCGGAATCTGGCGGCGGAATCGGTGAGCGGAGCCGGCGGCGAGGAGCTGGACTTTTTCCAGAACGAGGGGCTGAACAAGCAGGAGCGCAGCCAGCGGGGCAACGACGCGCTGTACGTGGCGCTGCCGCGGGCGGCGCGGCGCGGGGAAGAATTTGCGCTGCGGGTGCGGTACCGCGGCCGGGTCATCAGCGACGCGGGCAACGGCGTGCTGTATGTGGGGGAGCGCGGAAGCTGGTATCCGCACCTGGGCGGGGCGGACAGCTTCGCGGACTACGAATTGACGCTGCGCTGGCCGCGGCGGCTGCGCCTGGTGGCCACGGGGACAAAGCTCGAAGAACACGAGGAGGGTGAATTCCGGGTGGGCCGCTGGCGCACGGAAAAGCCAGTTTCCGTGGCGGGCTTCAATCTGGGGGAGTACGCCTCGACGTCGCTGGACAGCGGCGCGTATGCCGTAGAGGTATACGCAAACCGGCAACTCGAAGAGGCGCTGCGCAAACGGCTGGCGGCGCCGGACAGCGCGCCGGACAACGCGCCGGGCGCGACGGTGCGGGGTGCGCGGCCCTTCGGCGTCCCGCCCAGCGCGCGGATGGAACTTCCAGCAGCCGCTCCGAACCCCGCGGACATGCTGCGCCAACTGGCCCGGGAGATCAGCTCGTCCATACATTTCTATGAGAGCTACAGCGGGCCGTTTCCCTACCGGCAACTGCAGGTTTCGCAGATTCCCGGAACGTTCGGGCAGGGCTGGCCGGGGCTGCTGTACATTTCGACGTTTTCTTTTTTGCCCGCGGAAGCGCAGCAGCGCGCGGGGCTGAGCACGGCCGCGCAGGAGCATTTCACGGAGCTGGTGCCGTTTCATGAAGTGGCGCACCAGTGGTGGGGCAACGTGGTGGGCTGGCAGAGCTACCGGGACCAGTGGGTGACCGAGGCCATTGCCAACTATCTGGCGCTGCTCTTCGCCGACAGCCAGAAGAAGCCGGAGCGCACGCTGCGCGACTGGCTGGAGCGCTACCGCAAGCAGCTGCTCACGAAAAGCGAGGGCGCGGAGGCGCCGCCGGCGGAGATCGGCCCGCTGACGCTGGGCAGCCGGCTGAACTCGTCGAAATCGCCCGCGGGATTCGACCAGGTGGTGTACGGCAAAGGCACGTGGGTGATGCACATGCTGCGCATGCAGCTGCGCCAGCCGGGGAGCCGGAATCCGGACGCGCGGTTCGAGGCGCTGCTGCGCACGCTGGCGACGAAGTACGCCAACCGGGCGCTGTCCACGGGCGATCTGCAGCGCGAAGTGGAGGCGGTGATGACACCGGCAATGGCCGTGGAGGGCGGGCGGTCCATGGACTGGTTCTTCGAGGAGTGGGTGCGCGGGGTGGGGATTCCGCACTACCGGGTGAAGTATAGCGTGAAGAGCGGAGAAGACGGCGGGTACGTGGTGCGCGGGAAGCTGCAGCAGACGGGCGTGCCGCGAGGATTTGTGACACCGGTGCCGCTCTATGCCAGCACGGGCGGGGGACGCAGCGTGGCGCTGGGGACGGTGGTGGCGTCAGGCGAGGAGACCAGCTTCCGGTTCACGACGCCCAGCGCGCCGCGGAAGATTTTGATCGATCCGCAGATGACGCTGCTGTGCGTGGCGGAATGAGCGCGGCAAGCAAAGAGAGATTCCTCGTTCCGCAAAACCATCCGGAACGCACAGAACGCGCTTTGAGAGATGACGGTTCCAGATTAGTTGTCACACGGTTGACGAAACAGCGTCTATCCCGGGGGCCAGCGGAAGGGACGGCCGCCGAGCAGGTGCAGGTGCAGATGAAAGACGGACTGGCCGGCGAGGGCGCCGGTGTTGAACACGGTGCGGTAGCCGGGCTGCAGATTGCGGGCGCGGGCGAGCTGCGCGGCGACGAGGAGAAGCTTGCCGATCACGGCCTGATCGGCGGGCTGGGCCGCGTCGAGCGAGGCGAAATGCTTGCGCGGGCAGACGAGAATGTGGGTGGGAGCCTGGGGGTTGATGTCCTCGAAGGCGAAGAGATCGGCGTCCTCAAAGACGAGCTTGGCGGGGATCTGCTTCGCCGCGATCTTGCAGAACAGGCAATTCTCGCTCACGGGGTTCCTCCTGGGGCAGCGGTTTCATCCAGGCGAATGACGAACGGCGTGAAACCTTCCCTGGCGCGCAGCGATTCGCCGAGCTGGCGCGCGGCCTCTTCGTCCTTGCTGCGGCCGACGCGCACGCGGTAGAAGAGACCATCGGGTGAATCATAGGACTGGATGAAGATGGGCGAATAGGCAGCGCTCAGGCGATCACGGAGGCGCTCGGCGTTGCTGCGGTCGCGGAAGGCGCCGACCTGCACGGTGAAGAAGCCGAGGGAAGGATCGGGGCCGGAAAGGACTTCGAGGCGCACGGGGACGACGCCGGCGCCGACCATGTCCAGCTCGCGGGCGGCGGCGAGGGAGAGATCGATGATGCGGTTCTCGACGAAGGGACCGCGGTCGGTGACGCGCACGGTGGCGCTGCGGCCGTTGCTGAGATTGGTGACGCGCAGCATGGTATCGAAAGGCAGGGTGCGGTGCGCGGCGGTCATGCGGTTCATGTCGTAGATTTCGCCGTTGGAGGCACGGCGGCCGTCGAAGGGCACGCCGTACCAGGAGGCGTTGCCTTCTTCTGTATGCGTGACCGCGAGGCGGTCAACGACATGGCCGGCGGGGGCCGGGGCGGCGGGCGTCCGCGCGGGCCGCTTGGCCGAGGGCGCGGCGGCGGGCGCGCTGTTTTCCGGCGGCGCGGGCGCCGGAGCGAGAGGAGGAGGCTGCCGGCGATCAACGACGGGGCGGCGCGAGCCGCAGCCGGAGAAAAGAGAAACACAGAGCGCACATAGGACACAGAGAAAAGAAAGAGCGGAGAGAGAGCCTCCCGGGCGGAGAAGCTGCGCCGCGCGGAAGGACCCGGGCTGTGGGGGCTGGTAAGACCGCCGGAACGGCCGGGCGGTCACTGGGAGTCCTGGTTCATGAGCGCGGGCGGCGCGAGGCCACATGGGACTCCAGTTTGCTCGCGGCGGCATTGAGCGTTTGCGAAAGTTCGCGGAAAAATTCCGCGGTGCGGCGTTCGGCTTCGGGGGCGAGTTGGTCTTCGAGGAAATGGCGCAGACGGTTCAACTCATCGTCGAGGCGCTGGCCGATCTGAGTAAATTTGTCCATGAGTGAGACGCACCGCAGACGCCCGGGGCGATTCCGGTATTATAGGAATGCGCAGGACGGGCCGCAAGGAGGACGATTGGCACTTCCCTATCGCTGGCAATGGCGAATCGAACGATGGAAGAGCGCGTTGCGCGGATTTTTCGGCGGCGGCGAACAGCAGCCGCGGCCGAAAGTGTGCCCGGCCTGCGGAGCGCTGGTGGGCATCACGGCGACGCGCTGCCACGAATGCGGCAGCGGGATCAATTTTTCGATGGCCGCGGCAAGCCGCAAGCTTGCCGGCTTCTTCGGGGGGCGCGCGCCGGTCACCTCCGTGCTGCTGATCGTAAATATCCTGCTCTATGGGATCAGCCTGGCGATGACGGCGCAGGCGGGCGGGGGCTTCAGCCTGTTCGGGGGGATCAGCGGGCAGGCGCTGAATACGCTGGGGGCCAGCCGGATCGACCTGATCCTGCAGGGGCAGTGGTTCCGGCTGGTGACGGCGATGTTTCTGCACGGGAGCCTGATCCACATCGGGTCCAACATGATGGTGCTGCTGGACATCGGGCCGACGCTGGAGGAGCTCTACGGTTCACCGCGCTACCTGTTTCTCTACGTGTTCACGGGAATATTCAGTTTCATGGTGAGCGCGCTGTTCGGGCATCTGGCGGTGGGAGCCAGCGGAGCGCTGATGGGGCTGATCGGGCTGATGCTGGCGATCACCACGAAACGCGGGGGAGTGCATATGAAGGTGATGCGCTCGCGGCTGCTGACCTGGGTGGTCATCATCTTCCTGATCGGATTCTCGCTGCCGGGGGTGGACAACGCGGCGCACTTCGGAGGGCTGGCCGCGGGCTTCGTACTGGGGAAACTGTTCGCGGACCGCGAGCCGCTGGCCGGAGCCGAGTGGCAGAGGGCGCAGGCGCTGGGGTGGCTCGCAGGACTGATCGTGGTGGGCAGCTTCGCGATGATGCTGAAGCAGTTTGTGAAGATTTAACAGCGTGCGGAAAAAGTCCTGCCGGCTGTGCTCCGGAGCGCGGCAAAGCGAAGGGGGCGGCCCGGGTGCTCAGGCGACGTGCAGGCGGCGGGCGATCACAAAGCTGTAGTGAAAGCCGGAGAGCACGGTGAAGCCAGCGACGACGTAGATGAGCGGGTGCTGAATAGTCTCCAGCCAGGCGGCGTGGAAGGCCGCGGCGGCAATCACGGTGAAGACCAGCAGGATCTGAACCGTGGTGGTGAGCTTGCCGTAAATGCTGGGCGGAAACGGGCGGTAGCCGGAGATAAGCAGAATGACCGCGGCGACCATGAGCATAAGGACGTCCCGGCTGAGGATGAGAATGGTCAGCCACCAGGCAATCTTGTGTTTGAAGGCCAGGATGACGAAGGAAGAGGAGAGCATCAGCTTGTCGGCAATGGGATCGAGATAGGCGCCGAGCTCCGACTTCTGATTGAGGCGCCGCGCCAGCAGACCGTCAACGCCGTCCGAGAGACCCGCCAGAACCAGCACGCCCAGAGCCCAGCCGTAGCGCTCATAGAAAATCAGAATGAGGAAGCCCGGCAGGAAGCCGAGGCGCAACAGCGTAATCTGATTGGGGACCGTCCAGATCCGGCCAGACATTTGCAGAAATTGTAACGCAGTTCAGGCGAACTGGGCCAGATAATCGGCCAGGGTGCGGCCGGCCTTGCGCGCAAAGAGCTCGGCCATGGAAGGGATAGCGCCGGAGGGCTCGTCGAGGGCGATGCGCTCGATGCGGTTCATGGGGAAAAAGAGAGTGGGCAGGCCGGTGCGCTCGCCGTCGGGGTCGCTGGTCTGGCGGACGAAATGGTCGAAGGAGTTCAGGTCGATGCCGCGGATGGTGATGCCGGAAGGCTGAATGGAGAGCAACTCGCCCCAGATCTTCTCCTTGGGGTTGTGGAGACTGACGACAACGATGGAAGGGATGTCCATGGGCGGCCTGGGTGTGCTCCTCGTTCCGAGACTAGCGCAGTTTCGTCATTTTGCGGCTTGCGGGTGAAGAAAGAGTGAATAGCGGGCCGTGGCGGAAAGCGAGAGGCACCGCGTCGCGTCAGACGGGCATGGGCTGGGGGCCGCCGGGGGGCAGCAGGAGCTGCGGTTCGGTGAGCGACTGGACCTGGGCGAGGGTGGCGTCGGGGGCCAGTTCGCGGAGGAGCAGGCCCTCCGGGGTGACGTCGATCAGGGCCAGCTCGGTGACGATGTGGTCGACGACCTCCACGCCGGTGAGCGGGAGGGTGCAGTGCTTGAGGATTTTGGGCTTGTTGTCGCGCGTGGCGTGCTCCATGGCGATGAAGACGCGCTTGGCGCCGGCGACGAGATCCATGGCCCCGCCCATGCCCTTGAGCATTTTGCCGGGGATGGCCCAGTTGGCGAGGGTGCCCTTTTCGTCCACCTGCAGGGCGCCGAGGACGGTGAGGTCCACGTGGCCGCCGCGAATCATGGCGAAGGAGTCGGCGCTGGAGAAATAGCAGGAGCCGGAAATCTCCGAGACGGTTTCTTTGCCCGCGTTGATGAGATCGGGATCCACTTCGGCGTCGAGCGGATAGGGGCCTACGCCGAGCATGCCGTTTTCCGATTGCAGGACGACGTCCATGCCCGCGGGGATGTAGTTGGCAACGAGGGTGGGCATGCCGATGCCGAGATTGACGTAGTAGCCGTCGCGCAGCTCGCGAGCGATGCGGCGGGCGATGCGTTCGCGTTTTTGATCCTCAGTGAGCGGCATGGGGATTACTCCGAGTTTTCAGTTGTCAGTTTACAGTTCACAGTAAGAGAAAAACAGCTGCGAATGAAACGTCCATGCGGCGCTGACGCTGGCACAGATGGAAGCCTGTGCTCCTGCTGGCCACCGCTAGAACCAGCGGACGGGGCAAGCCCCGCCCCTACAGAATCAGGCCTTGCGCGTGGTGCGGCGCTCGATGCGCTTTTCGTAGCGCGGGCCCTGAAAAATGGCGTCCACGAAAATGCCGGGTGTGTGCACCTGGTCGGGGTCGAGCTCGCCGTTGTCCACGAGCTGCTCGACTTCGGCGATGACGTAGTCCGCGGCGGTGGCCATCATGGGATTGAAGTTGCGCGCGGTCTTGCGGTAGACGAGGTTGCCCCAGCGATCGCCCTTCCAGGCCTTGACGAAGGCAAAGTTGCCGCGCAGGGCGCGCTCGAGGATGTATTTGCGGCCGTCGAATTCGCGCACTTCCTTGCCTTCGGCGACCATGGTGCCGTAGCCAGTGGGCGTGTAGAAGCCGGGGATGCCCGCGCCGCCGGCGCGCAGGCGCTCGGCCAGGGTTCCCTGGGGGTTCAGCTCCACCTGCAGCTCGCCGCTGAGGACCAGTTGCTCGAAAAGTTTGTTCTCGCCGACGTACGTGGAGATCATCTTCTTGACCTGACGGGTCTGCAGAAGCAGGCCGATGCCGAAATCGTCCACGCCGGCGTTGTTGGAGACGATGGTGAGGTCCTTGGCGCCCTTGCGGCGCACGGCGGCGATGAGATTTTCGGGGATGCCGCAGAGGCCGAAGCCGCCCATGAGGATGGTGGCGCCGTCCGTGAGCTTGGCGATGGCGGCGTCGGCGGAGGCTACGCGTTTGTCCATGGAATCTCCCGCACCAGGAACGTGTACGGTGCAGTTTACTTCAAATCGCGGAGGAGTTTGTAGAGTTCGTTGGCGGCGTCGAAATCGGCTTCGAGTTCCCGGGAGGAAAGTTTTTCGCGCAGGTCCTCGATGTGGCGGGCATAGACGGCCAGGGCGGCGGAGAGAAAATCGCGGTTGGTGAGGAGAATGTCGCGCCAGGTGGAGTAAGGACTGCCGGCCAGGCGGAGGGAGTCGCGCAGGCCGGAGCCCGCGAGGGTGATGGGCAGGCCGGTTTCATCGATCTGCCCGTGAAGAAACGATCCCAGGGCCACGGCGGCGAGTTGCGGCAGGTGCGAGACCATGCCCACCGCCCAATCGTGCTTCTGCGCGCCGATCCACAGGGGGCGCGCGCCGAGACGCTCCAGCAGAGCGGCGAACGCCCGCGCGCGGGGCGCGTCGCGCAATTCTCCTTCGCCAATCAACGCGTAGGTGGCGTCGCGAAAGAGTTCCGCATCCGCATGGGCCACGCCGGAGAGCTCCTTGCCGGCCATGGGATGGCCGGGCAGCAGCAGGAGGCCGTCGCCGGGGTTGGCGGCGAAGACTTCGGTGGCGCGCTGGCAGATGCGCATCTTGGTGCTGCAGGCGTCGGTGAGCAAAGCGCCCGGCGGGGCGTGGCGCACGATCTCCGGGAGGAGATCAATGGTGACGCCGATGGGCAGGGCGATGTAGATGAGATCGGAGCCGGCCAGAGCGGGAGCCAGCTCGCCGGAGTAGGCTTCCTGAACCGCGCCGCGCGCCAGCGCTGCGCGCACGGCTGCTTCGCGGTCCCAGCCGGCCACGCGGATTTCCGGGGCATACTTGCGCAGGGCCAGGCCGAAGGAGCCGCCGATCAGACCGGTGCCGAGGATGACGGCGTTTCGGAAAGTGGCGGTAGGAGGCATGGGTCAGGCCATCCGGCGGCCGATGGCCGGGGCGATGATGCGCAGTTCGCCCATGAGCTGTGCGAACTGCTCGGGAAAGAGGGACTGCGCGCCGTCGGAGAGGGCGTGGTCGGGATCGTTGTGGACTTCGATGAGCAGGCCATCGGCACCGGCGGCCACAGCGGCACGAGCCATGGGGGCGACCTTGTCGCGGCGGCCGGTGCCGTGGGAGGGATCGGCCATCATGGGGAGGTGCGAGAGCTTCTTGATGACGGGAATGGCGGCGATGTCGAAGGTGTTGCGGGTGTAGGTTTCGAAGGTGCGGATGCCGCGCTCGCAGAGGACGACATTGAAATTACCGCCGGAGAGAATGTACTCGGCGCTGAGCAGCAGTTCTTCCATGGTGGCGGACATGCCGCGCTTGAGGAGCACGGGCTTTTTGAGTTCGCCGAGGGCGCGGAGGAGATGGTAGTTCTGCATGTTGCGCGCGCCGACCTGGAACATGTCCACGTAGCCGAGCATCATCTGAATCTGCGACGGGTCCATCACCTCGCTGACGGTGCAGAGACCGAACTTGTCGGCGGCTTCGCGCATCAGCTGCAAGCCCTTTTCGCCGAGGCCCTGGAAGGCGTAGGGCGAGGTGCGCGGCTTGAAGGCGCCGGCGCGGAGAATTTTGGCGCCAGCTTTGGCGACGCTTTCGGCGACGGCGTGAATCTGCTCGCGGGATTCGACCGAGCAGGGCCCGGCGGCCACGACGACATCGTTGCCGCCGATGCGCACACCGCGGCCGAGATCCACGATGGTGCCTTCGGGGCGGAACTGGCGGCTGGCCAGCTTGAAGGGCTGGGTGATGCGCATGACTTCGCGCACGCCTTCGAGCAGCTCGAAGTCGCGGTGATCGAAGTCGCGGTGCACGCCGACCGCGCCGAGAACCGTGTGGGATTCCCCGGTGGAGCGATGGACGTTGAAGCCGGCGGCGACGAGCCGGTCGATTACGTTCTGAATCTGGGCGTCGGTCGCCCCCTCTTGCATGACGATGACCATGAACCTTCCCTGTTCTCCGGCCTCAGTGCCCGGTAGGCCGGGTGGGGTCGGAATCTTTTTCCGGAGCGCCTTCCGGATGCATCGCGGCGCGCTCGGCG
The DNA here is from genome assembly GCA_020072785.1 of Terriglobia bacterium. Lineage (NCBI taxonomy): Bacteria > Pseudomonadati > Acidobacteriota > Terriglobia > Terriglobia bacterium. The sequence continues at coordinate 236,758 of JAIQGG010000004.1, read as the reverse complement.
GAGCGGGCCTCGTCGATGATGCGCTCGAAGAGGCGGCGGATGGCCTGGTTCGAGAGCGGGCCGGAATTGGCATGTTCCGCCGCGGCCAGCACTTCCCTTTCGCGGTCCGGCTGGTAGAGCGGGAGGTTTTCCCGCTGCTTCTGGCGGCCGATCTCGATGGCGCAGCGCGAGCGCTCGTTCAGCAGAGCGACGAGCTGCCGGTCGATCTCATCGATTCTGCGGCGCCAATCCTCGATGCTCATGATGCGTTTTCCCTGCGGCTGAGTCCGCGGCGCGCGGCGTCTTTCAACGCGCGCAGGCGCCCGGCGAGCGCCGCGGCCGCGGCTTCCGGCGTGGCGGCCTTCTCGATCTCCGCGACCAGCGCCGAACCGACGACGGCGGCATCCGCGAGGCCGCCCAGAACCGAAACGTGGCCGGGCAGCGAGACCCCGAAGCCGATGGCGATGGGCAGCGGCGAAACCGCGCGCAGGCGGCGCACCAGCGCCGGCAAATCTTCCAGGAGGGCCTCCTGCGCTCCGGTGACGCCGGTGCGCGAAATCAGGTAGAGGAAGCCGGAGGTGCACGCGGCGATCTTGGCCAGACGTTCGTCGGTGGAGGTGGGCGCGGCGAGGAAGATGGTGTCCAGGCCGCGCGCGGCGAGGATGCGGCGGTAGTCGGCGGACTCTTCCGGGGTGAGGTCGGTGACGAGGACGCCGTCGGCGCCGGCGCTGGCGGCCGCTGCCGCAAATTTTTCGAGGCCCATCTGCAGGATGGGATTGTAGTAGCTGAAGAGCACCAGAGGAACTTCGCAGGTTTGGCGGATGCGGCGGACGAGTTCGAGGACACCGGCGAGGGTCGCGCCACCCTTGAGGGCGCGGTCGCTGGCGCGCTGGATGGTCGGGCCGTCGGCGACGGGATCGCTGAAGGGCACGCCCAGTTCGATGACGTCGGCGCCGGCCTCGGCCAGGGCCAGGACGTAGCGGAGCGTGGCGTCGAGCGAAGGATCGCCGGCGGTGATGTAGGCGACGAGGCCCATTTCGCCGCGGGCGCGGAGTTCGGCGAAGCGTTTTGCAATGCGCGTCGTTTTGGAGTTGGCAGTGGTCATCGGGATGCGCCGCCGGCTAGAGCAGCCGGGCGTAGGTGTCCATGTCCTTGTCACCGCGGCCGGAGATATTCACGATGACCAGATCGTCCTTGGAAAAGTTCGGTAGGCGCTCGATCAGGCCGGCGAGGGCGTGGGCGCTTTCGAGCGCGGGGATGATGCCTTCGAGGCGCGCGAGGAGCTTGGCGGCGGCGAGGGCCTGGGTGTCGCTGACGGCAAAGTATTCGGCGCGCTTCTGGTCGGCGAGCCAGGCGTGCTCGGGGCCGATGGCCGGGTAGTCGAGGCCTGCGGAAACGGAATGGGTCGCGGCGATCTGGCCGTCGGCGGTCTGCAGGACGTAGGTGTAGGTGCCCTGGAGCACGCCGGGGCGCGCGCCGGAGTAGCCCTGCGCGGCGGCCAGCCGCGCGGCATGCTCGCCGAGCTGGCTGCCGCGGCCGCCGGCTTCGACGCCGACCAGCTTGATGGCGCGGTCAGCAAGAAATTCGTGGAAGAGGCCGATGGCGTTGGAGCCGCCGCCAACGCAGGCGTAGAGATGCGTGGGCAGGCGCTTTTCCGCGTCCAGGATCTGCTGTTTGGCCTCGCGCCCGATGACCGCGTGGAAATCGCGCACCATGGTGGGATAGGGATGCGCGCCGAGGACCGAGCCGAGGAGATAGTGGGTGGTGCGAACGTTGGTGACCCAGTCGCGCATGGCTTCGTTGATGGCGTCTTTCAGCGTGCGGCTGCCGGATTCCACGCCGATGACTTCCGCGCCGAGCATGCGCATGCGGGCGACGTTGAGCGCCTGGCGGGCCATGTCCTCCGTGCCCATGTAGACGGTGCACTGCAGTCCCAACTTCGCGGCGACGGTGGCGGAAGCGACGCCGTGCTGGCCCGCCCCGGTCTCCGCGACGATGCGCGGCTTGCCCATGCGCACGGCGAGCAGGCCCTGGCCGATGGCGTTGTTGATCTTGTGCGCGCCGGTGTGCAGCAGGTCTTCGCGCTTGAGATAGATCTTGGGACCACCGAGGTGCGCAGAGAGGCGCCCGGCATGCTGCAGCGGAGTGGGCCGCCCGGCAAAATTCTTCAGCAGGGATGCGAATTCGGCGCGGAAGGCCGGATCGGCTTTCGCGGCTTCATAGGCGCGCTCCAGCTCTTCGAGCGGGGCCATCAGCGTTTCCGGGACGTAGCGCCCTCCGTAGGGACCGAAGCGTCCGGGGACAGCGGCAGCGGGCTGGGTCAAAGAGCTCATCGGGTTTAGCGCTTCTCCGTTTTTGCGGCGAGTTCGCGGCTGGCGCGCTGCACTTCCGCGAAGAAGGCGCGCAACTTGCCGGGGTCTTTCCTGCCGGGCCGCGATTCGACGCCGCTCGCGACGTCCACGGCATAGGGGCGGACGCGGCGAATGGCCTCGGCGACGTTTTCCGGCGTCAAGCCACCTGCCAAAATGATACGGCGTGAGCGCGCTGCCTGGCCAGCCAGGGCCCAGTCGGTGGTCTGTCCCGTACCGCCATATTGGCCTGCCCGGGCGGCGTCGAAGAGAAAGGCCGCGGCGGCGGAGTAGCGGCGCAGGGCGGCCAGGGAGAAGCCGGGACCCACGCGGAAGGCCTTGATGACGCGGCGGCGGCGCGCGCAGGCGGCCACGTCGCGCGGCGTTTCGTCGCCGTGCAACTGTACGGAGGTGAGTTGCAGGGCGTCGGCGAGCGAGAGCACGGCGCCGGGTGTCCAGTTGACGAAGACGCCGACCGGCTCGACGAAGGGCGGCAGGCGGCGCAGGATTTTCCAGGCTGCGGCGGGAGAGACGGCGCGCGGGCTGGGCTCGTAAAAATTGAAGCCCAGGGCGGCGGCGCCGGCGTCGCAAGCGGCGCGGGCGTCGGGCCAGTTAGTGATGCCGCAGATTTTGACGCGTACCATGGCGAAGCTCACGGAGCGCCTGCCGGGCCGAGTAAGGCGGCCAGAGCGGCGCCGGGATCGGCGGCCTGCATGAGGGATTCGCCGATAAGAAAGGCGTCAAAGCCGGCGGCGCGGAGGCGGCAGAGGTCGCCGTGGGAGCGCAGACCGGATTCGCTGACGGCGATGCACTCGTCGGGAATCTGCGCGACCAGCTCGAACGAGGTTTCCGGGCGCACTTGCAGGGTTTTAAGGTTGCGGTTGTTCACGCCGAGGATGCGCGCGCCGGCAGCGAGGGCGCGCTGCAATTCTTCAAAGGTGTGCACCTCGACGAGCGGCTCCATGGCCAACTCGCGGCCGAGGGCCAGCAATTCGCGCAGTTGGGCGTCGCCGAGCGCGGCTACGATCAGCAGGAAGCTGTCGGCATCGTTGGCGCGGCTCTCCCACACCTGCCAGGGGTCGAAGATGAAGTCCTTGCGCAGCACGGGGAGCGCGGTGTTCTTGCGGGCCTCGCGGAGATTCTGGAGCGAGCCGTGAAAGAACTCTTCTTCGGTGAGGACGGAGAGGGCGGCGGCGCCGGCGGCTTCCAGGACGCGGGCGAGGGCCACGGCGTCGAAATTTTCACGGATCACACCGCGCGAGGGCGAGGCGGGCTTGAGCTCGGCGATGACGTTCAGGCCGGGGCGGGCGAGCGCCGCCGGGAAGTCGCGGACGGCGAGGCCGTGCTTGACGCCGTACTTCAGCGCGGTCTCGGGCAGCACCTTCTTGCGGTGCGCGACGGCTGCGCGCCGTGCGTCGAGGATGCGGTCCAGCACCGTGCCTGTGTTCGCAGGAGTCATTGGGAGCGTGAACAGTTATGCTAGGAGGCGCGCAGGAACCTGTCAAATAGAGAACGCAGGGAGGGTGGCCGGCGCGAGGTCCCCGCAAAGGAGAGGCGATGGGCTACCGGGAAGAGTACGGCGCGCTGCTGGAGAGGATTGCCGGAGACGCCGAGCGCATCGCCATGCTGTACTTCCGCAGCGATGCCATGCGCATCGAGCGCAAAGGGGACGGGTCGGCAGTGACGCAGGCGGACCGCGCCATCGAGGAGATGGCCCGGGCGGAAGTGGCGACGAGCGGGGCCGCGCTGGACGTACTGGGAGAAGAGCTGGGCGGGGAGGCCAAAGCGCTGGGGGAGACCGGGCGGCCGCGGCTGATCATCGATCCGATCGACGGCACCGAGGAATTCTCCCGCGGCATACCGACGTTCGGGACGCTGCTGGCGATCGAGCAGGACGGCGAGATTGTGGCGAGCATGGTGTGCGCGCCGGCGCTGGGAGTGCGCTGGTGCGCGTATCGCGGGCAGGGAGCGTGGCGGGACGGGCGGCCGCTACGCGTTTCGAAGGTGGAGAAACTCAGCGAGGCCATGGTCTTCACCGCGGGGACCGGGCCCGGGAACGATTTCGGGCGGCGGGGCAATATGCGGCGGGTGCAGGACGCGGCGCGGCGCAGCCGGAGCGTGGGCGGATTCTGGCAGCATATGCTGGTGGCGGAAGGCGCGGTGGAAGCGGCCATGGATCTGAAGTCCAGACCGTGGGACCTGGCGCCGTCGATTTTGATCGTGGAAGAGGCCGGCGGACGGTCGACGAACCTGCTGGGGGAGCGCACGATTTATCAGGGGACGTTCTTCAGCTCGAACGGGCTGGTGCACGAAGAGATCCTGGAGTATTTCCGGTAGCGCCACAGGCAAGAAAGCGCTGGCAATGGGGAGAGGCCATGGCCGCTCAATTCGAGGCGAGTTCGGATCGGCGGAGATTCTGCGGCCTCGATGAAAGAGATCGGGGCCGCAGGATGACAGAGTTAGCTAAGGCGAGCTTGGCGTGACAAAAACAGAAACACTGCGCGTGCTGGCGGAAGAGATCGTGGCGTGCCGGAAGTGCGCCCGGCTGGTAGGGTACCGGGAGAAGGTGGCGCGGGAGAAGCGGCGGGCGTACCGCGAGTGGGAGTATTGGGGCAAGCCCGTGCCGGGGTTCGGGGATGCCAAGGCGGAGTTGCTGATTCTGGGGCTGGCTCCGGGAGCGCACGGGGCGAACCGCACGGGCCGGATGTTTACCGGAGACCGCTCGGGGGATTTTCTCTACCAGGCGCTGCACAAGGCGGGGTTCGCGAACCAGCCCACTTCCCTGCACCGCGACGACGGGCTGCGGCTGGAGAATGCCTACATCACAGCAACGATCCGCTGCGCGCCGCCGGGGAACAAGCCGCTGCCGGAGGAGATCGCGCAGTGCCGCGGCTATCTGGAGCGCGAACTGGAACTGCTGCGCCCGCGCGCGGTCCTGGCTCTGGGCGGAATTGCGTGGAACAACTATCTCGACATCCTCAAGCAGCTCGGAAAAATCACTTCGCGGGCCGCATTTCCCTTTTCCCACGGCGCGGAAGCGGAATTGCCCGGCGATTTGCCGCGGCTTTTCGGGGCGTATCATCCCAGCCAGCAGAACACGCAGACCGGGCGACTGACGCCTGCGATGTATGGGCAGGTGCTGCGGAGGATCCGGCACTATCTGCGGTAATGGCGGGTTCCCGACCCGCCGGACAAATTCCGGCTGCCGCTACAAAACCCCACCGACACGGAGCTGCATCCAATCCCCATACTTCTGCCGCAGGCGCCGCGGCTTGGCTTTCCCTGGCGCGCTTGCTAGAGTCACAGACAAGAGGCGAAAGCGGTGAGGAATGCGCATGGGTGAAGAGAACAAGAGCGCGGCACGCGCCGTCGAGGGCCCGGAGCACCGGGAGCGCGTGTTGATCGTCGAGGACGAGGAGAACGCGCGCAAGGGCTACGAGGCCCTGCTGCAACGCTGGGGCTGCGACGTGCTGGGAGTGAGCAACGCGGAAGACGCGCTGGCAAAGTTTTCGGCGTTTCAGCCGGACGCGCTGATCGCCGACGTGGAGCTGCCGGGCATGAACGGCCTGGACCTGCTGCGGCAGCTCGCTCCGGAGCTGCGCGACGTTCCCGCCATCATCATCACCGGCAAAGGCAGCGAAGAGCGGGCCGTGGCGGCCATCGAGGCCGGGGCCTTCTGGTACATCGAAAAGCCGCTGAAAGGCCCGGTGCTGCGGGCGCTGCTGGACCGCGCGCTGGGCAAGGCGCGGGACGCGCGGCAGCTGGTCTCCCTGCAGCGGCAGCTGCGCGAGGCCGGGCGGCTGGGCGAGCTGGTGGGCGCGTCGAAGGCGATGCAGGAGGTCATGCGCATCGTGGAAATGGCCGCGCCGAGTTCGGCCTCGGTGCTGATCACGGGCGAAACGGGCACGGGGAAAGAGATCGTGGCGCGCACGATCCACAAGCTGTCGCCGCGCATGGAGCGGCCGTTTGTGGCCATCAACTGTTCGGCGATCCCGGAATCGCTGATGGAAAGCGAAATCTTCGGGCACGAGCGCGGCGCCTTCACCGGAGCGGCCGAGCGGCGCATCGGCTGCTTCGAGCTGGCCGACGGCGGGACGCTGCTGCTCGACGAAATCGGGGAGATGCCCGCGCCGACGCAGGCCAAGCTGCTGCGGGTGCTGGAGGAGCGCAAGGTGCGGCGGCTGGGGAGCAAGACGGAGACGCCGGTGGACGTGCGGGTGCTGGCGGCCACCAACAAGGATCCGGAACAGGCCGTGGCCAGCGGCAGCCTGCGCCAGGACCTCTATTTCCGGCTGAACGTTTTTCACATTCACCTTCCTCCGCTGCGTGAGCACAAGGAAGACATCGCGCTGCTCGCGGAACATATGCTGCGGGACATCAACGCCAAGCACGGCAAGCACGTGCGGGGAATCGGGGCCGAGGTGCTGGATATTTTTCTGAGCCACACCTGGCCGGGAAACGTCCGCGAGCTGCGCAACGTGCTGGAGCGCGCGGCGATCATGTGCGACCGCGAGCTGATCGGGCGCGCGCATCTTCCCGGGGAATTCGGCAAGGCGGCGGTGAAAAGTTCGGGGGATCTTGCCAGCATGCGCTTCCCGGTGGGCACGACGGTGGACGCGGTGGAGCGCGAACTGATCCTGCAGACGCTGCAGGCCACGGGGAACAACAAGACGCGCGCCGCGGAGTTGCTGGGCATCAGCCTGAAGACGCTGCACAATAAGCTCAAGGAATACGGGAGCGAGCGCGGGGAAACGGAATAAGCGGTAGCGGGGGCGGGCGAAAGGCATGCAGCTACGGCTGCGAACCAAACTGACGCTGATGATGACGAGCATGGTGCTGCTCGTGGTAGCGGTGCTGTGCACGCTGTTCATCGCGCTGCTCACGGAGCAGGTGCTGCGCCAGGCGAACGAACGGGCGCGGGCGGTGGCCCTGCAGACTTTTCTGCAGGCGCAACATGCACTTGCGGACGCCGCCGCGCAAGGGCTGCGGCCGGCCACCGGGAGCGCGGAGGATATCCACGACTACGTGCGCCACGCTTTCGAAGCGCACTCGGGGCTGCGCACGCAGATCGGGGCGGCGCTGGCCTCTTCCTCGGACGTGGACGAAGTCACTATTGCCGACACCCGCGGCGTGGTCTTTGTCTCCAGCGACGCCAACCTGCCGGGCATAATGGTTGCGCGCCGGGCTCCCTTCACGCAACTCCTGAACCAGAATTTTTTCTCGAAACTGCGCGCCATCTACGGCCCGCAACGGCAATATGAAGTGGATTACGCGTTTACCAAGGGCGGCCAGCCGTTCGGCGATGTGCGGGTGCGCATCACCACGGCCTTGCTGCACAACGAGATGACCAAGGATCTGCGGCCGGCCGCGGGGATCGTGCTGGCGGCGCTGCTGCTTTCGACGATGCTGGCGGCGCTGGTCAGCGGCGCGTCGCTGCGGCCGCTGGCGCAGATCTCCGCGCAACTGGACCGCATCTCGGCGGGGCAGTTCGATGCGCCGGGCGCGAATCCGCGGGGGCTGCCGGGAGGCAGCGACGAACTGGGGCAGGTCAGCCGGAAGATCACGCAGGTAGGCCAGCAACTGCGCGGGGTGCACGAAATTTTCAGCACCCTGCGGGAAAACCTCAACCAAGTGATGGCCGGCCTGGAGGACGGGCTGCTGCTGTTCACGCGCGACGCGCGCGCCGTAATGATCAGCCCGGCCGCGGAGAAATTCCTGGCGGCACCGGCCAGCGATCTGCTGGGGCGCCGCGCCGAGGAGATTTTTCCGCCGGAACACCCGCTGCGCAAAGCGCTGCGCCTGGAGGGCGATGAACTGAGCGCGGTGACCGCGGAAACGCAACTGGAGACGCGCGAGGGGCCGAAGCGGGTGGGAGTGAGCGTGCAGGCGATCGAGGAGAATGGCGAGCGCATGGGCGCGCTGGTGACGCTGCGGGACCTCGATTCGCTGGAAAACATCAATACGCAGTTGCAGGTGAGCGAGCGCCTGGCCGCGCTCGGGCGCATCACCGCGGGCGTGGCCCACGAGGTAAAGAACCCGCTGAATTCCATGCGCCTGTGGCTGGAAAACCTGAAGGAAGCGCTGCCCCACGAGCCGGAGGCCGCGCAGCAGGCGGTGCAGGTCCTGGACAAGGAGATCGACCGCCTGGACACGGTGGTGAAGCGCTTTCTCGATTTCACGCGGCCCACCGAAGTGCACCTGGAGCTGACGCAGCTCGCCAAACTGCTGCAGGAAGTACTCGAGGTGGCCAAGCCGCAGCTGCAGAAGGCCAATGTGGGGCTGGCGCAGCTACTGCCCATTGACGTGCCGGAAGTATATGTGGACCGCGCGCTGCTGAAACAGGCGGTGCTGAACCTGGTGCTGAACGGTGTGGAGGCAATGCCGGCAGGCGGGCAACTGCGGCTGGTGCTGAGCCGCCGCGGCGACATGGCCGAGATCTCCGTGAGCGATACCGGCGGAGGCATCCGGCCGGAGGACCGGCAGAAGATCTTTCAGCTGTTCTTCACGACGCGGCCGGGAGGCAGCGGAATCGGACTGGCGAGCACCTTCCGCATTGTGCAGCTTCTCAACGGTTCGATAGACTTTACTTCCGAGGTCGGCCGGGGCACGACGTTCCACATCGATCTGCCGCTGGCCTCTTGAACATGATGCGCACTTTCCCACCGGCGAAGGCCGGCCGCAAAGAGCAGCTTCGCCGCCGCGCGCTGTTGGGCGCGGCGGGCGTGATTCTCCTGTTGCCCAGCGGCTGCATGGGCATCCATTCGCACCGCCGCACGCCGGCGATTCCCTGGGAAGCCGCCGTGCGGGTCCGCCCGCGCCTGCCGGAGAAGACCTCCACCGCCGCGGGCGCGGAGAGCGTGCCGGATCTGCAGCCGTTGATTCCGCCGCCAGCCGCGCTGTTCAGCACGCTGCACGACGCCCCGCCGCGCCCGCGGATGCCCGCGGCGCCTGCCGCGGAGACGGATTCCGCGGGGCCGGTGGAAGCGCCGGTGATCGCGCCGCAACTCAGCGTGGCGGAGGCGTCCGCCGCGCAGGCGCAGACTCGCAAGAGCCTGAGCATCGCCGAGCACAACCTGGCCCGCGCGCGCGGGCGTGCTTTCACCAGCATGCAGGCGGACCTGGCGGAAAAAGTGCGCGGGTTCATCGACCAGGCCCGTGAAGCCGGACACGAAGCGGACTGGGTGCGCGCGCGCAATCTGGCCATAAAGGCGCAGCTCCTTTCCGAAGAGCTCATCCGCTCCTTGTAAGCACCCTCCGCGAAGGCCGGCCGCGAGGCCGCGCCGCCAGTCCCTGCCTGCAAAGAATGCGCTAAGATGTGGGCGTGAAAACGTACGACGCAGTGATTGCCGGCGGCGGTCTGATCGGCGGAGCCATCGCCTGGGAACTGGCGCGCGCCGGCTTGCGGGTGGCTATTTTCGACCGTCAGGAGCCGGGGCAGGAGGCGTCGTGGGCCAGCGCCGGAATTATTTCCCCGGCTCCCGAGCATCCGGGAATGATTCCGCTGGTGCCGCTGGGCAAGGCCAGCGCCGCGCTGTATCCGGGCTTCATCGCGCAGATCGAAGAGCGCAGCGGGCAGCGCACCGGGTACCGCGCGAAGGGCACGCTGCAGGCGCTGTTTGCCCACGAGGCGCGGGAGGAGTTAAGCACGCTGGTGGCGCTGCACCGCGGGCTGGGCCTGGCTTGCGAGCCGCTGCATGCGGAAGAGGCGCGGGAAATGGAGCCGGCGCTGAGCGAAGAGGTGCAGGCCGCCGCGCTGCGCCCGGACGAAGCCTGCGTGGACAACCGGCTGCTGACGCGCGCGGTGCTGGAAGCGGCGCGGCGCAGCGGCGTCGAGATTTTTCCGGGAACGGGCGTCGAAGCGGTGTGGGCGGAAAACGGCCGCTGCACCGGGGTGATCACCTCCGCCGGAAAGACCGCGGCGGGAAACACGGTCATCGCCGCGGGCTGCTATTCCGCGGGGATCGGCGGCGCCGGTAGCTACGCGCCGGTGCGGCCGGCGCGCGGGCAGATGCTGGCGCTGCGCTCCCCGGCGCTGCACATCGAGCGCGTGCTGTGGTCCGAGCGCATCTATTTCGTGCCGCGCGACGACGGGCGGGTGGTCGCCGGCGCGACCGTGGAGTACGCCGGCTTCGAGAAGAAGCTCACGCCCGCCGGAATCCTGTCCCTGCTGGAAGCGGCCCTGGAGCTCGCGCCGGCGGCGCGCGATGCGGAGATCGTGGAGACGTGGTGCGGGCTGCGGCCGGATTCCCCGGATCATCTGCCCATCCTGGGCCCCACCGACGTAAAGGGATTGCTGCTGGCCACGGGGCACTTCCGCAGCGGGATTCTGCTCGCGCCCGTCACCGCGCAACTGGTGCGCGAGTGGATCGTGGACCAGCGCGTCTCGCTGGACGTGGAGCGGCTGAGCCCGCTGCGTTTCCACGGCGCGCCAAATCCGGCGAGCTGAAGCGCCCCATCGAACAGCCAGCCTGCCGACTACTGCTGCGGCGGACGACGCAGGGGGGCGGGCATGGGCGACATCCGCCCGAGAGTGTCGAAGGGCAGCTTATCCGCATCCAGGGTGAGGCTGCGCTCGAGAACGATATCCAGCGTGGCGCCGCGCGGCAGATGGACATCCGGGCCGCGCGTCAGGAGCACGGCGGCGAGTCCCGCGAGGCCGCCCACGCCGGCGCCAAGACCGGCGCCTTTCGCGCTGCGGTCGGCAATCGCGCCGATCGTCGCACCGGCCGCCGTCGTGCGCGCAACCGTCGCGGCGTCACCGCCCTTGTTGCTGCCACCCTCGATCTTTCCTTCGGAATCCACTTTTTCCTTGCCGCCGGTGTCCGCGCCCGTGGGAGCCGCGTTGAGATTGATGGTGTAGCCGTTGGGCAAGATGAGGGTGTCCAGGCGCAAGCGGATTTCGCCGCGTCCCTTCACGCGGCCGGGGCGTTTGGCCTCGGTGACTTCGCCGCGCACGTAGGAGCCGACGGGAATGAGGATGCGGTTGTCCTGGGTGACGGGAAAGGCGGTCTGGAAATAGACGGAGTCGCCGGGTTTGGCGCTTTGCGTGGAAATACCGTTCTGGAGAACGACAGGCAGGCGGGTCCCGGCCGGGACGGTCAGCGTTTCGCCGGTGGCCCTGGGCGTAGCTGGCGCGGGGCGCGGGGCGGGAGCGACGGCAGGCGGCGGCATGGTCTGCGGTCCGGGAGGCTCCTGGGCCGCGGCGGGCAGCACCAGCAAGAGAAAGCCCGCCGTCCAAGCAAAGATCTTACGGGGAGTCAGAACCGTCGAAAACATAGCCATGGCCTCCGCTCTGCACCGTGCGATGCACGTCCCCGAAAACCGGATGCCTGAGTTTCGCACAGCGGATTTGACGATGGGAAGCGGGAACACGTAGGCTGGATGGCGGACGGAAAGAAGGAGCGGAGCCATGGCCAAGCTGGCGCTGATCTATGGGATGCGGCTGTTTCCCTCGGAGGAATTGGGCGAGGTGAAGGAAGCCACGGTGGTATTGAAAAACGGGAAGACGGTGCGGGTGGCCATGCACCTCATCGAAGGCAGCAAAGAAGAGATCGAAGCGGCCTTCCAGCAATCCGCCGAAGCCTTCTTCGACATGTACCCGGAAATCTAGCCCAGCGGCCGCTCACGAAGGCCGGCGCGAAAACAGAAATCCCTCTCGGCGGCTTCTGCATTGTCTGCGTTTTTCCTTAGCGGTTGCCGAAGTTTTCGGGGTCCGCGTTAGGGTCGCCCACGGCGTCGGAGATGAGCACCGTGGACTGGCCGGTGAGTTCGAAGCGCTTGCGGCACTTATAGCACGCGGCCAGATCGTCCAGGCGGACCATGTAGGAAGTGGCGTTCGCAAAGTGCCTGCGGTCTTCTTCGCCAGCGCCGCGCGGCAGCTCTTTCTTCTTGGTGCAGACCTTCCAACGCACGGGAAACTCAAACTCTTTTTTGCAGTGCGGGCAGCGCAGGGTCTGCTTCTTCGTCTCTTCGCGTTCGGTATAAAAGGCGCGTTCGTCCATGGTTAGCGCGGGCCTTCTCCCGCTATAGCAGGGATTGTAACAAATTCGAGGCCCAGGTCGCGCCAGCGTGGCAGCCAGTATTCGAGCGCAGCAAGGGTGTGGCGGCGGTCGCCGCCCGGGCGCCGGTGATCCCCGTCATGCAGGCACACGATGTCGCCGCCGGAGCGCGGCGGCGCGCCCTGCCGTGCCCCTTGCGCGCGGCGCGCCACCGGCTGCATCCGCCAGATCAGGGGCTCGGCGGGTTGCGGATACCAGTCGTGCGGGAGGAGCGTCCACATCACCACGCGGCGAATCCCGGCCGCGCGCGCGGCGGCGTCGAGGAAGGGGCTGCGGAAGCCGTAGGGAGGGCGCAACAGCAGCGGGGGCGCGCCGAGCACCGAGGCGATGGCCTCCTGGCAGCGGCCAAGCTCCGCGCGCAGCCGCGCCGGGCCGCACCAGAAGAGATTCGCATGGGTTTCCGTGTGATTGCCGATGGCGTGGCCGCGCGCGGCGATCTCGCGCACCAGTTCCGGCGACTGCCGGACGTAGCGCCCGATCAGGAAGAAGGTGGCGCGGGCGTCATAGCGGGCCAGCAGGTCGAGAAGCTGCGGAGTGATGGCAGGGTTGGGACCGTCGTCGAAGGTGAGGGCCAACTGCCGGGGCGACGCCGTGCGGCACAGGGTGGGCCCGAAGAGCTGGGCGCGCGGATAGGCCGCGCCATAGGCCACGAGGCCCGCGGCACCGGAGAGCGCGATGGGAAGCACGACGATCAGGGGATTCATCACTCGGAAACTTTACCCGGAAACGGCCGGAATGGCGACGGACTCAGCATAGCGCAACTGCCGGGCGCGTCCCAGGCACGAAGAGTAGGCCTGTGCCACCCGGCTTGCATTCCCGGCTATTTACTAGAATGCACGCCAGTACATGATCCTCCAACAAGGGGAGATTTCTTGTTGCTAGAGTAGCTATAGCAGTGCGCTACGGATCGACCCGCAAGGGGAGAAGAGCCAGAGCGCCCACGGGCTTGTCGTACTTGGGAGCGCCGTGCGCATCTGGTTCCTGGCCAGCGTGCGAGAGTGCAGTTCTCTCGTCCACCGGCAGGCAATCCTCCGCGGGCGGGCTTGCTCGGCAGATTTTCCGGAGCAGCGCACGGCGGCGGTTCCCCCCTTCCCCTAGACTGCGCCCCAGAACTGTCTGTAGCAGGCACGCAAGCCCCGTCAACTGCAAACCCGCGCGCAGCTGAATCCTGGAAGCAGGCATGGACAGCGCTTTGCACACATTGGTCAGCCGGAATCGGCGAAAGGCCCTGCGGGCCGTTCTCCAGTCCGGAGCTCCAGCTCCGCAGGGAAGCGCTCCAAAAGAGCTGGCTGCCGCCAGGACCGCGGCGCCGCTATGATTTCCTTTCTGAGTCTCGCGAACCACGCCCTGTTTTACTACTACCTGATCGGCAATCTGGCGTACCTGGCGATGCTGATCATCGCGCTGAAGACCAGTGCGGCGCACCACCATAAGCTGGAAAGCCACCGCCTGGAGTGGATCAAGGACTCACGGCTCGCGCCGCCCATCACCCTGCTCGTGCCCGCGCACAACGAGGAAAAATCGGTGCGCGGATCGGTGCGCAACCTGCTGCAGCTGGATTATCCGGAGATCGAGTTGATCGTCATCAACGACGGTTCGACGGACCAGACGCTCCAGGAACTGCAGGAAGAGTTCCAGTTGCGGCCGGTGCGCGTGGTGTACGTGCCGCATGTGCAGAGCGCGGAAGTGCGCGGCCTGTACCGCAGCGATGCGGACCGGCGGCTGCTGGTGCTGGATAAGAAGCCCGGAGGGAGCAAGGCGGATGCGGTGAATGCCGGGCTGAACGCCGCGACCTCGCCGTACGTGTGCATCGTGGATGCCGATTCCGTGCTGGAACGCGATGCGCTTCTGCGCATCATGCTTCCGGTGCTGAACGACCCCAAGCGCATCGTCGGGGCGGGGGGTATCGTGCGGGTGGTGAACGGCTGCGAACTGGAAGGAGGGCGGCTGCGGCGGATCCGCCTGCCGCGCAAAAGCATCGAAGTGATTCAAGTGGTGGAATACCTGCGCGCGTTTCTGATCGGCCGCGAAGCCTGGGCGCAAGGCAACATGCTGATGATCATCTCCGGAGCGTTCGGCGTGTTCCGAACGGACCTGGTGCGCGAGCTGGGCGGCTACCGGGCAAGCTCGATCGGGGAGGACTTCGACGTGGTGACGCGCATGCACCGGCGCCTGCTGGAGAAGAATGCCGACTACGAAATTAAATTCGTGCCGGACCCGGTGTGCTGGACCGAGGTGCCCGCGGACCTGCGCTCGCTGGGACGGCAGCGCAGCCGCTGGCAGAAGGGCCTGCTGGACGTGCTGTGGACGAACTGCAACATGCTCTTCCGGCCGCGCTACGGGCGGATCGGATGCTTTGCGCTGCCTTATCTGTGGATCTTCGAACTCCTGGCTCCGGTGATCGAACTGGGCGGCCTCGTGACCATCGCGCTGGCGGCCTGGGCCGGGGTGCTGAGCCGGGAGTTCTTCGTGCAGTTTCTGCTCTTCGGCTACGCCTTCGCGACCGTGATTTCCATCGGCGCGGTGCTGCAGGAAGAGCTGACGTACAAACGGTACAGCGACTGGAAAGACGTGGCGCGGCTGGTGAGCTACTGCTTCTTTGAGCATTTTCCCTACCGGCAACTGAACATGTTCTGGCGGTTGCAGGGCATCTGGCAATACCTGCGCGGAGACATGAGCTGGAAATCGCTGCAGCGGCAGGGGCTGGAGCCCGCGGCTGCGCGCAAATGTACCGGCCTGCGGCGGGCCCCCGTGCGCAACCGCTGAATTGTCTAGTCGGATTTCCGGAGGGCTTGCAGGTCAATGCCGAGCTGCTGGCATTTCTTGTAGAGGTGGCTGCGCTCGAGGCCCAAGGCGCGCGCGACGTTGGTCATGTGGAAATTGTGACGGCGCAGCTCGGCGAGCAGGACCTCGCGTTCGAAGGCCTCCATGCGCTCCGTCAGCGTTCCGCTGGCGCCAGCGGGAATAGCCTCGGCGCCCGCGCCGGCGGATGCTCCCCGGGCGCCGGCTCCCGGAGCCGGCAGAGCCCGGCGCACGTCCGCGGGCGTGACGGCATCCTCCGCCGCGAGCAGCACCAGCCGCTCGACCACGTTGCGCAGCTCGCGCACGTTGCCGGGCCAGGAGTAGCGCTGCAGTTCCTCGATCGCCTCCGCGGAGAATTCCTTTTCTTTCCAGCCGTTCTGCGCGGCCACCTGGCGCGCGAAATGCGCCGTCAGCTCGGGAAAATCCTCGAGCCGCTCGCGCAGGGGCGGCAGGAGCAGCGGAAAGACGTAGACGCGGTGGAAAAGGTCGCTGCGGAAGCCGTTCTGGCGCACAAGCTCTTCCAGATTGCGGTGGGTGGCCACGAGAACGCGCACATTGACGCGCACCGGCTTGTCGCCCCCCACGCGCTCGATCTCGCCCTCCTCCAGGACGCGCAGCAGCTTGGCCTGCATGGCCAGGGGCATGTCGCCGATCTCGTCGAGAAAGAGCGTGCCGCCGCCGGCTTGTTCGAATTTTCCGGTATGGCGGGCGGCCGCACCGGTGAAGGCGCCCTTTTCATGGCCGAAAAGCTCCGATTCGATGAGCTCGGCGGGAACCGCCGCGCAATTGAGGGTGATGAAGGGAGCGTCGCGGCGCGCGCTTTTCTCGTGGATGGCCCGGGCCACCAGCTCCTTGCCCGTGCCCGTTTCGCCCAGTATGCACACGCGGGTTTCGCTGGGGGCGACGCGGTTGATCTGCGCCAGGAGCTTCTGCATGGCCGGGCCGCTGCCCACCAGTTCGTGGCGGCCGAGGCGGCGGCGCAGCTCACGGTTTTCTTCCTCGAGACGCGTCAGGCGCAGCGCGTTTTCCACGGTGACCAGCAGTTTGTCGGTGGAGAGCGGCTTTTCCAGAAAATCCAGCGCCCCCAGCTTCACCGCGCGCACGGCCATCTCCACGCTGGCCTGCCCGGAAATGAGGATCACCGGCGTCTTCACGCCCGCGGCCTTCAACTCCTCGAGCAGCGCCAGGCCGTCCTTCCCGGGCATAACCACGTCGGAAAAGATCAGGTCGAACGTTTCCGCGTGCAGCAGTTCGGCGGCGCGCGCGGCGTTGTCGCACACCGTGGCTTCGTGGCCGGCCATGCGGAAGGCGCGGGCGAGCGACGCCAGGGTGCTGGGATCGTCGTCCACCAGGAGGAGATGAGCTTTTCGGGGCACGTCGCCTTCCTTTCGCCGCACTCAGGCCGGACGGCCGGACGGCGGCGCGGAGCCGCCGGTTTGCGCCGCGGCCGGAATTTTGGGGGGCCGCGGGGGCAGCTCGATGCGGAAGGTCGTGCCACTGCCGGGGTCGCTCGCGACGCTGATCGTGCCGCCATGATCGCTGACCACAGATTGCACGATGGCCAGGCCAAGACCCGTGCCGTGCTGCTTGCTGGTGTAGTAGGGAGTGAACAGCCGCGAACATTCCTCGGGCGTAAGCCCCTGTCCGGAATCGCTGACTTCCAGACGCACCCCGCCGTCGCGGGCGCTGGTACGCAGCGTGAGCGTTCCGCCGGCGGGCATGGCGTCCAGGGCGTTGAGCACCAGATTTTGCAGGGCGCGATGCAGCAAGTCGGGATCGGCCTCGATCTCCGGCAGGGCCTCGTCCAGACGGAGATCCGGGGTGATGGCCGGCTTGCCCACGGCGTTGAACTGGGCTTCAAAGAGGCGCACCGCATTGCGCACGGCATCGTTCACATTGACGCGGCGAAGCTGCGGCGTGGGCATCTTCGAAAAATCGCTGAAGCGGCCGACGATGATGTTCAGGTTGGCGAGCTCGGCTTTGAGCGTCGCGGTGGACTCCTGGAAGATCTCGTGGAACTGTTCGGGCGGCAGGGTCCGCGCGCGCTGCAGATTCTCGAGGGTGATCTGCAGGGGGAAGAGCGGGTTGCGCAGCTCGTGGGCCAGGCGCCGGGCCAGCTCGCGCCAGGCGGCCACGCGCTCGGCCTGCACCAGGCGCTCGCGCTGCGCCGCGAGCGTGCCGGTCATATCATTGAACGCCGCGGCCAGCTGGCCGATTTCGCCGCCCGCGCCGGTCTTCATGCGCGTGTGCCAATTGCCCGCGGCCACGGCCCGGGCGCCTTCCGCAAGCTCCACGACCGGGCGGGTGATGCGCGCGGAGACCCACCACGTGAGCAGCAGCCCGATCAGCAGGGCGCCCGCGCCGACACCCGCAGCGATGGACTGGATGCGCCGCAGCAGCAGCACCAGCTCCCGGCGCGGGCTGCCGACAAGCAGGACGCCCAGCAACTCGTGGTTGCGCCCGAGGAGCGGCATGGCATGAAACGTTTCCGCCGAGGCCGCATCCGCGGACCAGTTCACCGTTTCCACCAGCGGGCGCGGCTGCTTCTGCATCTGCTGGATGAGCGGGGCGAGCTGCTCGCTCTGCGCCACTTCCCCCGATGCATCGGTCAGCGCCGAGGGCACGAAGCCCTGCTCCAGATTGCGGTAGAGCAGCGCGCGCATCCCGGAAGGGAGCACCAGCGAAGCCAGAAAGTTCTGGTCCAGGCGGCGGCCGCCGATCACGTAGAAAATCTTTTCCCCGACGGGCAGGGTGCGCACGGCGGTCAGGGAGAGGGCGACGCCGTCGGGCGACTCTTCCCGCTTCAGGAAGGCGGGCGAAGAACGCCAGTCCTTCGTCACCGTGACCCAGTCGTTCTTGTAGCCCACGCGCGCGGGATACTGCGCCGAGGAGATCAGCGTTCCGTCGGAATTGACGAACTCCACGTAATCGAGATTCTGCTCCTGGGCCGCGCCGTTGGCGTCGTGCACATAAGCGGAAGGATCGGCATTGGGCTGGGCCAGTTCCAGAGCGGTCTTTATGGTCACTTCGGCGTTGGTGATGTTCTCGACGCGATGCGCCACTTCGTCGGCGCGCTGCGCGAACTCCTTGTGGAACTGGGCCACCAGCGCTTCGGTGCGCTGTGTATCCAGTTCCTCGAAGGCATTGCGCGTGTAGCGCGTCACGCCCCAGGCCACCAGCGTCACCGAGGCCAGCACGGTGAGGAGAAATAGCAGAAAGAGTTTGGTGCGAAAGCTCATGGCGTTTCTCCGGAGGATTTCGCGGGCGCGGACGATTCCGAACTATCCAGCCAGACCTCGGCGAGATGCCAGTCACCCCAGGACGCGGGCATCCAGTCGCGCACGTGCGAGCCCACACCGGCGAACTCCGGGAGGAACACGAGCGGCAGGACGCGGCGCTCGGCGAGAAGGCGCAGCTCACGCGCGTGAAGCTGCGCGGGATCGGCGCTCGAAGCGGCTGACCCGGCGCTCTCCGCCGATTCCGCCAGGCCCAGGGCGGCGGCGAAGGCGTCCAGCTCGGCACGTGCGGAGAGCGAGCGAAACCGCCAGGCGACCAGGCGCATGCCCGGCGCGGGCTCGCGCGAGGCCGGCACACCGGCGGCGGCGCGCGCACCCATGCGGTTCACCACCTGGACGACCAGCGAAGCCTGCCGGGCGTTCACCGCGATGCGGTCCCCGAGCAGCCTGGCCAGGTCGCCCGGCGCATCCACGCGCAGGCGCAGCGGCTCCGCCACGGTCGCCAGGGTGGCCGGCAAGGCCGCGCGCATCTCCTTCGCGCGCTCCACGTTCGTTTCCACGGTGAAGAGGAAAGCATACCCGGAGAGCCACGGCGGCAAAAGAGCGGCGGCGGGTTCGGCTTGCTTCTGGAGCAACACGCCGGCCATCGTAGCGCGATCGAGGGAGAGGGCCAGGGCTTCGCGGAGATGGGCGTCCTGCACGGCGGGCAGGGTGTCGTCGAAGCGCAGCGCGTAGAGCGTCACGGGCGCGGAAGCCCAGGTGTGCAGGCCGGCCTGCACCGCGCGGCGCACCAGATCCGGGGAGAGCTCGATCAGGTCGGCACGGCCCAGCTGCAGATCGTAGAGCTGGCGCAGCGGCGGCACACCCAGCGTCACCTCGACGGCGTCCACGAACGGGCGGCCGGACCAGGCTTCCGCGTTGGCGCGAAACGTGAGATGCGCCTCGTTGCGCGCGAGTGCCGCGCCTGGCGGCGGGGATGCGGCCCCCGCGGCACTAGCCGGGGGCGCAGCAGCGAGAACGAACGGGCCGGTGCCCAGGAGAACGCCCGCGGAGGGCGCGCGATAGATGAAATAGCGGCCGGAGGCGAGCTCCTCGAGAAGATCGGGCATCGGCGCGGCGGACTGGAACACGACGGCGCTGCCGGAAGCGCTCACCTGCCGGGTAGCGGGCAGGAGCGGCGCGAGCGCGGCGGCCACGCCGGCGGCGGTGAGCGGCGTGCCATCGGAAAACTTCACCTCCGGTCGCAGCGTGAACTGCCAGCGATGGAAGGAAGGGTCATGCGACCACTCCGCGGCGAGCTGCGGCAGAAAGCGGCCGTAGTTGTCCAGCGCCACGAGGCGGTCAAAAAGCAGCGCCGCAAGTTTTGCGCCGCTGGCCGCCTCTTCCGAGCCCGCGCGCCAGTCGCGCGGATCGAGGGAGACCGCGGCGGCGCGCATCTCCACGCGCAGCGTTCCGCCGTAGCGCGGGCGCTCCGCGGCGCGCAACGGCGCGCTCAGGGCCGCGAACGCCGCCAGCAGGCTAATTCCCGCACGCCAATGTGATGCGATAGACCTCATAGTTCCCCGAAGCGAGATTCCAGACCACGGCCCAAGCCGAACGGTTCTCCGGCGCGGGAGAAAGCGACAATACCGGCCCAGGCAGATCCAGCGGCCTGGCCGTGGAAGCGCCCGAACTCTGTCCGGGCTCGCTCTCCAGGCGGATCTGGTCGGCCACCGACCAATCGCCGGAGCCGGTGGCGAGTTGCCAGAGCGCGGAGTCGCAGGCCGAGCGCAGCGGCACTCTTGCGCGCCAGGGCTCGCTGGCGGCGCGGCAGTCCAGCGAAATTTTCGTTTCGAAACTCGCGGCGCAGATTCGGCCGGGAAGAATAACCTGGGCGCGCGGCCCGTTGAGGCGAATCTCTCCGCGCAAATCCCGGGCCGGCGCGGCAGCCGGGAGCAGCGGCGCGGAATCCTGCAGCGTCCAGCTGTCCTTCTCCGCATGAAGCAGAGCAAGCGATTCCCGGCCGAGAAGCAGAAGAAGACCCGGCCGCGCCGCATCGCCGGGGAATTCCGCGGCGTCCAGAAGCGGCTCGCGCTGCCCCCAGAGCAGTTCCCTCTGCAGGCGCAGGACGGAAGGCGCGTGTTCGTCCACGGAGATTCCGGCGCGCGGCACCTCCACCATGCGCACCTCGGAGGAGTCTTCCGCGCCGGGAAAAACGGCGACAAAGAGCAGATGCGCCGGGGTCTCGCGCAAGGAAACGCGCAGCTCGGGCGCGGCGGCCTCCTCGGTGAGCGTGGCGCGGCGGCCGGATAGCTCCGCGACGAAGGCCCGCCGCAGGGCTTCGCTTTCCGCTTCGGAAAGCGAAGAGGCATTGCCCCACACCAGGCGCAACGGAGCGTGCGCCGCCGCGAGGGACGCCGTCTGCCGGGCCAGGCCCCGCGCGGCCTCTTCGAGGGAGCCGGCGCGGGACGCGGACGCAAAGCCCAGTACGGCGAAACAGCACAGGGCGCACAGGAAGAGACGGCTTAGCGGGCGGGGCGCAGGAAGATGTCGCGTGGCATTCACGGGGACGCGCGGCGATGATAGCACGGCTGCGGAGCGCCGTGACGCGGGATCGGCGACCCGCGCGGAAGAGAATCGGGAAGCTCATCCTGCGAGAACCCCTTTCGAAAAAGTCCTGTGCGCGGAAAGCTTTTTTATCCGTATAATCCGGCATTCGATAGCACTCCTACTTTGGAAAGGAAACCGGCTCCATGACACGGCCCCCCACATCGATGTTCAACCGCAACAAGCTCAAGCTGGGCATCTTTTCGCCCAACTGCTCGAGCGGCATGGCCGTCACCAAGGTGCCTGAGCGCTGGGACGCCTCCTGGGAGAACAACCTCCAGCTGGCGCAGATGGCCGATGAGGCAGGGATTGAATTCCTGTTGCCCATCGCGCGCTGGAAAGGCTACGGCGGCGAATCGAATTTCCAGGGGAGCACGCTGGAGACGCTCACCTGGGCCTGCGGACTGCTGGCCAAAACGAAAAAGATCACCGTATTCGGCACGGTGCACGCTCCCCTGGTGCATCCTATCTTCGCGGCCAAGCAGATGGTCACCATCTCGCATATCAGCGAAGGCCGCTTCGGGCTGAACATCGTCTGCGGGTGGAACCAGGACGAGTTCGAGATGTTCGGGATCGCGCAGCGCGAGCACGACACACGCTACGACTACGGCCAGGAGTGGTGGGACATCGTCCAGAAGATCTGGACGGAGAAGGCGCCCTTCGACTACAGCGGGCGCTTTTTCAAGGTGCGCGGGGTGGTCGGGGAGCCCAAGCCTTACGGGGGACGTCCGGTGGTGATGAACGCGGGCTCCTCCGGCGCGGGCCGCACGTTCGGCGCGCGCAACTGCGATTTTCTTTTTACCGTGCTGGTCGACCTGGAAAAGGGCAGGAAAGACGTGGAAAGCATCAAGGGCATCGCCGCCGGAATGAACCGCGCGATCGATGTTTTCACCACGTCCTACGTCGTGGTGCGTCCCACGAAGAAGGAAGCCGTCGAGTACCACGATTACTACACCAAAAAGATGGGCGATCTTCCCGCGGCGGAGCACCTGATGACGCTGCAGGGCCTGCATGCGCAGTCTTTTCCGCCGGAAGCGTTCCAGCTCTTCCGCGAGCGCTTCGTCGGCGGGCACGGTGTTTATCCGCTGATCGGCGCGCCCGACGATGTGGCGGGCGAGCTGGCGAAGATCAGCCAGGCCGGGTTCATCGGCAGCACCATCACCTTCGTCAACTACCTCAAGGAATTCCCGTACTTCCGCGACGAGGTTCTGCCGCGCCTGGAACGAATGGGCCTGCGCGAGCCGGTGAAGCGCTCCTAGGAGATCTTTGCCGGCAGGAAACCGCCAGCCGGATGGCTGGCGGCGCGGCGCTGGCGGCTTGCGAAGGCGGCGGCCTCCGTTTTTCCACTGTGCGTCGCGCTCACCAGCCACCCGCAGGGTTTTTGGCCGGCGGAGCTCGTTTCCGCAGTTCTGTGGCACGGGCTTCCTCGACTTCGCTCCGGACAGTTTCAGCCTGTGCGCCTACGGCCGGCGGCTCGGCCGCTTCTGCGCCGAAACATTCGCCGGGGGATCTTCGGGATCATTGGGCGCCGCTTCGCTGCTGTTGGCCGCGGCGCCGCTGAAGGCGGAACGCAGCACATCGTTCGCGAAGAAATTTTTTCCGTCGATCGGCACCATCATGATCTGCAACTTGTCGGAGAGGCGCTCTGCAATAATCTTCTGAATCAACATGGGGTTCTGCTTTAGCACAACCGCTTCCAGCCGCATGCGCTCCGCGTCGGCCGCGGCGGTGACGCGAATCCGGTTGGCCTCGGCTTCGGCCAGGTTCTTCTGGCGCTCGACTTCGGCCCTGCTGTCGATGATCTTGGCCTGTGCCGCGGCGTCGGCGTTCTGGAGCGTGGCTTCCTTGCGTGCCACGGCTTCCAGCTTGGTCTGTTCGATCTGCTTCTGCTTCAGCGGCAGGGTGTACTGCATGGCATCGGATTCCGCCTTGGCCTGGAGCACGCGTACCTGGGCATTCGCTTCCGCTTGCTTGACGTCGCGGGTTTTCTGCGCCTCGGCCTCCAGCTCGGCGATGCGTACCTGTTTCTGCTTGATCTCCTGCTCCGTGCCCAGGCGCTCATTCTCCTGTTCCTTCAGAAGCAGCCCCTCCAGGCCCCGCGCGTATTCGGCAGGAAGCTGGATCTCGCGCAGCAGGACCTCCCGCACGACGATTCCGTCGGCGCCGAGCCGCGCGGCAATGGCTTCGGCGGCTTTCTGGCGGAGTTCCTCGCGCCGGGTCGCGAAGAGTTCCCGGATGATGTAGTTGGGTGCGAGCTGACGGTAGACCGTCGCGACGACCGGAGCCACCACTTCTTCCCGCACCGGTTGCGGCAGGTCCGCGTGAATCGCGCCGAGCCGCCGGGGATCCAGCCGGTAGCGCACCGCCACCGCAAGACCGACCTCCAGCCCCTCGCGCGCCTGTACCTTCAGCACGTCGCCCTTTTTCCTTGGATCTTCCGCGGCCAGCGTCGTATACACCTGCTCGCGCGTGTCATACAGCGCCACGCGGTCCACGAACGGCACGAGCAGATGCACGCCGGGATAGAGCGTCCCCAGGCGCACGCCGGAGATCTGGCTGACGCGGATCCCCGCCATGCCGTCGGGGATCACGGCGATGCTCAGCGCAACGCACAGCGACAGCAGCGCGGCCAGGGCCAGCCGCTGGGCCAGCGACCAGCGGACCGGCGGAAAAGGGCGGCGCAGCAGCGCAGGCCCTTCTGCTTCCAACGGCGCGCGGCCCCCCTCCTGTTCTCCGCGGGCCAGGAGGCGGCGAAGTTGTGCGGCGATATAGACGTCGTAGGCGACGAGCGCCGCGGCACTGCCAAACAGCCCCACCCCGGCGATCATCAGCAGATATTTCAAAAGCAGCATTGTGTTTCTCCCTTCTCCCCGCTCTGCAGGGAAAAAATCCGCGCCTGCTCAGCGCCCGGCGGCGAACCGCTGTCCGGCCGGCACATTGGCCGCTGCACTCCGCGCGGCTCCCGCCGGGCGCATCAGCCGGAACGCGGCGCGCAGCAGCATCCAGTGGAGTGCCAGCGCCAGCGCACCGGCAACAGCCGTGAAGAGCAGGAGTGTGGCGAAATCCAGCATGGTATTCATCGTGTGTCTCCTCGGACGAAGTGATTCCCTTCCCGGGCGGCGCTACTGCTGACCGGCGGAAGCGGCCGGGGCAGCCTGGACCGTCTCCCCGGCAGGTGCCGCCTGCGCGGACAATACGGCCGGGCGGTCTCCACCGAAGAGCCGCAGCGTCTCTTCCGTGCGCGCGGCGAGCAATTCCACGGTGTCGCCCGCGCGCACGCGCGCGAACAGCTTTGCCACATCCTCATTGCGCATGCGGATGCAGCCGTGGGAGGCCTTGCGGCCGATCGAGCGCGGCTGGTTCGTGCCATGAATGCCAAAGTGCTTGATGTCCAGACCGATCCAGTGAGTTCCCAGCGGATTCTCCGGCCCCGGCGGCAAGACCACTCCGGGCGCGTAATAAGTTGGATTCGGAATGCGGTGCACGATCTTGAATTGGCCGGACGGCGTTGGGCTTGCGGACGCCCCAATGGCCACGCGATAGATCTTGACCACGCGCCCGTCTTCGAACAGGACCAGTTTGCGGTCCGGAATGCTGACAACGATGCGCCGTACCGGAGACGCGGCGGACTCGGCCGAACCAGGAGCCGCCGCAGCAGGCCCCGCGGCCTGCGCACGGGTACGCGAAGCGGCCATCAAGACGGCCGCCACGACGAAGAGAAATCTGGTGCTGCGCCTCGAAAACTGTTGCGTGTCTGTCTGCCGCCGCATGGTGACCTCCAAGAAGTGCTTTCGCCTTCCCAGGAGGGCACGCCCAGGTCCATTTACAAGCGCCTGACAAGACAGGGGTTAGCTAAGGCCGGAAGCGCCTTCGTCGTGGCCGGTTACACACAGCGTGGTGTACTGGCATCAGAGCGGGTCCCGCCGCACGGACGCTTTGTGCGTCCGCCCCTCGCTCCCGAGGCCGAGATGTGGTAGGAAAGAGTAGGATGGTAATGTGATGGCTCCGAAACCCGGCCTGCAAATCGGACGAATCCTCGGTATCCCCATCTACCTGCATCCCAGCTGGATCATCATCTTCGCCCTGATCACGCTGTCGCTGCGCATGCAGTACACGCAGCAGCACCCGCATTGGAGCCCCACGCAACACTGGACCGCGGGCATTCTCACCAGCGTGCTGTTCTTCAGTTCCGTGCTCTTTCATGAGCTGTCGCACAGCAAGGTGGCGCTGCACTACAAGATCCCGGTGCTCTCCATCACCCTGTTTGTCTTCGGCGGCATAGCGCGCATCGGCAAGGAGCCCGGCAGCGCCAAGCAGGAGTTCAACATCGCCGTGGCCGGCCCGCTGTCCAGCTACTTCCTCGCCATCGTTTTTTTCGGCGTGGCCAGAATGTTTCCGTTCAGCGAAATGGTAGGAGCGCTGGCCATCTGGCTGGCCTGGACCAACGCCGCACTCGCGACCTTCAATCTTCTCCCAGGCTTCCCGATGGACGGCGGGCGCATCTTCCGGGCTATCGTCTGGGGCGTAACGAAAAGCTATGTACGGGCCACGAAGATCGCCGGCACCAGCGGTAAGCTGATCGCCTACGGCATGATCCTCTTCGGGGCGTGGTATGCCATGCTGGGGCAGTGGCCGACCGGGCTGTGGCTGGCGTTCATCGGCTGGTTTCTGCTGACTGCGGCGCAGGAGAGCGTGGCGCAAGTCGCCATCCGCGAAGCACTCACCGGGCTCAGCGCGGGAGACGTCATGACCCACGAGGTGCCCACCATCGGCGGCAGCCTCACACTCGAAGACTATGGCGCGGAGGTGCTGCGCACCGGCCGGCGCTGCCACCTGGTGCTTACCGACGACCGCATGGTGGGGATGATGAACGTGCACAAGCTGAATGGCGTGCCGCGCGAGGAGTGGGCCACCACCTCCGTGCAGGCGGCGATGATCCCCCGCGAACAAGTCCTGTGGGCCACGCCGAACGAGCCGCTGCTCGGCCTGCTGGAGCGGCTGCTGGCGGCCGACATCAACCAGATGCCGGTGGTGGCCGGTGCGGGCGACGGCGGCACGCACGTCATCGGCATGATTTCCCGCGATTCCATCCTGCGCGTGATCCAAACCCGTTCCGAGGTAGCCCACTCGGCCGCAAGCTGAAAGAGACGTGCTCCTCGCGCAACACGCTTACGGCAGAAAACTGCCGCGGCACAGGAATTCCCCACCTGTTGAGTGTACTTTCCCGGCGAAAGAAGAGTTGCGGTGTCAGCTCGTCGCGGCGGCGTGTTCCATGTGAAACGCTGCCTCCGCGGCGCGCACGGCGCGGAGGCGGAAAGCCGAGCGCCGGAAGTCCACGGTAATGCGGGAGAAGCCGGCCGCCGCCAGCCGCGCACGGACTCCCGCTGGAGCCACCGGCACAAAGGTGCTGCGGATGTGGGCCACGCGGCCGATCCAGCTATCGGAAATTTCGAAGGCGAGGAATATGCCGCCGGGGCGCAGCACGCGGTGGATCTCGGCGAAGGCGCGGTCCTGCGCCGCGAGGGAGCGCATATGGTGCAGGACGAGGATGGCGACGACCGCGGAAAACGTTGCGTCCGGAAAGGGCAACGCGGCGGCATCGCCGCGCACCACGCCGGAGACTGCGCCCCGGCGGCGCGCGGCGATCCGCGTTACGGAATCAGCGGCGTATTCCAGCGAGGTGAGGCGCGGCGTGCGCCGCTGCAATTCCTCGGTGGCGGCGCCAAAGCCCGCACCCACCTCCAGAACGTGCTCGCCCAGGCCGGCGTCTTCGAGAACCCACGGCAGCAGATGCCGCCGCGTAAAGCTCCGCCACAACGACGAAGCGCAGAACCAGTTTTCCAGGCGGTTCATGCGCTCTCAACGCTGCACGAAGCGCATGGCGCTCTCGTGATAGCGCTCGCCGCTCGCGGCGCCCGGCGGCGCGGCTTCGTCAATCCGCCGCAACTCGTCCGCGCTCAGGCGGATCAGGACGGCCGCCGCGTTCTCTTCCAGCCGCGTGCGCTTCTTCGTGCCGGGAATGGGCACGATGTCTTCGCCCTTGGCCAGCAGCCAGGCCAGGGCCAGCTGCCCCGGGGTCATGCCCTTCTCTTTGGCGATCGCTTCCACGCGCTCCACCAGCCGCAGATTGCGCGCGAAATTCTCGCCCTGAAAGCGCGGAGAGCTGCGCCGGTAGTCGTCCGGCGCAAGGTCCTCGAAGCGCCGGAACTGCCCGGTGAGAAAGCCGCGGCCGAGCGGGCTGTAGGCCACGAAGGCGACGCCCAGCTCGCGCGTCGCGGCCAGCACGCCGTCCTCGGGATCACGGGTCCACAGCGAGTATTCCGACTGCAGCGCCGCAAGGGGATGCACGGCATAGGCGCGGCGGATCGTGGCCGGCGCGGCCTCGGACAGGCCGAGGTGGCGCACCTTGCCCGCGCGCACCAGTTCCGCCATGGCTCCGACCGTCTCCTCAATGGGCACCTCGGGATCCACGCGGTGCTGGTAGTAGAGGTCGATATGATTCACGCCCAGGCGCTTCAGGCTGGCGTCGCAGCACGCGCGCACGTATTCCGGGCGGCCGCAGACGCCGCGAATTCCCGGATCATTGCTGCGCACCACGCCGAACTTCGTCGCCAGGAAGACCCGGTCGCGGCGTCCGCGGATGGCCCGCCCCACCAGCTCCTCGTTGGCGCCCATGCCGTACATGTCCGCGGTGTCCACAAAGGTGATGCCCAGGTCCAGCGCGCGGTGGATGGTGGCGATGGATTCGGCGTCATCGCGCCCGCTGTAAAATTCGGACATGCCCATACAGCCGAGACCCAGCGCGGAAACCAGCGGGCCGTTCTTGCCGAGGCGGCGTTGCAACATGCGCTTCTCCTTCATCCCGGGATTGGAATTCCAGCCTGCGAACAGGGTGCGCCGCAGGGCAATGATTACGCTTCGATCTTGGTGCCCAGGACAGCGAGGAATTTCGCCAGCCAGGCCGGATGCGCGGGCCACGCCGGCGCGGTGACCAGCGTGCCGTCCACGTACGCCGCATCTATCGGGATGTCCACGAACTTCCCGCCCGCCCGGGTGACATCCGGCGCAAGCGCGGGATAGCAGCTGCAGCTCTTCCCTTCCAGGACGCCCGCCGCGGCCAGCACCTGCGCGGCATGGCAGATGGCGGCGATGGGCTTCTTCGCGGCGGCAAAATGACGGACGATTTCCAGGACGCGCGGGTTGAGGCGGATATATTCCGGGGCGCGGCCGCCAGGGATCACCAGCGCGCCGTATTCTTCGGGTTTGACCTGATCGAAGGCGGCGTTGAGCGTGAAGTTGTGGCCGCGCTTTTCGCTGTAGGTCTGATCACCTTCGAAATCGTGGATGGCCGTGCGCACGCTCTCGCCGGCCTTTTTGCCGGGACAAACGGCGTGAACGCTGTGGCCCACCATAAGCAGCGCCTGAAACGGCACCATCACCTCGTAGTCTTCGACGTAGTCGCCGACCAGCATCAGAATGGATTTCTTGGCCATGAAAACCTCCGGGGAGAAGAAGCATAGCAAAGAATTCCGATGCTTGCTTCGCGGCCGCGTTCCAGCGGACGCAACAAGAAGCGAGAGCCCGCGCTGCGCGCAAGGTGCAGCCTGCGAATACGCTCAGGGTGAAGCGGCAGGCGGGGTGGCGTCCTCGATGGTGAGCATGTCCGTGCGGGTCTTGTCCCATTCGCGGAGAGTGAAGCCAAAGCCGGCGAAGACCCGGCGGATCTGCGCGGAATCCCAGCGCAGCACGTCCTCGAGCACGGGGACGAGGACGCTCATCGCGTTGTCGCTGAGCACGGTGCGGCGCGCGATGCGCGTGATGTATTGGGCCTCGGAGACGGCGATGGTCAGCCCGTCGTGCTGGTTGACGTGCATCATCACCGGCAGGTCGGAGCTGCCGTCGCCCAGGTAGATGATGTGGTCATGGCTGATGCCCAGCGCCGCGCGAATCTCCTCGAGCGCAGTAACTTTGCCCCAGCCGGCCGAGGCCCGCTCGATGGACTGCACTTCCCCGGTCGCGCCGCCGGTAGCGGTGACCGCTAAGGGGTCAACATAGCGGAAGCGTGTGCCGAAAATATGCTCCGGCGGCACAACACCCTCCAGCGCCGATTGGATGATCTCCTGCGGCGCGGCGGAAATCACGTAAAAGGAAAACTTGTAGCCCTCGGCCAGGGTATCCAGGGCGCGCGCGAAAAGTGCGACGTCGTGCTTCAGGCGCATGCGCTTCCCGGTCTCCACCAGGTGTTCGCGGCGCACGCGGCGGAAATCCGGGTCGTGCAGGATCAGATAGGCGAGCTCGGCGCCCTGCTGCACCAGATGAGCGCGCGACAGTCCGGCGACTTTTTCGCGGAAGCCGTGGAAACCGATGAGTTCGCTGAGAACGACTCCCGAATCGTTGAAGCTCAGCGTCTGGTCAAAATCGCTCGCCAACAGGTACTGCCTCACCATCGAAGAACTCCCTGGCAACCGGCACCTCCATTGGGCAACCGGTGATCGCCATGCAATACACCATATCCGCGGAAGCGGAGATGCGTTCACGCATTATTTTGATGATTGCCATGCGCAATTGCGTAAACGCAAGGTAACCTTTTCATGGGATGCAAAGAGATGAGGTAAACACTTAGAAGCGAAGGTGATGCGCGCGGCACGGCACCCTCTGGACTTCCCGGCAAGACAGGCTGCGAAGCGATCCGGAACAGGGGGCACTTGCCTTGTGCGGCTCTCTCTGGTCAGATGTAAGTATGGACCTCGGTAGCCTCTTCCGGTCCGCACCGCGCCTGCACTGGCGGCTGAAGGCCATCCTGCCCGTCGTCGGCGTCCTCCTGCTCGGTCTCTTTGCTTTTCAAATCGTCCTGCTGGTACAGGAAATCCCCAACGGGCGCTGGATTCTGACCGTGGCTGCCTCGGGCGCGGTGGTGATCTGCGGGGTGCTGCTGGCGGTGCTGGCCATCCTGGTGGAGCGGCCATTGCGCGAGCTGAAGAAGACCATCACCCTGGTGCGCACCGGCGATCTGCAAGCCGAAGTCAAATTCGCGGAGCGCAACGACGACGTGGGGGAACTGGGGCAGCACTTCAACGAAATGGTGCGGCAACTGCGCGAAAGCAAGGCGGAGATCGAGCGCCTGCACCGGCAGGAGATGTCCCGCGCCGAGCACCTGGCCACCATCGGCGAGCTGGCCGCCGGCCTGGCCCATGAAATCCGCAATCCCCTCGCGGGCATTGCCGGGGTCATCGAAGTGATCGGCAAAGACCTCCCTCCCAACAGCCCCAGCCGCGAGGTCCTGGCCGACGTCCACGCGGAAATCCGCCAGATCCAGGGCATCCTCAACGACCTGCTGATTTACGCTCGGCCGCGGCCTCCGCAATTTCACTCCGCGGACCTCAACGCCACGGTCGAGCAGGCCGTCCTGCTGGCGCGCCAACAGGTGCGCACGCGGCCCATCGAGGTGCTCTTTGTGCCATCGCCGGACCTCACCGCCGTAGTCCACGATCCCGTGCAGATGCAGCAGGTAGTGCTCAATCTTCTCCTCAACGGCATCCAGGCCATCCGCGAAGAAGGGCGCGTCGAGGTGATCCTGGAAAAGAGGAGCGGGCGGGCCCTGATCCGCGTCAGTGATACCGGCCGCGGGATTTCCCGCGACGTGCTGTCCAAAATTTTCCGGCCCTTCTTCACTACGCGCAAAGAAGGCACGGGGCTGGGCCTGCCGCTGGCCAGGGGCATCGTGGAATCGCACGAGGGGCGCATTGAAGTGCGCAGCGAGCCCGGGCGGGGCACGCAAATCGAAATCTGGATTCCGCTGGAACGCCGGGCGGGTGAAGGTGTCGCGGCGAAGGCCGGAGTGGTACAGTAAAGACGATGGTAAAGAAGAAAATCTTGATTGTGGACGACGAGAAACTCGTCCGCTGGTCGCTGGCCCAGAAGTGCACGGAGTACGGTTTCGAGAGTGTGGAGGCGGCCGACGGCGAAGAAGCTCTGCGCCTGAGCCAAACGGAATCGCCGGACGTGATCCTCCTGGATGTGCACCTTCCCGGGCACAGCGGCATCGAAGTGCTCGAGCAGCTCAAGCAGGCCGGCTACACGCACACGGTCATCATGATGACCGCGGATCCGCAACTTGACGAGGTCAAAGCCGCGCTGCGCCTCGGGGCCTACGATTTCATCACCAAGCCCATCCAGTTCGACGAGCTGGCGGTCACCGTTCAGAACGCCGCGGAAGCCAGTTCCCTGCGCACCGAAGTGGAATCGCTGCGCTCGGAAATGCGCCGCCGCGCCGGCTACCACGACGTCATCGGCGTCTCCCGCAAGATGACCGAGCTGATGAAGTTCGTGCGCAAGATCGCCGCCAGCGAAGCCTCCACCATCCTGATCCAGGGTGAGAGCGGCACCGGCAAAGACCTTATCGCCAAGGCCATTCACTACGACAGCTCCCGCAAGGACCGCCCCTTCGTGGCCATCAACTGTTCGGCGATCCCGGAAACGCTTATGGAAGCGGAGCTCTTCGGCCACGAGAAGGGCGCGTTCACCGACGCCAAGGCCATGAAGAAGGGGCTGTTCGAAGTCGCCGACGGCGGCACGCTCTTCCTTGACGAAATCGGCGAACTCTCGCCGCTGTTGCAGGCCAAGCTGCTGCGCGTCCTCGAGGATCAGATGATCCGGCGCGTCGGCGGGGTGCGCGACATCCAGGTCGAGGTGCGCGTCATCGCCGCCTCCAACCGCGACCTGGAACGCGCCGTGCGCGAAGGGCACTTCCGCCAGGATCTTTATTACCGCCTGGCAATCATTTCCATCTACATCCCGCCGCTGCGCGAGCGCAAGGAGGATATCCTCCCGCTGGTGGACTTCTTCCTGGATCATTACAACCGCAAGTTCCGCAAGTCCATCCGGGGCATCAACGAAGATACGCGGCGCCTGCTGCTGCAGTGCGACTGGCCGGGCAACATCCGCGAGCTGAAAAACGCCATCGAGCGCGCCATGATTCTCGAGGAAGAGCCGCTCCTGCGCCCCGACTATCTGCCGATCTCCGTCTCCGGAGGACCTGGCGGCCGCAGCGCCGTGGCTTTCACCACCCACGAGCCTCCCGGCGATCACCTAGCGCCGGGCAAGCGCCGCCTTCCTCCCCTGACGATCCCCGAGGGCGGTACTTCACTGGAGGACGTGGAACACGCGCTGGTGGAAATGGCATTGCGCCAGGCCAACGGAAATCAGATGCGCGCGGCGAAGCTCCTGGACATCAGCCGCGATGCCCTGCGCTATAAGATGAAAAAGTTCGGACTCTCGCACCCCGAAGAAGAAGAACCGGCGGCTTCCGCCGGGGCTTGAACGACTCTTCCCGCCTGCCACAGCGCGGGGCATTCACTGCGTCAGATCGCCCGGGCCAGCGCGAAATGCCACACAAGTTCGCACAATACCCCGGGAACAGCCACCGATAAAACACATAAGCGAAAGAGGAAAATGGGGTTAAGGGAACCGCGCACGGGATACCGGAATGGCACTTTCGTTGCTCCTATACTACTGGCGCAAGTGGAGAGAAAATATGGATCGGACCCAAGCGGATGCCCCGGCCGCAGCTTCGGACGCAGAGGCTGCACCAGGAAGCGCAAGCATTCGCTGCAGGAAAGCTGCTCAAATGGGTCGATGTCTCGCAAGTTAGGTAGCGGCCGCGCACGGTAGAAAGCAGGAGCGCCGCAATCGCGACGTTCCGGCCCAAAACAGGGCAAAACCGACGCCGGCCGCTACCTCCTTCCTTTTCTGACCCCAGCACTTTCGCTCTCCCTGTCCGATAAGAATCCCGAGTGAGGAACTTGACGCAAGGCCCTGCGTAAACACACACAAGAGTCCCAGTGGCCGCCGAGGATTGGCTTTAAGTGCTTTATTTTCAATGAGCAATGAAGGAAGATCATGGCAAGCCATGTGCTTTGTTAGGGGCATTGCCCAGTTCGCTTGCACTCCCCAATGTGCAGTCCGGGAGGGAGTTATGAAAGAGATCAAGGAACACCCGCAACGCACAGAGACGCCGGTCACCCGGGTCTCGCTGGCGAACATTCTCGTCGCCACCGATTTTTCTCCCTGCGCGGAGAACGCGTTGGATTATGCCCTTATTATTGCCCGCCGCTTTGACTCGCGCATTTATCTGGCTCATGTCCTCACCCCAGACGCCTACGCCTTTGTGCCTCCGGAAGCGGCCACGGTAACGCACGGAGCGCTGCGCCAGGCCGCCGAGCAGAAGCTCGCCGACATCCTCATTTCGGGGCGGCTGCGCCAGGCGCCGCACGAGGTTGTGCTGGAGGAAGGCTTTCTGTGGCCCACCATTGAGAAGCTGATCCAGAAACACGAAATCGACCTGATCGTGGTCGGTACGCACGGAGCCAAGAAAATCGAGAAGTTGCTCCTGGGCTCCGGCGCGGAGGAGATTTTTCGCCGGGCAGCGTGCCCGGTGATGACCGTGGGGCCGCGCTTTGCGGGAGAACCTGGGCGCACCGCGGAATGGAAGAATATTCTGTTTGCCACGGATCTGGAAAAGACTCCGGAGCGCGCCGTCGCCTACGCGTTCTCTCTGGCGCAGGAGTATCAGGCGCGCCTGACCCTGCTGCATGTCGCAACCCGCCACGGCACGGCGTCGGACGGTGAACTGGCGGCCAAGCGCGAAGCAGTCCTGCAGCAATTGCAGGGACTTGTGCCTCCTGGATCGGCGCTGTGGTGCGACCCGGAGATGGCTGTGAGCTTCGGCTCGGCCCCGGAAGAGATCATGAACATGGCACGGGCCCGGAATGTGGATTTGATCGTGATGGGCGCCCGGGCCGGCGGTGGAGGCTTGGGGACGCACAATCCCTTCGCCACAACTTACCGGGTGGTTTGCGAAGCCTCGTGCCCGGTGCTGACCGTCAAGAATTGAAGCCGGCCGCAGGCGTGCCGTGGAATGCGCGCAAAGGAGATACAGCCCGTGAGTGCCAAAGTACGGATGGCGCTTCAGGAGCCGGAGGCCTAACCGGAACACGGCGAGATTCAATTCAACGAGTTTCCACCTCGGGTGGAAAAATGGGGCGGCACATTAGCTAGAAGGGCGTGTGCCGCCCTGTTCTTTTCTCCCCGCACCCCGCAGAGAAACAGCTCCCCGCACGTTCCCTGCAATGCTTTAGATACAGAAGAAGAAAGGATGACCGGTCGAACGCTCAGGCAGCCAGCAGTCCTCTCAGTCCGGTTTTGTTGCGGATGGTCACGGCGGAGCCGCGAATGGAAATCAACAGTCCCTTCCGGAATTCCGTCAGGGTGCGCGTGACGGTTTCGCGGGAGACGCCGAGGAGCTGGGCGATCTCTTCGTGGGTCAGCAAGAGATGAAAGCGGGTTCCCTTGCGTGTCTCCTGGCCCTGCTCGGAGGAGGCCAGGAGAAAGCGGGCGATTTTTTCGCCGGCGCTGCGCGAAAGCCCCAGGCAGCGCACCTGGTAGCAGGCGGCGCGGTAATGGTCGCTGAGCAGTCCCAGCACCTTCGCGGAGGCCTGCGGAAACTGGTGCAAAAGGCGCACGAAATCTTCGGTCTTGAGGAAACTCACCTGGCTCGGCTGCAGAGTTTCCGCGGTGTGTTCGAAGGGCTTGCCGGGGATCGCCGCATGCATTCCCAGCACTTCCCCGGGGCCCGCGATGCGCAGAATAAGCATTTTCCCTTCCGGGGAGGCCATCTGGAGTTTCACGCGGCCCTCGCAGAGCAGGTAGACACCGCGCGGCTCCTGCCCTTCCACGAAGAGCAGGGATCCCGCCGGGTAGTAACTGGTGTACTTGATTTCTTGCAGGACTTTGCGGGCGGGAGCGGGAAGCTCGCAGAAGCAGTTTTCGGCGTGGCGGACACAGGTTTCGCAATCTTCAATGGGGTGGAGTCCATACGGCACGTGCATGGGGATCCTCCTGTGCGGCCCATCGGGGGACAGCCCGGCACCTAGCATTTTCTGTGCGAGGCATCACCCCGCGCAGTGACGTACGTCACTGCCGCAAACAGCCCGGCAGCGCACTCTTTTGCCCAATATTCCCCTTCCCCGTGAGTGTGCGATGCCGAGCAGCAAGAGCAAGCGCATTCTGGTTCTGGACAACAGCGAAGAGGTCCTGACCCGTTTGGAAACACTCCTCGCCGGCGCCGGCTACGAAACCGTCTCCACCTGGAGTGGCCTGGAAGCGCTCCGCCATCTGGAAGCCGGGCCGTTCGATGCCCTGCTCCTGGAGGATTACGTCGCCGACCTGCACACGGGCGACTTCCTGCGGCGGGTGTTGCAACTGGCGACGCGCCCGCGGGTCATCGTCATGCGCATTACGCCCAAGCCGGGGAATTTGCGGCGCTACGAGAGCTTGGGAGTCTCCGCCTTCGTGGAAAAGCACCGGCTGGAGGGGATCCCGCGCATTCTGGCGGCCTGCTGGACCCGGGAGGGCGGCCCGGAGAGCGCCGAGTAAGCGCAGCGCCGTTGGTGACTCGTTGTGAAGTCGCCATCGTGAGAGGTCCGCAATGGCCGGTCGCGGCAGCGGCAGGCTAGCGTTGCGGTGGCGGCGGGGGAACCGTAACCTTCACGGCCGCGGAGTTGGCGCTCACCATGCCCGAGGGGCTCGTTGCCCGCACTACGTAGTAATAGGTGCTCCCCACGCTCACCGAGGAGTCCGTGTACTTCATCTGCCCTTCGAAAAGCAGCGAACCTACGCGCACGAAGCCCTCGTCCGGGAGTTCCGAGCGCAGCACCTCGCAGCGCAGCCGCGCCTTCTCCGGCATCTTCCAGGTGAGCGTGACGCCCAGCGGCTCCCTGGGCACGTAGAATTCCGCGTGCAGGTCGGCGGGCATCGGCGCGGGCGCGCGGCTGAACGTCGAAGCGCTGGCGATCTGCGAGCGCGGGGAGAGCGCGCCATTCGCGCCCACCGCCTCCACCACATAATAGTAAGGATGGTCGGGCTCGACGTCGGTGTCCGTGTACTGCAACTGCGCAGCGGGCAGCGGCTTCTCATTCAGCCGCACCATCGGATAGCCCTCCAGGATGGCCCGGTAGAGGTTGAAGCCCGTTGTGCCGGCGTCTCCGCCCGTCCACTGCAGGAGGATCTTCCCTTCGGTCATCGGCCCGGTGGAGAGCGAAGGCGTGCGCGGAGCCGCCACCGAACGGGTCTCCACGAGGAACGCGGGCGAGGGCTGGCTTTCCACGCGCGAGGTATTCACGGCCACCACGCGGTACCACAGACGGTCGTGGCGCAGCGCGGAAACCTCATCGGCGTATTGCACGCCGCCGATCAACTCGTCGCCCACCAGCGCCCAGGGCCCTTTTTCCTCCAGGCTGCGATAGACGCGATAGCCGAGCAGATCGGATTCCGCATTCTTGTCCCAGGAGAGCGCCACCTGGCCGAGCTTGGCCGAGGCTTGAAGATGGCGCACGGAGGCCGGCGGCACGGGGTTTACCACCGTGGCCAGCACCGTGGGAGGTTCTGGATTGTAGAGGCCGCGGCGCGAACGGGTTTCCGCGCGGTAAAAGTATTTGCGGCCGGTCACCACCGTGCTGTCGGCAAAAGTGGGGGTGGCCGCGGGCAGTTCCGGGCTCACGTCGAGGAACGGTCCTTCGATGCTCTCCGAGCGCTTGATGATGGTGACCGCGATGCGGCTCTTCTCCGGCACCGTCCAGGTGAGCGTGACCTCTTTCGCGCTGGCCTGCGCGGCGAATCCGGCGACGGAGAGCGGCGGCCGCGGGTCCACGTACTCGATCGGCGGAGATTCGATCGGCGCGCTTTCGCGCCCGAAAAAGTCCACGCCGGTGACCCGGTATTTGTAGATGACTCCGTCTTCCACGTTGCCATCGGTGGCGTAAAACGTGGGCTCGGTGACGTGGCCCTGGGCGTCCCGCGCGCGCATCACCAGCACCACCTTCTGCGTGATGCGCTGGTAGGCTCCCCCCGCCATCAGGCTGCGGTAGACATAGTAGCCGGCGGGATCGGTCGCGCCGCGCGGCGGCACCGTCTGCCACTTCAGGCCAATGCCGTTTTCGCCGCTGCTGGTGGCCACCAGGTTCGAGGGCGGAGGCGGAGGCGGCGTGACTTCCACGAGAACGGGCGTGGCGTTCAGCGTCGTTTCCTGGCCCGCGGCATCGAGGGCCACCAGGCGGTATTGGTACAGCGCGCCCTTCTTCGCCGTCGTATCGTCGTACAGCAGGGCCAGGTCCGTGGCGATCTTCGGGGTATCGATGGAGCGCAGGAGCACGAAAATCTTCACATTTTCCAGGCGGGAGCGCTGCTCTTTGGTCACCTTCGGAGAGTTGATCAGGAACAGATAGGCATTATCGATATCTTCCGGGCGGTCGCTGCGCGTTTTCGGCGGCTCGCCCATGGCCACGGGCTTGAGGGGCTCGGGCGTCAGGCGCTCCGCATCGCGGTAAATCACATACCCGCCGGCTGGATAGACGTCCGGAGGCTCCCAGCGCAGGCGCACGCGGTCGGGAAAGACGGCCACGGCCACCGGCGTCGCGGGCGGCATCGCCGGCTGCTGCGCGGCCAGCGGCACCCACCCGGCGGCGCACACCAGCCCGCAAGCCGCCGCGCCCGCCAGCCGTTTCCATGCCGTTTGCCTGTTCACAAAGCTCACGCCGTCCCCTTTATCCTCATGGCGGGAAGCACACGCTCAAATCCACGCTGGCACTCTTGCAAAAGACGAAGCAGACTTCGCCGCTCAGGCTCAGGTTGCCGCAGATCTGCGGCGGCGGCAGCTTTCCGGAAATCGTCAGCGTTCCCGTGGCATCTACGCCGATGTCCACACAGAAAATGGTGATCCCCATGCCTCCGCTCACGGAGAAGGAATAAGAGGCGTCAATGCTCGGCGGGTTCAGATAGATTCCCATGCCGCAGGTGACAGTGGACCCGGCGTAGCCGTAAACGTCCCAGCAGCCGCCGCTCTTCTGCTTGCCGACCATTACATGGACGCCGCCGCCGGCCTTGATCCCGCTGCTGTCTACATCCAGGAAACCGGACGCGCCGCCCACACCCACGAACTTCGCCTGCACCGGGTTCTGCTGCGTCCCGACATAGATGTGGTAGCCCAGCTTGCCGAACTGCAGCTCGGCGGCGCCGCTGACCTCGACCAGGTCCTTGAATTTGAGGTCCACGCCCACCGACGCGGTGAACGTCTCGTTGTAATAGCCTACGTGCCCGCAGGCCTCCGGATTGCCGCCGCGGTCCGCACCCAGCAACCAGGCGCCGATGTCCACGCCCACGTTGGGGCCGGGCAGGTCCAGCGAGAACACGCCGCGCATATAGAGCAGATCGCCGTCATCCGTCGCCGTGCCGATGCCCACGCCGGCTTTCAAGGTAAAGGAGCGCCCGCTGTCGTAGGCCACGCTTTCCAGCGGAGCGTCGAAGTCGTTGACGTTCGTGGCGTCGCAGGGATTCGAAAAGCTGACGGTCGAACCCAGCTTGCCCCAGGCCACGTGATACCCGATGCCGCCGGCGATGGACTGCAGAGAGAGCGGTGTCGAGCCCAGCATGATTCCGGGCGAAGGAAGATCCGCGGTCAGCCGCGCCAGGAAGAAAGTGCTCCCGGAAGAGTTGCCCACCAGGAAGCCGGCGTTCAAATCGCCGAGATCCATCAGGCTGACACCGAGCTCCCCGAAGAAGCGGCTCGACTTGTCGTCCATGGGCGGAACCATGGGTGACGGCAGCGCGCCCGGCGCGGGATTCAGGCTGGCCCACAGTGGATCGCCACTGTCCGGATCCTCGAAACCCCCGGCGCTTCTCCACCCCGCCAGGACCGGCCCGCTTCCTGGTCCATCCAACGGCCCGGGCATCAGCTCCGCGGAGAGCGGATTCCCTTTCCATCCGATGCTGCCCTTGAAGCCGAGGTCGGCGTAGGTGAAATCGACGGCGATCTTGTCCACCTGCACGCCATCGAAGGAGAACACGCCGTTGTTTTCCGCCATGTAGAAGCGGATACGGTCCGCGGAGGCTTTGCCATGAATGGGGATGATGTCGGTCAGGGTCAGCGCTCCGCTCACTCCCAGGAAGGCCCGGAATTTTGATCCGCCCTTGGCTTCCACGCCCGCGCCCAGTTCGCTCAGGGACAAGCCGAAGCCGTAAAACTCGGCGCTGGCCGAGGAACCCAGCGACTTCCATCCCTCGACGCTTCCGGAACCAATGGAGAACTCTCCGTGGGGCCCGATGCGCACGTCCTGAAAGGGCAGGTTGCCGAGATTGGTGGACGGCAGATCCACCTTGGCGTCCAGGTCCAGCTTCACGCGTACGCCCTGCCCGCCGGTAAATTCGAAGCCAAAATTTTTCCCGGTGAGCGTCAGCGGCCCGATGCTGACCGGTCCCACCGTGCCGCCGCTGCTGGATGCCGTCAACCCTCCATCCTGGGTGATGGTGGCCTTCACGGACAGGTTGTTCGAGAACAGCGGCAGGTTCTTCAGCGTGCTGTTCACGGTGAAGGCGAAGGAACTGCCGCACCAGTCTAGCTCGCCGGTATCGAGCGAAGCCGTGAAGCTGAACAGCGAGGCGCTCTGATTGATCGGGATATTCTTCAACTGCCGGGAGAAGCCGGAGGAGATGACCGCCGTGTCGTCCAGCGGGATCGAATAGCTGTTGGCCAGGGCGTCGCCGAAGATCGACGAGGGAGGCGCGATCTTTGTGCCCTTGCCCAGCACCACGCCCAGGAACGAGCTGGCGCTGGCCACGCTGCCGCCGCATTCCGTGCCCACGCCGCTGCCCTTCAGCTTCGAAAAATCCACGGTCACAGCCGGACTGAGCAGCCGGAAGCCGGTGCTGAAGATATTGGAATCGGGCAGCGTGATCCCCTCTTTGTAGAAGTGGCCGAACGTAGGACTGTCGCCCGTCCACTCCAGGAAAAATTCCGCATCGCTGAAGGGGATGGAGGTCGTGCTTCCCCCTACGGTCAGCCCGGTCGCCGCGGGCAGGGTCACCTTGCCGCTGACCGTGGCCGCGGTCATGTCGATTTTCAGTTTGTCCAGTTCGCCCTGGAAGTTGCCGACGTTGAAAAAGGTGTTGGACAGGGGCGTGTCGATCGCTCCGCCGGTCACCGTGGCGATGTGCGTGGAGGGGTCGTAGCTGACGGTGAGATCGCTGAAGGTGGTGGCCACGTTGACGATCGCGTCGGTCACCGGCAACTGGATGACCCCGCCGCCGCTCACCTTCCCGGCGGTGATCTTGGTGCTCTTGGAGAGATCCACGATCACGAACTTGCCGGATTTGGCCGTGGCGATGTCGATCTCCACGGGCATATCCGGCGGCGGGGGCGCATCGTCCACGTTGTATTTCAGATTGACCGGGCTGTCCACCGGGCTGATCTCCGCCGGGGCCATCAACTGCAGGAAGCTGGTGGCCACCAGGAACTTGGAGAGCGGCTGCTGCGCCGGCGGGGGATTTCCTCCGCCGAGCCCGCCCAGCAACTGCATCTTGGAGATGGCGTTGATGCTCTGGGCTACGTCCTCTTTCGGCGCGGCGCTGCCCGCGACGCTCACAACGCGCGCGCTGACCGTGTGCAGGCCCTTGCCCGCCGGCGGCAGGTCGGTGCTCTTGTGCGGCAGGTCGCGGTCCAGCGTGATGGCCTTCATCCCTTCGCAGCCCGCCAGGTCCACGGTTTGCGTTTCGATCAGGCTGCCGTCCACAGACCACTCGATCCCCACCGAGCCCTTTCCGCCGGTGTAGCCGATCTGCGCGACCGGCCGCGGCGTCGTCTTCCAATAGGTGCTCACGGTGGGCTGCGCGTCCGCAGTGCCCTGATAGCCGGTCAGCTTGAAGGGATCCTTCTTCGCCAGGGTAATGGGGTCGGTCACATGACACGGCGGCGGCTGGATATCCACCTTGATGCAGGCCATCAGGTGGTAAAAGCCGCCGCCTTCCGTATAGACCTTCACCGTGAAGGTGCCCACGCTCGGAAACTGGTGGTCCTTGTACAGGACCTGATCGCTCGGCCAAGCCCAGCCATGGCACATGTCCATCATCTCCGGAGGAGTGCCGTCGCCCCAGTCCACCGACGTCCAATGCATGCAGAATTCGTTTTCTTGCCGCTGCCCGAAGGGATCGCGAATCTGCACGCCCAGCGCAATCACGCTTTGTCCGAGGTAATTCACCGAATGCTGGACCAGACTGTCGGCCACCGGCGCCTGGATGGATGTCGCTTGCGTGACGCTCCCCGGGCTCATCCCGCCGCCGCGCTGTTCCTCGCCGGGCAGCGCATCGCCCTGCGCGGATTTCATCGCATCTTTCAGCTTCTGCCCGTAGGTCACGGTGAACTTGATCGCCCGGTTGGCCAGCAGCGTTGCGGTGTTCTTGTCCGTGCCCGTGTAATCCGGCTCCGGCACGATCGTGGCTTCGTCGCAGCTGGAGGGCTCGCAGTTCAGGTTGTCGGTGAAATAGACATCCGCCTTGAAGTGCCAGGGCTGAATGGTGCGCGAAATCCATTTGCCCTTGCCGTCGTATCCGTCCACCTGCCAGGTATAACTTTCGCCGTGCTTGAGCTTGAAGACCTGGGCCGGGGTGAGCAGCAGGGGATCGCTTAGGAAGTCGCGCGCCCCCACCTGGATCTTCAGTACCGGGGCTTCGCCATCTTTGCCGATGGATACGGTGTAGATCTGCGGCTTCGTGGACGCGCTGTCGCTCCATTTGAACGCGTAACGCGCATGGGTCCCGTAAAAGTTCCACAGCTCCTGCTTATCCACCGGCCCGGCCAGCTTGATGCTCGCTTGGGGCTTCAAGGAGATCGCGGCAACCGGCAGGGAGATGATCTTGGCCCCCGAGTACCCGCGCCCCGGCCCGGCTTCGAGTCCCTGGACCAGGAGCAGGTCCCTGCCCGTGCCGCTGCCGCCCCTGGCGTTGGTGACGATGACGTCGCGAGGCCCGGTGATCGTTGAGAACACGTCGACGGTCACGTGCAGCTCCGAGCTGTTGATGAACAGCACGGGCGGCGTGACCCGCACGTCCGCCGGACTGAAGCTCACCGTGGCGTTGGGTGCGAAATTCTCGCCGCGGATGACCAGCGTGACATTGCGGGCCCCCACGGGCAACTGGTTCGGTATCAGCCGCACGACAAGCGGTCCCGGTCCCTTGTCCCGCCCGGCCGGAGGCCCCCCAGCCTGTGGCGTGCCCGCGCCCGGCACGACCGTGAAGGGTTGCCGCGCCGTCACACCCACACCTCCCGCCAGCGCCGTGGCCAGAGAAATGCCCAGCTTCCGCGGCCCCAGCGGCGCCGCGGGATCAATGCTGATCTGCGCCTGAAGCTGGAAACTCGAAACGACGTTGGTGCTCAGAACCTTGATTCCAGCCGGGGGATTGAAGGCCACCTGCATGCCCTTGGCAAAGTTGGCCCCGGCGATTTGCACGGTCAAGGTTGTCCCCTGGGCGCCCTGCGGCGGCGTGAATTCGCGGATCTGGACCGCAGGCTTTCCCGCCAAGGCCGCATCGGTGGCCGGAGGCGCGCCGGTCGCGGGCTGCTGCGGTGGGGGCGCATTCGCGGGGTCCTGATTCGGCGCAGGTGCTGCACCTGGCACGACCGTGAACGACTGCCTCGCGGGCACGCTCAGCGCAGCCGCTAAAGTCGCCATCGTTGTGATGCTTAACTGCCGCGGCCCCAGCGGCGCGGAACGATCGATGCTGATTTGTGCCTGAAGCTGGTTGCTGGAGACGAAGCTGGTGCCCTGGACGGTGATTCCGCTCGCGGGGTTGAAGGCCACCTGCAGGCCCGGCGTGAAGTTGGCCCCGCTGATGGTCAGCGTGAGGCTTGTCCCTTGGGCGCCCTGCGCCGGCGTGAATTGCCGGATCACGGGCTTTGCCGCCGGCGCGGTAGTCCCAGCGGCTGCGCCGGCGATCCCCACGGGCTGCTGTCCTTGCGCGGCGCCCCCGGGCTTCTGCGCGCAGAGTCGCATCGGCGGCAGCAAGGCCATCAGACATAGCAAGAGTTTTGCGTTTAGTCGCGTCACGCGCCTTATCCGCCGGCCCGCAGGCCCATTTCTAGCTCAGACGGAAATTCCACCACCGGGAACAGCAGCACGCTTTAGCCTCGCGCCCCCGCACTTCTCTTTCTTGATGCTCCGTCTATATCACATCCGCAGAACGGGCACTATGGTCCAAAAGGCCAGGTCTGTGCGTATTGGTCATCAATATTTGTGACCGCGAAGCGGTCAACAATCTCTCTGCACACACACCAAAACGCTTCTTCTATCCAGGTGACCGCGAAGCGGTCAACGCTTATTCCCGCGCAATCCACCAACAGTGCAAGGGCATGTTGCGCTTCACTTCTTGTCTTCGAGGCCGGCGGGAGCCAGCTTCGCCAGCTGTACGGCCAGTACCGAGGGCTTCTTCCCTTCGATCTCGGCGCGTTCCTTGCGGGCCACGGCCGCGCGCACCAGATGCGCACCGAGGAAGCGCAGCGGTTCCGGCGGAAATCCCGCGGCAGAACGGCCAACGAGCGGGTGCCGGCTCCACTCGTCGCTTTGCTCCAACACCAGGCTCGCCAGAATCCTCCCGCCGATTACACTGGGGCCCACGCCATTTCCGCTCCAGCCGATGCCGTAGCAGATGTTCTTCCGCCCGCCCAGATAGCCGAGCACCGGCAGGCTTTCCGGAGTGCGGTCGATCGGGCCGGACCAATTGTGGGTGATGGGCACGCCGGCTAGTTGCGGGTAGTAGCGGCGAAAATCGGCGGTCACTTCCGCGGCGCGCTGCGCGTGACGATCGAATTTCGCGCCGATCTTGCCGCCATAGGCGATCGTCCAACCGCCCTTGCCGAAGACCACGCGGGAGTCGCGCGTGACCCGGTAGTAGTCCACCATGGTCTGGGAATCGGTGATGGAGAGGTCCTTGTGCCAGCCGATCTGCGCGAGTTGCGCGGGCGCCGGCGCGGTGGCGATGATATCGCTGGAAATGACGGCGATAGCCCGCGATAACTCCCGGATGCTGGCCGACCAGGCATTCGCAGCGATCACCAGTTTTTCCGTCACCAGCGTTCCCTCGGCGGTCTGCAATGTCACCGGGCAGCTGCGGGTAAAATTCCGCACCGTCGTGTGCTCGAAGATGCGCACACCCAGCGCCAGGGCCACGCGGCGAAGCCCACGGGCCAGCGCGGCCGGCTGCACCACTGCGGCGTCTTCGATATAGACCCCGGCACGATGCGCGCGCGAACCCGCCCGCCGGGCAACTTCCTCTGGCGCCAGCCGTTGGAAGCTCGCCACGCCGTTCTCTTCGCAGTGCCGCACTACGCTCTCCCAGGCATCGAGCTGCGCATTGCTTGTCGCCGTCCACAGCCAGCCGCCCTTGCG
This sequence comes from Terriglobia bacterium, assembly GCA_020072785.1. Taxonomy (NCBI): domain Bacteria; kingdom Pseudomonadati; phylum Acidobacteriota; class Terriglobia; species Terriglobia bacterium. The sequence goes on along the minus strand of JAIQGG010000004.1, from coordinate 192,482 downwards.
GAAGTCCGCGTCAATCTGATGGAGCCGGCAGAACTCCGCGATCTCCCCGATGGCCGTCTCGGAACGTTGCGCGATGCGCAGCGCCTCGGCAATGCCGAAGAGCCGGGCCAGCGAAGAGAGCTTGGACATCCAGGAGAGCACGAAGCCGCCATTGCGCCCCGATGCGCCACCGCCGCAGATGTCCTGCTCGAGAACCGTGACATCGCAGCCCGGCGCCTGTTCCTTGATGCGGATGGCGGTCCACAGCCCGACGTAGCCGCCGCCGATGATAGCCACATCCGCTTTCGCAGCGCCGCGCAGGGGCGGCGCTTCCGGTGCATCGCCGGCTATTTCCTGGAGCCAGAACGAACGGTGCTTGGACATGCGGGAGTCACCTTTTCTCGAAACCGTAGCGTACACCACAGGCCCCAAGATGACCGACGAAGTTCCCGCATTCCCCGGCAAAAAGAAAACTGGGCCCGGCGATGCAACACCGAACCCAGAAAAACACCGGTACCCGGGCCTTTCGCGCTACTCCCGCCTCCAGCCAAAGCTGATTCCCGCCGAATTTTGATGCATGCGCAGGTTGGCATTCCCGCCGCCCGCGCTGGGCGGAATCGAGGACACTCCATTCAGGGTTCTTTCGAAGGCATGGAAATAGGCGAAATTGATCTCCTTGCCCCCGCTAAGCTTCCAGGTCGCTCCGAAGCTCGCGTGATGCTGCACGATGCCCGGAGCCACGAGGTTGAAGAATGTCTGCGTATTGGCGAACGGGAGACCGGAGTGGTTATAGCCTGCGCGCAACGTCAAAGCGGAGCTGGCCTTGTAGTTGACTCCGGCCTTGTACGCCGTGATGTCATGCCATCCGAACCCCGGGCCGTTCGCCGAACCCAGCAGCGCCTGATTCGCACCGGAATTGGCGATGGACTTTACCTGTCCATACAGAATGCGTTCCACATCGAAAGCCGCGGTCACTCTGGGATGAACCTTCACGGCTATGCCGCCAGCGAAGTTCGCGGGAATGTCGAAACCCCCTTGCTCCGCGAACAGCCCCCGGTAGCGGTTGAACTTTCCCATGTACGTCTTGCTCTGGAACGTTGCCCCCAGCGTGACGTTCCGAAAGACCTCGCCCAGCCAGCCCACGCGCACTCCCGCGCCCACCGAAGAATCGTAGCCGCGATTGGTAACGTTCGCGGGATCGCTCGAATAGGCCGCAGAAGCGAAGTTCTGCAAGCCCTCGGCTTGAAACCGCTGATAGGCCAGGTTCACGGAAATGCCGAAGGCGTTGCGCTTGTTCACTTTGACCGCCATGGTTGGCGCCACAAACAGTTGCACCAGGTTCACGCCGGCTCGGCCGGTGCCGAACAGCGGGATCGGCGCAAGAAAAACGGTATTCATCCCGCCATTGCCATATACCGCTACGCCCAGAGAAATACGGGGCCGAATCAAGCGGTTGTAGCCCAGCTCGGGGATGAAGAAGTTCTTGCGGCCGTTGGCGTCGTAGCTGCCATTCACGTTCGGGTAGCCGGGCGGCAGTTGGTTGCCGGAAATCGCGCCGCTGCGAATGGGGCGGAAAAAACTCACGCCGAAGTCGAAGCGGTTCCCGACAAACACCATGCCGGCCGGATTCGTGGCGGCCGCCAGGCTGTCTTCCGGCAGGGCCACCCCGGCGCCCCCCTGCCCCTGCTGCTTCACGCCATACCCGCTGGCAAGATAGCCATCCGTCGCCAGCGCCGGGACGGCCAGAACCACGGTGAAGAGTAATGCCGCTGAATAACTTCTGAAAGTAAACCTCATTTGCGTAACGCTCCTTGTCGGAATTATTTCTTCGGATGTCAAAAAATCTTTACGGCTTCCGGTTGAACTTCAAAAATGTACGGATTGACGGATGTGTGTGGGGAGATTCAGCGCGGCCAGGAGATGCCAAAAATCAATAAACAGATGAGTGATTCTTGCGGCCAGACCACGCAGAAAAAACTAGAGGCAGCGACAACAGGAAAGCATTCGTTGAAGAGAAACCGCAGCGAAGTGGAAGTGCTGAGTCATGAACGAGGCTTGTTTCTATCACCGGCACTGGCTACCGGCAAATCAAAAATTTTGCTGCAACCTAGCGGTCAAACGAATAGATCGGAATTCCCTGGAAACACTGGTGCCCGGGGTGGGAGTCGAACCCACATGAGGAAAAATCCCCGGAGGATTTTAAGTCCTCAGCGTCTGCCATTCCGCCACCCGGGCAGCCCTGGCAAATAAAAGATTATCACGGCGCTTGCCTCCGTGGCAGCCGCCTGTGCCCGCCGGGAGACTCCGCCATCCGGCAAGCAAAAGTACCCTCGCACAGAGTAGAATCTGTGGCGTTTTATTTGGAATAACACCTTCCCGGGCCGCGCCGAGAATAGCCTGAAGCAGTTCTTTTCTTCCACGCGGACCTTCCCCTATAATCCCATCGGCTCGGTCATATCCCATGCTTTCCGAAAACGATCCCCACGGGGTGCTGTACTCCATCGCGATTGTCACCGAGGAAGAGTCGACTTTCCTCGAGATGCGCCGCGTCCTGGCTCCCGCCTTTCAGACGGTCCTGGCCAGCACGGAAAAACAGATCCGGGCCCTGATGGATACCGAACCCCTGCATGCCATCCTTTTGGACCTGGACAGCATCGAGAACAGCGCCGAAGACGGAATCGAGGTTCTCAAAGAGATCCGTCAAATCCGCGAGGATGTCGTCCTGGTGGCCATGACGCACTCCACGAGCCGTGCGATACCGCTAAAAGCCAGCCAGGCCGGCGCCGACGAGTTCTTCCTCTCCCCGGTCAATTTCCAGGAGCTGCAGATTGTCCTCGTGCGTGCTATCGAGAAACGCGCCCTGGAGCTCGAAGGGCGGCGCATGCTCGAGCAGGTGGAGAGCAAATCCGCATTCTGCGGCATGATCGGCGGCAGCGATGCCATGCAGAAAGTCTATCAGTCCATTCAGGCCGTCGCCGACAGCAATACCAGCATCGTTCTGCGCGGAGAAAGCGGAACCGGCAAGGAGCTCATCGCCCAGGCCATCGTGCAGTTCGGCAACCGCCAGAATAAACCCTACGTCTGCCTGAACTGTTCGGCCCTTCCCGAGAGCCTCATCGAGTCCGAGCTCTTCGGCTATGAGAAGGGCGCCTTCACCGGAGCCGATGCCGCCAAACCCGGGCTTATCGAAATGGCCGATACCGGGACGCTTTTCCTGGACGAGATCACCACCCTGAACCAGAGCCTGCAAAGCAAGCTGCTCCGCGTGCTCCAGGAGCACACCGTGCAGCGCCTCGGCGGACGCTCGGCGCGCAAGATCGATTTCCGGCTTATCACTGCAACCAACGAGGACCTGGAAGACTGCGTGCGCAAGGGCCGCTTCCGCGAAGACCTCTATTTCCGCATCAATGTGGTGCCCATCTTCATTCCGCCCCTGCGCGAGCGCGCGGGGGACATACCCCTCCTCGTGGACCACTTCCTGCGCGTCTACTGCGCGGCCAACAAGAAGCCCCTCAAACAATTGCAGCCCGAAGTCGTCGAGATCCTGGAGGACTACGCCTGGCCGGGCAACGTGCGCGAGCTTGAAAACATCGTGCAGCGGCTGGTAGTGATGAACCAGGGCGCGGTCATTTCCGCCGAGCACCTGCCCCAGCACTTGCTCTCTTCCAGCACTGCCGGCCAGGAGGCCATTCTCATCCCCGAAAAAGGCGTGGATTTCGATTCCGAGATGGAACGCATCCAGATCGCCTACCTCACCGCCGCCCTGCGCCGTACCGGGGGCAAGAAATCAGCCGCCGCTCTGCTCCTCCGGCTCGATCCGCAGCGTATGAAGTATTTGTGTCGCAAGCTATGCCTTGAAAAAGATTAATTTTTAACCCAATAATGGTTAAATTTTAACCAAAAGTTTAATTTTTACTATTTATTGCTTTTCCGATGACATTAGAAGAAACACATCTGATTGATTCTGCAAGTAGTTGTTTCTCTGACAAACCTGCAGAACTTTGGTACTACTCTTGCTTATATTCTCTGTGTTCCGGGGGCACACTCAAGATTGGAATTAAGGGAGGACAGGAAAATGGCAATCCAAAAGAAATCATTGATCAGCGCTCTGAAGACGACCAAGAAGGCCAACGTAGCCAGCGCGCCACTGGTCACTGCCTCGGACGTAAAATCCGAGCAGGGCGTGAAGCTGGGCAAGTTCGCGAACCTGGGCAGGGCCGCGAACATGGGCAAGCTCGGCAAACTGGGTAAGCTCGGCAAGTTGGGGAAGTTGGGCAAACTGGGCAAGCTCGGCAAGTTGGGCAAGCTCGGCAAGATCTAATTAATTATCGAGAACTCTCAAAAACACGGAAGGCTGCCTACGGGCAGCCTTCCTTTTTTTTTGATCACCACACCTTTCGGCCAAAGAAATTCCTGACCTCCTGCCAGGCGAACCCAGCAACGCTGTGCCGTTGTGCGTAAACGCGGGCTGTTCCGGTCATTCCAGGTTTGAGGATTCCTTCGGGGTTCGCAACCAGCAGATCGACCAGGTAGAAGTTTGGTGACAGAAGCCCTTTGTACTGGGTCTGATCCCCAAGTCCTGGGTCAATTTCAGTAGACAGGGCAGAAATAGCCAGCGCGTGGGCGTCCCATTTCTTGAGAATGCCCTCTACTTGCAAGCTGGCGTGGGAGCCCACCCGCAGCTTATACATATCGTGTTCCGAAACATAAATGCGAGCACGCAGTTGGTTCAAATCGGCGATCTCGAGAAGCTCCGTTCCCTCCGTGACATAGGCTCCTACGCGATCGGTCGCGTGTGGCGTCAGAACCACTCCGGAAATCGGGCTCTTGAGCTCCAGGTTGGCGGCCTCGGAGAAAAGCATGCTGGTCTGTCGGGCCAGCCTTTCTCGTTCCTTTACCACAGGCCCGAAGTTGTCATAGCGCAGAGTCGCGGACACGGCTCGCCCGGAAGTAACGATGTATTCAGACTCGCTGCGCGCCAGCCTCGATTGCAAAGGCAAATTACGCAAGCGCACCAAAGACGCCCCTGATTCCACCGGCTTTCCTTCGTCCGCATAAATGTCCGTTACAATGCCGGGCACCTCGGCACGCACCGTAACCCGTTTGTATGGTTCCAGAATGAAGCGCCCCATGACGGCATCGTGCCGCAAGGGGGTCAACAACAACGCTCCAATGCCCGCAGCCATTGCCATGGAGCGCCGGGGTGTGAACCATCCAAGTACCCTGTCTTTCTTGTCCAAGTAAACGAATTTCATAAAGTTCACCAAGAGGCGGATCCGTGATTGAAAGATCAGGCCCGCTGTTGCCAACTCAGGGATAAAGGACCATTCGGGATTGAAATTGCGAAAGACGTTACCCACGAAGTGTGCAAGCACGTACAACACTAAGTAGCTGTAGAGGCCAGAGAGAAGCGCATATACGGCGTATCCGAACCGCCGCCGCTTGGGAACGTAAGGGACTTCCACCGGCAAGCCCCAGATATGATTTTTCACCCAGCCCGAAACATAGGCAGTCGAGGCCTCTTTCAAGTCCACGATGCCGAGGGTCTCACAAAGCATGTGGTAGCCATCGAGCTTGATCAGCGGATTCCAATTCACCAGAGCAGCGGAAATCCCGGTAATCAGCATGAGAATGTACGCGGCGTTATGGACAGGAGTATCGGGGGGTGTGCCCCACCAGATGGGCGTGACAATGGCGCAGACCATCAATTCGGCCCAAACTCCAGCCAGAGAGATGACCAAACGCTGTTGTCGATTTCCTTTGACATCACCCTCGGTTGTGTCCGTGTAGAATGCAGGCGCCAGATAGATGAGCGCGAATCCCATCGCGGGCACACGCCCGCCATAATGTTTGCAGGCATGCCCGTGCCCGAGTTCGTGTATTCCGAGGACCACCACCGCCAGCAGGTAGAACTGGACGACATCCAACAACGACTTATGCGAGAAGTTGTAGAACTCCAGAGTGTCGCGGCCTATCTCCGGCCAGTGCGTGATGGTGATACCGGCCGTGAAGACAAATGCCGCCAGGGTAACCAGCGTGAACCATGGGGTATAGAAGAAACTGGTGTACTTATACAACCAGTCGAGGAACTTGTCGGGATTGACTCCCGGAAAGAGGAAAAGCGACAGATCGCCGTACTTGCTTTTCGATTTCAAAAGTTCTCGGCGTTCCTCTGTGCTCTTCTGCATCAGCAGGATGTTTTTTTCCTGCGGCGTCTTGTACCAGAAATCTGCGGCCTCAAGTTCATCGGAGAATTCCCGGACTGCTTCGGCGGTATACCAAATTCCCGTCTGTTGGGAATAAATTGCAGCGATCTCCTCGTAAGACCGCTTTCCATCAAAGAGCTGGATGAGAGCCCAGTTTTGAGGAGGGAACTTGTACATCGATTCTGCGCTGGGAACGTAGACACGGACTACCGGCTTGCCATCTTCAATGTGATCTTTGGAGACGATATCCGGGGCCATCCGGGGATAGTGTTGCGCGAGGGTGCGAGCCGGAATCTCCGGCAGAGCTGCGGTAAGAGCTCGGGTGATGTTCATCGCAGATTATCGAGGCGGACGGTGACGGTCATCCCCGGGCGCAGCTTGCCTTGCGAACCCACCAGCTCTACCAGCACCTCGATCGTTCCACTGGCCGGGTCCACCACGGGGCTCAGTTCAATCACCCGCGCCGTATGCTTTTCCTGCGGCAGATCGGGCGAGGCCAGCGGCAATTCCTGCCCACGCTTCAGCCGGCCTAGGTATTTTTCAGGGAGCGTAAAGCGCAGGCGCAACGGCGCCTCGGCGGTCACCCAGAAGAGGCGGTCCCCCTTGGCCACCGCCTGGCCTTCGCGCACGTAGCGCCGCGCGACGACGCCGTCAAACGGCGCCAGGATGCGTGTTTTTTCGAGCTCCAATTCCAGCCCGTGCTCGGTCTCTTTCGAATTGGTCAGCAGCTCGCGCACCCGCTGGATGTCCCACTGTTCCGATTCCGCTTTGAACTTGGCGTGCTCCAATTGTTCCTTGGGGATGAGATTGGCATCCCACATCTTCTGGGCGCGCTCGTAGTCCGCCTGCATGACCCGGGCTTCGGCCTCCCAGTTCCGCACGTCGGCCTCGATGCTGCGCGTCTTGGCCCGGGCAGCTTCCAGCTCGGCGTGAATTTGCCGGTCATCGAGCTGCGCGAGCACGTCCCCGGTCTTTACACGCTTCCCGGCTTCCACCAGGATCACCGCGACAAGTCCCTCGCGCATGGCCACCAGGTCCAACTGGTGTTCCACCACCAGCGGCCCGGACACCACCAGCGGGTCGTCCCCCGTCCCCCGCCCCCGCTGTTCCGGCGCCGCAGCCGCCGGCGCGGAGGAGGTTTCCGCGCCGCGCGACGTGGAAACCGGCACCGGATCGTTAGCGGCGGCGACTTGCTTGTCTACGCCGCAACCCGCCGCCACCGCTATGCCCAGCACCGCCAGAACAAACTCGCTGCGCGCTCTGTTTTGCTCCTTCATCTTTACCACCCCAGCCACGACCAGACATGCGAATATAGCCACATCACCGGCCGCCGGAAAAACACATAGCCTGACGGATACCAACCAACCGAAACTTTCCCCCGGCCTTCCATGCCCGTCCGAATCGCCCCATCTTGATTCGGCACCAGCACCCGCGCGAAGAACACCCGCGATTCCCCCGCTTGCTGGCCTTGGGGGCTGACCACGACAACGGTGCCGCGAAAGGTGCGCATCGGGTAGCTGTTTAATTTCATCACCGCCTTCGAACCGGTCTTCAGCAGGCTCGCTTCCGCGTCATCGATGCCCACGTCCACCACCACATTCGACGTATCTACCACTTCCGCAAAACTATCTCCGTATTGCAGGCGCCGGCCAGCCAAATTTTCCACATGGGGCGTCGCTACGACACCGTCGATCGGCGAGCGCAGCTGTGCCTTGTCCACCAGTTCTCGCGAGCGATCCACCTCGGCTCTCCAATAATCGGCCTGCACGCGCTGGATTCCCGCTTCGCTCCCATCATTCGCTGCCAGCGAGCGATTCATCTGCAGGAGTGCGGTTTGGTATTTGGCTTCCGCTTCTGCAAGCGCCGACCGATAGTTCCACGCCTCCATTTCCGCCAAAACTTGCCCGCGCCTCACAGGCTCGCCCTCACGAACGAAAACCTTGGCAACCACTCCTTCGAACTCCGGTTGGACAGACGCTCGGTGCACCGGCGTGACTACCGCATCGCCATCCACGCGCATGGGTAGAGGGCAAATGACCAGAAAAAGGACGGCCGCAGCGGAAACCGCAACAATTGCTTGGCGCCGCCGCTTCTCCATGGCCATGAACTTCCGCTTTCTTTCCAGTACTGGCTGCAGCACGCTGATGAAAGGCACTTCTTTGTACATCTGCGCGTTGCGCAGCGCCACCGTGGCCTGGCCCGCAAGCACTTCCAGGATCTCCTTGTGTGCCGGGGCGAGAAAGTCGGGGTCGCTGCTCTCCATGCCGAGGATGCCCACTCGTCCGGTATCGTCGTTGAGCGGAATGGCATAAAATGCGCGCATACCCGTCTCGCTGAAATACTTCGCGAACTTCGCCCGGGTCTCCTCGCGCGGCGTGTCGATGGTCCCGTCCTCTTGGCGCACGTGCACCACCTCTTCGGCCAGCGCCGCCCACTGCAGAATTTCATTCAGCGGCGCAATGTCCGGGGCATCGGCGTTCACCTGCGTTAACCCGGTCACCGCGCTCAGCTTGAATCGTCCGCGCTGCTCCAGCGCGATGGCCGCCCGCTCGTAGGGAATCACCGCCTGCGGCGCGTTCACGATGGTCTGCAGCATGCGTTCGAGGTTCAGCGTGGACGTGATCTCGTGGCTCACCGTGACCAGCGTTTCCAGGATTTCCACTTTGCGCTCGGCCTGCAGCAGGCTGGCGTTGTGCAGCGCAATAGCCGCGGCTTCCGTAATGTTGGTCAGCGCGAACAGATCGTCCTCATCGAACGCCGTGCCGTCCAGCTTGTTCACCGCTTCCGCCACGCCGATCAGCGATTCCTTGTCCAGGATCGGCACCACCAGGATCGACTGCACCGCTCCTTCTTCCACGCCCTGGTTGCGCGCGATTAGCCGCTCGTCTTCCGCATCAGCAAGCAGCACAGCTTCCCCGGTGTCGGACACCGCGCCCGCCAAACCCTCCCCGGGCTTCTGCACCATCCCCTGTTCTACCGTCACATCGACTCCGGCCTGGTGCAGCAGCTCGATGCTCTCGTCCCCCTGTAGCAGCCAGAGGTTCACACCCTGGCATTCCAGGACCTCGCAGAACTTGTTCCCGATAATCGGCAGCAACTCGTCCATCTCCAGCGTGGATGAAAAAACCTTCTCAAGGTCGTAGAGCTGCGTCAGCCGGCTGATGGAGGTGAGAGCGTCGTGACGCTCCTCCTCGTACCCCTGCGCCGCCGCCAGGGCCACCGCCGCCACTTTGCCCAACGTCGCCAGGATGGCCAGTTGCCCTTCCCGCAGCGCCCGGTCAAAACTCAGGATCTCGACGGCGCCAGTCAGTTTCCCGTCCTTCACCAGGGGCAAGTACGCGAGCGACTCCAGCGTCTTACGAATGTCCAGGTGGGCGTACTCTTCACGCACCAGATCCTTTCCGGAAAAAAGCAGCGCTGTCTGCTTCTCATGGAGAACGCCCAGCGCCCCGGAGTCGGCCGGTATGGCTTCATCGTGCACGGATACCTCTCCTGTGGAGGCTCGGGGCACCCAGAACTCCGCTTCGTCTTCGGTGGTGAGGAGGTAAAGGTTTACCGCGGTGCCCGGCAGGAGGTCAGCGATCGCGTGCGCGGTGCTAAGCGCGCGGGAGAGAAGCCCCTGTTCGGCCAGCAGGCGAGTCGAGAACCCGGCGATATCGATCTGCAATTCCGGACTTGGCGTGGCCATAACTTATCTCAGAAGCCGGGAATGTCTTTTCGAGAACCTCCGAAACTTCCATTTCTTCTTCTTGCAATTTGTCCCCGTTTTTCCTAACTTGAGCGGGCACTCTAACAGAGCAGTTAATAGGTGTCAACGAAACCCGGCTGGGCTCCCGGGTCCGGACGCCCTGGCAGAACAGGGAGGGGGAAACGCCTTGGAAATCACCATCCGCACGCAAGAGCAGGTCAAAATTATCAAGCTGCGCGGGGCGCTCAAGCTGGGGGAGTCGCTCGACCGTCTCAGCGAAACCCTCAACGACCAGTTGGGGGCCGGCGAATTGCGCCTCGTCCTGGACCTCGAGGAAGTTCCCATGATCGACTCCAGCGGCATCGGTCTGCTGGTCCGCGCGCTCACCAGCACGAAGCAGCGTGGCGGCACGGTCAAGCTTCTCAAGCCCTCTAAATTCGTGCTGCAAACGCTGAAGCTCGTCGCCCTGGTCAAACTCTTTGAGATCTTCGATGACCTGCCGCAGGCCGTGGCCTCGTTCGGCTAGCGCCGCCGGGCTTCCCGCAAATCGCACTGTCCAATCCGGGAGGCAGCGCAAGAGATGGGCAGGGCTACTGACTGTGTTGTCTGGATTCAGAACAGTTGGTGAGCCCGCCAGGATTTGAACCGGGGATCAATGGTTGCACTTCGATTCGCGATGTAGCTGATTCGTCTAGCCTCTTGCTGCGTCATACAGCACGGTATTGAGGGTGCTGCTCTCAGGTTGTTTCAACTTCGAACCCGTTAACCGAACCCTAATTTTCTTAGGATTGGTCCAAATGCTTTTGCGCCATCTGGCGAGCAAAAGTACCCTCGCACAGGGTAGAATCTGTGGCGGATTCTGTGCGGGTTCCCGAACAACGAACCGTTTTCCTTTTCTCCAGAAATCCGTTATACATTCCGTCCTGCACTGCGGCGCAGAACGGTCCGGCAGCGGCGATTACGCCCTGCCCTCAGGGAGCAAACGTGAGCCAGTCAGACCCCAGCCAGGCCCAGTTGGACCAGCTCTGCATCAACACCATCCGCACGCTCTCCATGGACGCCGTGCAGCAGGCCAACTCCGGCCATCCCGGCGCGCCCATGGGCCTCGCTCCCGTGGCCTACTGCCTCTGGCAGCGCTTCCTGCGCTTCGATCCCGGCGATCCCCTCTGGCCCAACCGCGACCGCTTCGTCCTCTCCGGCGGCCACGCCTCCATGCTCCTCTATTCCCTGCTGCATCTCGCCCAGGTCAAAGACGTCAGCCCCGCCGATCAGCCCCTCGTTGATCCCGCGGTTTCCCTCGAGGAGATCAAGCGCTTCCGCCAGCTCGGCAGCAAGTGTCCCGGCCACCCCGAATACCGCTGGACCAGTGGCGTCGAGACCACCACCGGCCCTCTCGGCCAGGGCCTCGCCAACTCCGTGGGCATGGCCATCGCCCGCTTCTGGCTGGCGCAAACCTTCAACCGCCCCGGCTTCGACCTCTTCGACTTCAACGTCTACGCCTTCTGCGGCGACGGCGACATGATGGAGGGCCTCTCCGGCGAAGCCGCCTCTCTCGCCGGGCACCTCCAGCTTTCCAACCTCTGCTGGCTCTACGACAGCAACAGGATCACTATCGAGGGCCGCACCGATCTAGCCTTCAACGAAGATGTGGCCGCGCGTTTCGCCGGCTACGGATGGAGCGTCATCCACGTCACCGACGCCAACGACCTCGGAATGCTCGAGCGCGCCCTGCAAACCTTCCAGCAGACCACCGACCGTCCCACCCTGATCATCGTGGACAGCCACATCGCCTTCGGCTCCCCTCACAAGCAGGACACCCACAGCGCCCACGGCGAGCCCCTCGGCGAAGAAGAGATTCGCCTCACCAAGCGCAATTACGGCTGGCCCGAGGATGCCAAGTTTCTCGTCCCCGAAGGCGTCTATGACCATTTCCAGAGCGGCGTCGGCGCCCGGGGCGCCGCAGCATGCACCGCCTGGACCGCGAAGTTCGCCGAATTCCGCAAGCAGTACCCCGACCTCGCCGCGCAGCTCTCCCAGATGCAGCGGCGCCAGCTTCCCGACGGCTGGGACCAGGACCTCCCCGTCTTCCCCGCCGACCCCAAGGGCCTGGCCACCCGGGACTCCTCCGGAAAAGTGCTCAACGCCGTCGCCAAAAATATCCCCTGGCTCCTCGGCGGCTCCGCCGACCTCGCTCCCTCCACTAAGACTCTGCTCACTTTCGAAGGCGCCGGCCATTTCCAGGCGGCCACTCGCGGCGGCCGCAATCTGCATTTCGGCATCCGCGAACACGTCATGGGCGCCATCGCCAACGGCCTCTCCGTTTCCAAACTTCGCCCCTACGGCTCCACCTTCCTCGTCTTCAGCGACTACATGCGCGCGCCCATCCGCCTCAGCGCCCTCATGGAGCTGCCCGTCATCTACATCTTCACGCACGACTCCATCGCCGTCGGTGAGGACGGCCCCACGCACCAGCCCATCGAGCAGGTCGCCTCGCTGCGCGCCATTCCCGGCCTCCTCGTTCTGCGCCCCGGCGACGCCAACGAGGTCGCCGAAGCCTGGCGCGTCATCCTGCAGTTGCGCCATGAGCCCGCCGCCCTCATCCTCACCCGCCAGGCCGTCCCCACCCTGGATCGCACCCGCTACGCCCCGGCCTCCGGCGTCGCGCAAGGCGCCTACATTCTCGCCGAAGCCAGAGGCGGCAAGCCCGAAGCCATCCTCATCGCCACCGGCAGCGAAGTGCCCCTCTGCCTCGAGGCCTATGAAAAACTTTCCGCCGAAGGCCTCCGCGTGCGTCTGGTGAGCATGCCCTCCTGGGAGCTCTTCGACCGCCAGCCGCAAGCCTACCGCGACGCCGTCCTCCCCCCGGACGTCACCGCGCGCGTCTCCGTCGAAATGGGCGTGACCCAGGGCTGGGAGAAATACGTCGGCGCCAAGGGGCGTGCGATCGGCATGACGGCCTTCGGCGCCTCCGCCCCGCTCAAGGACCTGCTGAAGAAGTTCGGCTTCGTGCCCGAGAGCGTGATGGCCGCGGTCCGCTCAGTTCTGGCAAAATAGGACCAGATGAAAATCGCCCTCGCCTCCGACCACGCCGGATTCGCGCTGAAGAACGCCATCGGCGAATTCCTGCGCGGCCTGGGCCACGAAACTCTCGATGTCGGCTCCTTCAACGACCAGCCCTCCGACTATCCGGACTTTGCCGAAGCCATCGGCAAGGCCGTCCTCGAAGGCCGCTCCGACCGCGGCATTCTCATCTGCGGCAGCGGCGTCGGCGCCAGCGTCGCCGCCAACATCCTCCCCGGCATCCGCGCCGGCCTGTGCCACGACACCTACTCCGCGCATCAGGGCGTGGAGCACGACAACATGAACGTGCTGGTCCTCGGCGCGCGCGTCATCGGCTCCAAACTCGCCGAGGAGCTGGTCAGCGTCTTCGTCCGCGCAAAGTTTTCCCACGAAGCGCGCCACGAGCGGCGTCTCGCGAAAGTTCAGGCTTTGGAGGTCAAATATGGGCGGGACTAAGATGGCTCCGGGAAACACCCTGCAGGAACTGCACAAGCTCGGCCAGTCCATCTGGCTCGATTTCATCCGCCGCACCCTGGTCACCAGCGGCGAGCTGCAGCAGCTCGTCGACGCCGGCCTCCGCGGCATGACCAGCAATCCCACCATTTTCGAAAAGGCCATCGCCGGCAGCAGCGACTACGACGAAGCCCTGCGCCAGGCCCTGGCCGCCAATCCCGCCATGGACACCGTTCCCCTCTACGAGCGCCTGGCCATCGAGGACATCCAGATGGCCGCCGACGTCCTCCGTCCCGTCTACGACTCCACCAACGGTGCCGACGGCTTCGTCAGCTTCGAGGTGGCCCCGGACTTGGCCTACAACACCCAGGTCACCCTCAGCGAAGCCCGCCGCCTGTGGAAAGCCATCGCCCGCCCCAACCTCATGATCAAGGTGCCCGCCACCAAGGAAGGCGTCTTCGCCGTCGAAACGCTCATCGCCGAGGGCATCAACGTCAACGTCACCCTGATGTTTTCCCTGGCGCACTATGAAGCCGTGGCCCAGGCCTACATCCGCGGCATCGAGAAAAACAAGAATCCCCAGGGCGCCGCCTCCGTCGCCTCTTTCTTCGTCAGCCGCGTGGACACCCTGGTGGACAAAGAGCTCGAGCGCAACGGCTCCCCCGACGCTCTGGCCCTGCGCGGCAAAGCCGCCATCGCCAACTCCCGCATCGTCTACCAGCGCTTCCAGGAAGTTTTCGAAAGCCCCCGTTTCCAAAAACTCGCGGAAAAAGGCGCGCGCGTGCAGCGCCCGCTGTGGGCCAGCACCGGCACCAAGAATCCCGCCTACTCCGACGTCCTCTACGTGGACGAGTTGATCGGCCCGCACACCGTCAACACCCTGCCCCCCGCCACACTCGAGGCCTTCCGCGATCACGGCGCCGTCAAGCTGACCCTCACCGGCCGCTTGGCGGAAGCCCGCCAGGTTCTCGCCGGGCTGGCCAAAGCCGGCATCGACCTCGCCGCCATCACGGAGACCCTGCAAAGCCAGGGCGTCACCCTTTTCGCAGACTCCTACAAACAGCTCCTCACGGCCCTCGAAGCCAAGCGCGAAAAGATCGCAGATGTTCGATAGCCCCGTAAATCCCCTGCGCATAAGCCTCGGCTCCGCGCAGCGCGCCGCCGACCAGCGCCTCGCCGATTGGGACGCCACGGGCTTTGCCCGCCGCCTCTGGGCCAAGGACCACACCCTGTGGGCCAAGGAGCCCGCGGAAATCGTCAACCGTCTCGGTTGGCTCACGCTGCCCGACGCCATGCAGGCGCACGTCCCCGCTATCGCCGCTTTCGTGCAGGAAGTCCGCGCCGCCGGATTCGAGCACGTCGTCCTCCTCGGCATGGGCGGCTCCAGCCTAGCTCCGGAAGTCTTCTCCAGGACCTTCGGCCACACCGCTGGCTACCCCGCGCTCACCGTCCTCGACAGCACCCATCCCGACGCCGTCCGCGCCGTGGAAAAGAGCGTGAACCTCGAACGCACGCTTTTCGTCGTCTCCAGCAAGTCCGGCACGACCATCGAGCCCAACTCTTTCCTCAACTATTTCTGGGCCCGCGTCGCCGAGAAAACCAAAATCCCTGGCAGCCACTTCGTCGCCATCACCGATCCCGGCACGGTCCTGGGCAAGCACGCCGCGGCGCGCAACTTCCGCCGCGTCTTCGAAGCTCTCCCGGATGTCGGCGGCCGCTATTCCGCGCTGACCCACTTCGGCCTGGTCCCCGCCGCGCTCCTCGGCGTGGACGTCGCGCGCTTCCTGCAGGCGGCCAGCCGCATGGCCCAGGCCTGCGCCGGCACCGTGCCCGCAACCAGCAACCCCGGTCTGGTTCTGGGCGCAGCGCTCGCGGAACTGGCCCGCGCCGGCCGCGACAAAGTCACTTTTGTCACTTCGCCCTCGCTGTTCCTGCTCCCCGCCTGGCTCGAACAGCTCATCGCCGAAAGCACCGGCAAGAACGGTAAAGGCATTATCCCCGTCGCCGGCGAACCCCTCGGCGCTCCGGAACAATACGCCCAGGATCGCGTCTTCGTCTCGCTGCGCGCAGCGCAGGATGCCGATGCCGGCCAGCAGGCCCGCCTGAAGACCCTCGAGACCGTGGGCCACCCGGTGATCCGCATCGAATCTGGGGAAAACAGCAACCTCGGCCAGGAATTTTTCCGCTGGGAAGTGGCCGTCGCCGCCGCCGGCGCCGCTCTTGGTGTTCAGCCTTTCGACCAGCCGGACGTCGAGCTGGCAAAAACTCTCGCGCGCCAGGCCATGGCCGGCGCGGCGCAGGGCGCCGCCGCAGACGCGCCGGTCCTCGCCTCCGACCGCGCCGCGCTGCAGAAAGCCGTCGCGGACTGGCTCGGCACAGCCCAGCCCGGCGACTACATCGCCTTGCAAGCCTATCTCGCTCCCACCGCCGCCACCACCGTGGCGCTCGCCTCGCTCCAGAAGACCCTGCGCGACACCACGCGCCTGGCCACCACCCTCGGCTACGGCCCGCGCTTTCTGCACTCCACCGGACAGTTGCACAAGGGCGGCCCCAATACCGGCCTCTTCGTGCAGTTTCTTGACGAGCCCTCCGAGCCGCTGGCCGTCCCGGAAACCGACTACACCTTCGCGCAGCTCATTCAGGCGCAGGCCCTCGGCGATTTCCAGGCCCTGGCGCAGCGCGGACGCCGCATCCTCCGCGTGCAGCTCGGCCGCGACGCCGCCACCGGAATCAAATCGTTCGAAGCGGCCGTGCACGGCTGACCCGTGAGGCGGCCACAGCGAATGCGCAATCGCCTGCAGGCGCCGCTGCTCTTCCTGCTCCCCCTGGCGCTTGTGGCTCCCGTCTCCTTACGCGCAGCCCCGCCCGCACGGCAGGAACCCGCGCCGCCGCAACTCGCCGGGCCCGGCGCCACCCTGCGCGCCATCATCGCCACCGGCCGGCTGGACGATCTGCGCTGGCCCGATTTCTCCGACTATCGCTCCGAGCTTCGCGATTTCTACCTCCCCACAAATTACGCCCTCGCCTGGTCCGCGAACGCCGCGCCCACTCCCCAGGCCCTGGCCCTCTTCGACGTCTTCCGCTCCGCCGATGACAAAGGGCTGAATACCGAGGACTACGACGGCCCGCGCTGGGCCGCGCGCATCGAGCAGCTGCGCCAATCGCCCACCCCCGGCAATCTCGAACGCTTCGACGCCGCCGTCACTGTCTGCCTCATGCGCTACATCTCCGACCTGCACATCGGCAAGGTCAACCCGCGTTATTTCCATTTCGGCTTTGACATCGAGCACAAGAAATACGTCCTCTCCGAATTCGTCCGCGAGCGTGTCGTGCGCGCTACCAGTGTGAAAGCCGTCCTCGCCGGCGTCGAGCCGCCGTTCCCCGTCTATCGCCGCATCCAGCAGGCCTTGCAGCACTACCTCGCCCTGGCCCGGCACGATAGCGGCGAACTCCTGCCCGTTCCCCCGCGCGCCGTGCGCCCCGGCGCACGCTATCCCGGCCTCCCGCGCCTGGCCCAGCTCCTGCGCCTGCTCGGCGATCTCCCCCTCGAAGCGCACGTCCCGCCGCGCACGCGCATCTACCGCGGCGCGCTGGTGCTCGCCGTCAAGCGCTTTCAGGAACGCCATGGCCTGGAGCCCGACGGCCTCCTCGGCCCGGACACCCTGGCCCAACTCAATACCCCGCTCGCGCGCCGTATCCGCCAGTTCCAGCTCACTCTCGAGCGCCTGCGCTGGCTCCCTCACGAATTCGCCCAGCCTCCCGTCGTCGTCAATATCCCCGAATATCGCTTGCGCGCCTTCGATGAGAACCTCGGCGTGGCCCTCTCCATGAACGTCGTCGTGGGCCAGGCCTACGGCTATGAAACCCCGGCCTTCGCCGACTCCATCGGTGAGGTTGTCTTCCGCCCCTACTGGAATGTGCCGCTTTCCCTGCAGCGCGACGAGATCCTTCCCGCCCTCGAAAAAGATCCCGCCTACCTCGTCAAGAACGATTTTGAAGTCGTCACCCACGCCGGCGAGCTGGTCACCGGCGAGCTGACCCCGGACGTCCTGCGCCAGCTGCAGGCCGGCACGCTCGAGGTCCGCCAGCGCCCCGGCCCCAAGAACGCTCTCGACGGGGTCAAGATTCTCTTCCCCAATTCCTACGACGTCTACCTGCATGGCACGCCGGCAACGGAGCTTTTCTCCAAAGCGCGCCGCGACTTCAGCCACGGCTGCATCCGCGTGGAAAATCCCGCGCTGCTCGCCGCCTGGGTTCTGCGGCATAATCCCGGCTGGGACCTGGAGAAGGTGGAAGCCGCCATGCAGAGCGGAGTTGACCGCTTCGCGGTCACACAAGCAAAGGATAACCAGCACGTGCGCGTGGCCACCCCCATCCCGGTGCTCATCTTCTATGCCACAGCCGTCGTCACGGAAACCGGCGAAGCGCGCTTCTTCGACGACCTCTACGGCTACGACGCTGCCTTGGAACAGGTGCTGGCCCGCGGCTACCCCTATCCGGCCAAGTAGCCCCGGAGCCGTTTCCCGCGCAGCCCATTCCCCCAAAAAGTGGTAAATTGCTAGCGATGATGGACCCAGCGGCGGCCCGCCTTCTTCCCACCGCCGCATCTTAGGAGACAACGAGTCATGGCAACCACGCTCAGCAACAGCCAAATCACCCAGTATCTCGGCGATAAGGCGGACTACCTGCTCGGCTTCAAAGCGCCGAAAATCGCCAGGGAGCGCCTGAACCTTCCCGGGCCGGACTTCATCGACCGCGTGGGCTCGCTCTCGGACCGCAACAACCGCGTTCTCGCCAACCTGCACCGCATGTACTCCACCGGGCGGCTGCGCGGCAGCGGCTATCTCTCCATCCTCCCCGTGGACCAGGGCATCGAGCACTCCGGCGGCGCCAGCTTCGCCAAGAACCCCGACTACTTCGACTCCGAAAACATCGTCAAGCTGGCCATCGAGGGCGGCTGCAACGCCGTGGCCTCCACCTTCGGCGTACTCGGCTCCGTGGCCCGCAAATACGCCCACAAGATTCCCTTCATCGTGAAGATCAACCACAACGAGCTGCTCACCTATCCCAACAAGTTCGACCAGATCATGTTCGGCACCGTCAAGCAGGCCCACGACCTGGGCGCCGCTGCCGTCGGCGCCACCATCTACTACGGCTCCCCGGAAAGCGCCCGGCAGATCGTCGAAGTCAGCCAGGCCTTCGCCCACGCCCACGAACTGGGCATGGCCACCGTCCTGTGGTGCTACCTGCGCAACAGCGCTTTCAAGAAGGACAAGGACTACCACGTCTCCGCCGACCTCACCGGCCAAGCCAACCACCTCGGCGTCACCATCGAGGCCGACATCATCAAGCAGAAGCTCCCGGAAAATAACGGCGGCTTCCAGGCCCTCAATGCCGAAGGCTCCAGCTACGGCAAGTTCGACAAGCGCATCTACACCGACTTGTCGAGCGACCATCCCATCGACCTCTGCCGCTACCAGGTGGCCAACTGCTACATGGGCCGCGCCGGGCTCATCAACAGCGGCGGCGCTTCCGGCGCCAACGACTTCGCCGAAGCCGTGCTCACCGCGGTCATCAACAAGCGCGCCGGCGGCATGGGCCTTATCTCCGGCCGCAAGGCCTTCCAGCGCCCCATGAAGGAAGGCGTCTCCCTGCTCAACGCGATTCAGGACGTCTATCTGAGCCCGGATGTAACCGTGGCGTAAGCGCGGCAGAAAGCACAACGGGTTCCACCCGAGGAGGCGGCCGCCCGCGGAAATTTCGCGGCGGCCGCTTCTCTTTAGGTAGACAAACGCAAGGCAGGCAACCGGCTTACTTCCGTACGTTTCGCTCGCCCATCCACACGTAGACCCGCTGCGCCGGAGAGTAGAATGGGCGAAATTAAATCAATTATTTGAGAAATCAAACAGAATCTTGCGGCGCCCCACCCGGCTTCAGAGCGCCCCTTCGCGCTCCCCGGCCCGCATCTCGTCCGCGCTGTACCCCAGGCTCTGCAGCACCTCCCGGGTATGTTCCCCCAGCAGCGGCGGCGGAAGCCGGTAGCTCACCGGCGTATTCGCAAAGTTCACCGGATTGGCGATGCTCTTCACCGGCCCCAGCGCCGGATGCTCCAGTTGCACGATCAGCCCGCGCGCCAGCGTCTGCGCATCCTCCAGCGCTTCGCCCACCGTGTGGATCGCCGCCGCTGGGATGTCCGCCGCCGCCAGTCTCTCCCGCCAGAAGCCCGCCGGCTCCTGCGCAAAGCGCTTCTGCAGCTTCTCGATCAGCTCCGTGCGGTTCGCAATGCGCAGCGCGTTGCTCGCAAATCGCGCGTCGCTCCCCAGCTCTTCTTCCAATCCCATCATCGGGAGCAGCCGTTTCCACTGCTCCTGCGTCCCCACGCCCACCACGAAGTGCCGCGCGTCGCTTCCGCGGAACACCTGGTACGGCACGATGTTCGGGTGCGCGTTTCCCCAGCGCCGCGGCAATTCCCCCGCATTCAGGTAGCTGCTGCCCGCGTTGGCCAGCCACGTCAGTTGCGCATCGAACAGCGCCACCTCCAGGAACTGCCCCTGCCCGCTTCTCTCCCGCGCGAACAGCGCTCCCAGTATCCCCATCACCGCGTACATCCCGCAGGTCATGTCCGCGATGGCGATTGGATAGCGCATCGGGCTGCCTTCCGGCTCCCCGGTAAAGCTCATCACTCCCGCTTCGGCCTGCGCCAGGATGTCGTACCCCGGCATCCCCGCTTTCGGCCCCGTAAATCCGTATCCGGTAATGCTGCAGTAGATGAGCCGCGGATATTTCGCGCACAGCGTTTGCGGATCGATCCCGCGCTTCTCGAGCGACGCCAGCACCGGCTGGTTCACCACAAACACGTCCGCCGTCGCCAACAGCCGCTGCAGCATCTCCGCGCCGCGCGGCTGATCGTAGTTCAGCGTCAGCGATCTCTTGTTGCGATTGGCGGCCAGGAAGTACGCCGATTCGCTGCCCACAAACGGCGGGCCCCACCCGCGCGCCTGGTCGCCCACGCCCGGCCGCTCCACCTTGATCACGTCCGCGCCAAAATCGCCCAGCAACATGGCGCAATACGGCCCGGCCATGGCCTCGGTCATTTCTACTACGCGGATGGAATCGAGAACGGGGGTCACAGGCGGGAATTATAGCCGACATCTGGAACTGCGCGCGTGCTCCGCAGGAGGAAGCCCCCTTCCCCCGCGCCGTGCCGCGATGGCCCGGTGGCCGCCTTAGGCGGCGACCGTGGCGGAATTGCCCGCCGTTTCCGTGCGCCGCGCATTCTCCGTGGCCCGCAGCCGCTGCAGTCCCAGCAGCGCCGCTCCCAGCGCGCACACGTATTCGGCGTTCTCGGGAACGTGCACTGTCACCTTCAGCCGGTTCTCGAGCGCCCGCAGCATGCCGCGCTGCCGCGCCACCCCGCCGATGAACACCAGGTCCTTGCCCATCCCGGTGCGCTTCAGCAGCATCCCGGCGCGGTCGGCCAGCGATTCGTAGATCCCCGCCAGAATGTTCTCCAGGCTCACCCCGGCGCTAACGTGGTTGATGATTTCGCTCTCCGCCAGCACCGCGCAGATGCTGCTGATGGCCTGCGGCTTGTCCGCGTCGAGCGCTTTTTCTCCGGCCTGCTCCAGCGGAATTTCCAGATACTTGGTGGCCCGCGCGATGAAGCTCCCCGATCCGGCCGCGCACTTGTCATTGGACTTGAACTGGTTGACCCGCCCGGTCTCCGTCAGCGTGATCGCCCGCGTGGTTTGGCTGCCGATGTCCAGCACGCAGGTGGCATGCGGATAGAGGAACCGCGCGCCGCGCGCGCTGCTGGTGATTTCCGTGATCTGGATGTCGCGGAAAGAGACGGCATGCCGCCCGAAGCCCGTCGCGGCTACGTAGCGCACCTCCGCATCCCGCTGCCCGGCCGCTTCCAGCGCCGCGGCCAGCGCTTCGCGCGCCGCCTTCTCCATCTCCACTCCCGTGCGCAGCGATGCACGCCCCAGAATTTCAGGCGCGCCCTCCGCCGCGGGCGTTTGCCCGTCCGCCGAAGCCACTCCGATCACCACCGCCTTGGTAAATCCCGTGCCGACGTCAATTCCCGCGATTCGCAACATGCGCACCATCCTGGACTCCCGGTTGGGAATCCTGATCCATTTTTTCCAGAGCATACAAAGCTGCGCCAATCGCTCCCGCAAAATGCGCCAGCGGGCTGATCTGCAGTTTCACTCCCAGCACGTCCTCAAGCGCCTTCACCATCCCCACGTTGCGCGCTACCCCGCCGGTCATGGTGATCGCCGGCTCGACCGGCACGCGCCGCGCCAGAGAGACCGTCCGCCGTGCGATCGCCAGGTTCACACCGCTCAGCACGTCTTCCGCCTTCTTTCCCTGCGCCAGATAGGAAAGAATGTCCGACTCGACGAACACCGTGCACACCGTCGTGATCTTCACCGGATTCTTTCCCTTGAGCGAAAACGGCCCCATGTCATCGAGCGGCATCGCCAGCACATCGGCGGCGTTGGCCAGGAACCGCCCGGTCCCCGCGGCGCATTTGTCGTTCATCACGAAATCCAGCACGTTCCCCTCTGGGCCGATGCTGATGGCCTTGCTGTCCTGCCCTCCCATATCGATCACCGTGCGCGTGTTGGGAAAGAGAAAATGTGCGCCGCGCGCGTGGCAGCTGATCTCCGTCATCTGCGTATTGCCGAACTGAATCTTGTACCGCCCGTAGCCCGTGCCCACCACGTAGCCCACTTGCTCCGGCGCAATCCCGGCCTCCTTGCACGCCGCCTGAAAGCCGTTGCCCCCGGCCTTCTGCACGTTCGCGCCGGTATCCACCAGCGCCGTGGCGATCATCTTCTTCTCGTTCCCGTCGTCCTGCAGGATGACCGCCTTGGTCTGCGTCGATCCGACGTCCACTCCCGCTGCATAGCGCATCGTCTTCACCTCGCTCCTCAATTCAAGACCTTCAACTTCGGACTCTGGGTGGGAACCATGGGAATGCCCGAGCCCGCCCTTCCCGCACCCAGTTGCGCCACCGTGCGCGCCGGGGCATGCCCCAGCGATTCGAAAAACGCGTCCATGCGGTTCTTGATCTGCGCCTCGGAGAAGTAGCGCGGGTCCTCGATGTCCGACTCGAGATACAGCGTCGGGATCCCCAGCTCCTTCGTGAAGTAATCGCGCATGTCTCCCTGCCCCGCAGAAAACAGCCGGCAGCTCTTCACGAAGTGGATGATCAGCCCGTCCGCGTTCCACTCCTCCACATACCGCCGGATCTGGTCGTAGCGCTGCAGGTAGTTGCGATTGGTTACGTTGTTTTCGATCATGTGCAGCGCGATCGCCTCGAACGGCTCCGCGGGATCGTGCCGGAAACCGAACTCCCACAGCCCGCCCACCGTCGAATATGTCGAAGCCACCGCGCACGCTCCCCACTTCGCGAACATGTCCCGGAACGTGCGGAAGAACGGATACGGCGGCGGCCCTTCCAGCACCACCCGGAATTTCTCCTTTTCGAACGGCCCTTCGCCGCGCTCCACCATCCCCTCGTATTCTTTCAGCGCCACCTCGAAAAAGTGCACCCCGCGCGGATTCGCGCGATACACATACAGCGGCCCCATCAGCGAGATGGCGTCGAAATACGCATCATAGGGAGACGGTTTTTTCCTCGAGAGATGCTTGATGCGCGACCACAACTCCTCCACCCGCGCCGAATTCCGCACCGCCTCCCGGAACCGGTCCATGTCGAATTTCTTCCCGCTGATCTGCTCCAGCTGCTTCACCAGATCGTGCAGCTGCCGCACCACGTAGGCAATGTCC
Source organism: Terriglobia bacterium (assembly GCA_020072785.1). Lineage (NCBI taxonomy): Bacteria > Pseudomonadati > Acidobacteriota > Terriglobia > Terriglobia bacterium. The sequence continues at coordinate 169,298 of JAIQGG010000004.1, read as the reverse complement.
TCCTTGCTCGGCGAATCGGTGCGCAGAAACGGCACGTCCAGCATGAACAGCGGCGACTTCTGAAACTCCGCGATGTGCTCGAACCACTTCGTATAGACGTTGCATCCCACGAAATTGCACAGCGCCAGCGCGGCCACCGGAAGCTTCCCTCCGGCGGGCGTGATTCCCTTCACCATGGCCCCGATATCCGCCTTCACGTAGGCGCAGTTGTCGGTGGCGTAACCCATCTCCTCCGCCACCAGAATCGGTTCGAGCGACTGCCGCCGGATGGCCAGCTGCAGCGCGTTCACCTCCGGATACAGCGGCAGCAAGTCGAACGCCTCCAGCAACTCGACGCAGTTGCCGGAAATCATCAGCGACACCGCCGGCGGCTTCCCCGTCGTCGCCGATTCGTCGAGCTTCTGGTACCACTCGACCATCATCTCCTTCTGCAACTGGTGAATCTGCCCGCGATAATCGGTCTTTTCGGTGTTGGACATGACTCCCTCACTCCCCGCTCACTCAAAGAGCAGGGATTCCACAAAGGTTTCCACTTCCATCCGGAAGCGGTCGAACGTGTAGGCCTTTTCCTCGAATTCCAGCGGCAGATGCGGAATCTTCGCCGCTTCCAGCTCGCGCTTGAACAGCACGTAATCGAAACAGGCCGGCTCGCAGAATTTCGCGGTCAGAAAAACCACCGCCTGGGCTTTCGCATGCTTCACTTTCTCGACCAGCTGCTTCTGGCGCGGATTCCGGTTGTCATGCCGCACCGAGGAATACACCGAGCGGTCCTGATAGCTCTCCGCCAGATTCATCAGCGGATCCCCCTCCACGGGTATATCCGAGTTGAACCAGCGCCGCCCGAGGATAAAATCGTCGTCCGCGATCGTGCAGCCCGCTTCTTCCATCACCCGGATGAGGTCCAGCGGCGGCTGCTCGCAGAACGAGCCTTCGACCACCACGCGGATGGCGTCGCGCCGCTTGCCCGTCCGCCCCGGCAGCTCCTCCAGCACTCCGCGTAGCCATTCGTTGTGCGTCTCCACCGGTACGAAATTTCCCGCGCGCATCAGGACGTACAGCTCCCAGGTCCGCAACCGCTCGGGATACTCCCTGCGAAAATCGTACAGCCGGCGCAGCAGATTGCGGTTCTCATTGAACACCGCGATGGAGTTGCGCAGCGCTTCGTCGCTGATCGTTTTTCCGGTCAGCTCCTGGAGATGCCCGATCAGCCGCCGGTATTCACTGGCCAGAAAATCGTGGCTGGCCGTTCCGTTGGGATTGTGTGGCAGGTGCAGAAAGTCCACGTACTTGCCCGGCTGGTTGCGCTTGATGACGAAGGCCAGATTGCGCGCCGAATCGCAGATGGTTGAAAACAGCAGCCCGTCCATCAGCGCCAGCCGGTCGGTCATGGCCAGTTCCAGCGTGCTCTTTACGATCGAGCAGATGAACGAGCCAAAGCGCGCGTCGGCGTGCTGTAGCTCCAGCCCATCCCCGGCGCCGTGCAGCGCCACCGGAAGCATCCCTCCGGCATGAATGATTTCGCTCGGCGCGTACACTGGAAAATAGCCGATCACCCGCCCGCCGGGATGCTCCTGCTTCCAGGCGGCCACCGTGGGGAAGGTCAGGTCGCTGACCAGCGCCATGCATTGGTCGAACGTTCGTTCAAAATTGAAGGCCAACGTTTCCGTCATCCTCTTCCTCCTGCCTCTTCCCTACCCCACCATCGTCAATCCGCCATCCACGCTCGTGACTTGCCCCGTGATGTACCCGGCCGCATCCGACGCCAGGAACACCGCCAGCGGCGCGATCTCTTCCGCGCGCCCCAGCCGCTTCAACGGGATGGCTCCGATCACCGCCCCGATCACTTTCCCGCCAAACTCTTCCTTCTGGATCTCCGCCAGCAGCGGCGTATCCACCAGCCCCGGACAGATCACGTTCACCCGGATATTGTCCCGCGCGTGTTCCCGCGCCAGCGTTTTCGAAAACGCCACCACCGCAGCCTTGGCCCCGGCATACACCGCTTCGCCCATCGATCCCACCCGCGCCGAATCCGAACTGATGTTCACGATGCATCCCTGCTTGCGCTCTTTCATGTGCGGCAACACAGCATAACAGGTGTGAATTACTCCGCGATAGTTAATCCCGATGATGCGGTCCCACAGCTCCGGAGTGGTCTTCAGAAACGGCATCAGCCGGTCCCACCCTGCGCAGTTCACCAGCACATCGATCCGCCCCAGCTGTACGATCCCCGCATCCCGCAGTTTCTGGGCATCCTCCAGCCGCGTCACGTCCGCGCCCGCTGCGAACACTTTCCGTCCCGTCGCCCGCGCAATTTCCCCAGCCGTGGCTTCCGCTTCCTCCGCGCGCAAATCACCGATAAGAATATCCGCACCGGCCTCCGCAAAGGCCTGTGCCAGCGCCCGCCCGATCCCCCGGGCCCCCCCGGTGATCACCACGGCCTTGCCCTGTACGCTCCCCGCAGTCATCAGTGTAGGTGGCCTTCCACAAGATGCATCTTGGCCGCGGGCGCGGCGGCTACTTTTGCGGCCGGCGTCTTTTCCTCCAGCCCGAATAGCTCCACCGCATTACCCCGCAACAGCTTCTGCTTCGTCTCTTCCTTCAAGCCCAGTTGCTCCAGCTGTTCCAGGTTCTCTTTCCACGGCAGGCCATTCGTACCCCACAAGCAGCGGTCTCTTCCCATGCGGCTGTTGATGAACTGCAGCACCTGCGGCGGAAGGTACTTGGGCATCCAGGCGTCCACCCCCAGCCAGATGTTATCCCACTTATAGCAGACCGAAACCAGCTCATCCACCCATGGCCAGCCGGTATGCGCCCCGATCAGCTTCAATTGCGGAAAGTCGCACGCCACGCGATCCAGATGCATGGGCCGTCCGCCTTCGCTGGGCATGGCTTCCAGCACGTGCCCCACCTGCAGCGATACCGGCACGCCCAACTCTTCGCACTTGGCATACAGCGGATACATCTTCTTGTCGTCCAGCCCGATGTCGAACCCGTAGATGTGTACGTACACGCCTTTGAAGTTGTGCTTGGTCACCGCGGTTTCGATTTCCCGCAGGCTGTCCTTGATGCGGAAGGGGTTATACCCGGCAAGGCCCACGAAGCGGTTGGGATATTTTTCCGTGTATTGCAGCACGTCCTCGAGCTGCGTATCCATATACATCCACTTGCGCCAGTACGACCACATCTTGCACTGGGTAATGAAAACCTTTTCCACACCCGCGGCGTCCATCTTCGCCAGCATGGCCTCGATGGACTCATAGCGCGGCAGCCCGCCTATGGCGCGTTCCATCCGGCACAGTAGTTCGCCTTCTTTGGCCTTGTCCCAGCGCTCCATGAACTCCTGGGTGGCCACGTAATACATAAAGTCGATCGCCTGGATGTCCATGCACACTCTCCCGATTTCGCCCAGCCTACGCAGCGCCGCACATCATTGCTGTGACCTACGTCACACAGGGCTTGTGAGATTGCCCAACGCTCCGCAACTTCCGGCCCCTGCCAGGACTCTCTCCAAAGGCCCCATGTTACTCTAAAGACCTTAAAATCAGTTAATCCCGCTGCTGCAAGAAACTGCCCCCAAACTCTCCGTCCTCCCTCCGCCCCCACGTTTCCGGCAGCGTCCCATGCTCCCGCCGACGCAGCGCCATTTCCAGCACTGCATTTCCCACAGTATTTCCTCCGCCGCCGAACCCGCCACCTGCGAAAAATGAGACCGCTGTCCACCAGCCTTTCGGGACAGATCGTTCCCACTCGGTACAGAGCTGCGGGGGCAATCCGTCCGGATGCTTCCGGCACAAAAATTCTTGCAGGTCTGTCTTGGTGCTATCCTTTGCGGACTTCGCACTCGCGGAACGCTGGAGTGCACCCTGCGGCTTGATCAGTGAGGATCGTCCGTGCCAAAATATGCATGAGCGATTTTGCTCGTCATCGTTGCTTGTTCGGTTTGCCTTCGGCGGTATCGTCTAGGGGTTAGGACGTCAGGTTCTCAACCTGAAAACCGGGGTTCGATTCCCCGTACCGCTACCACGCTTTCAATCTCAGCGATGGCAATCTCTTCCCTACCGCAGGAAGCTCGCGGCTCGCCATCCCCTGCACCTTTAGCGCTCCGCAGTCGTCATGCTCCTCGATTCCGGCTGCCGCAACGGCCGAATCGTAAAGAAATTGTTCCGGCAGGGATCGCACCGCAAGGCAGGTAAACGCAAGGCCCGTCCCACAAAGGACCAGAGTCCCACCACGCTCTCTCGCGGAACCCCCCGCAACCCGAGACTTCCGCATTGCCCGCAGTGCGCGTAAAAAAACTGGCTCAGGGGCACGGCCATCGCATAAAACCGCAACTCGCACCCGGCGCACCGCCAGGGCAGCAGCCCGGCCATGCCCAGTGCGTGATCCTTATAGGAATGCCGCCGCGAGCGCCGGCATTCCGGATGTTTGCAGACCGGACAGTTCACTCGTGTATCCTTTTTGTCTGTGACCGCAAAGCGGTCAGCTTTGCGTGTGACCGCAAAGCGGTCAACGGTTCTCTCCTGGGACACGCCATTACCGCATAGAGTAGCACGAGCACCTCGGGCACAAGCTTGCTTCCCGCAGAAAGGGTACAATGCGGAACGACATAGGAGCCATCATGACGGCTTATACTGCAGACCACGCGCGGTCCGGCATCCACACCAAGCTCCCCAAACTCGACACCTGGCCCAATCAGTTTCCCGGCTATGTCATCACCACGCGCTTTCCCGAATACACTTCCGTCTGCCCCAAAACGGGCCTCCCCGACTACGGCGCCATCACCATCCAGTACATGCCCCGCAAAGCCTGCCTGGAGCTCAAAGCTCTCAAAATGTATCTCCTCGCCTACCGGAATCTGGGCATTTTCTACGAAAACGCCGTCAATCGCATGCTTCGCGACATCGTCGCCGCCATCCACCCCGAGTGGTGCGTCGTCCGCGGCGAATTTACTCCCCGCGGCGGTCTCACCACCACCGTCCTGGCGCGCTGGCCCCGCCTCTCCCCGCGCCGGGAAAGAAACCCCCGCTGAACAATAGTGGACAGGTTTGCCATCCCTAGGGATAATCGGGGGCATTCCGGGCAACCCACACCAGCCCGTTGACTGAGGAGGCAAAATGAGTACATCGCCGAATGTGCCGAATGCGGAAGAGTCTCGTCACTACGAGGCCGCCGGCACCCCGCGGTGGATTTCCTTGCTGTTCATTGTTCTTTTTCTTGGACTCGCTGCCGTGGCCGTCATCGGACACTTGGCACATACCAAAGTGGCACAGGACCTCGCCAAAGCCCAGGATCAGAACAAAATTTTCTCCGCCCAGCTTGATCAGGCTAATTCCCGCCTCGCCGAGATCAAGGGCCACATGGAAGTCACCGAGCAGAAACTCGGCATGACCCAGGCGGAACTGGCCGAGGCCAAGAGCCGCGCCGAAGCCATTCGCAAGGAGCAGAAAGCCTCCGATCAGCGCCTGACCTCCCAACTCGGCCAGGTCAAGCAGGAGAGCGAAGAAAAAATCGGAGCGGTGGCCACGGAAGTCGGCGGCGCCAAAAAGGACATCGAAGCGACGCGCACCGACCTGGAAGCCACCAAGACCAAGCTCGAGCGCGCCCTCGGCGACATGGGCGTGATGAGCGGCCTCATCGCCCGCAACCGCGACGATCTCGAAGACCTCAAGCGCCGCGGCGATCGCAACTACTTCGAATTCACCGTCCAGAAGTCCAAACACGCCGAACGCGTCGGCCCCGTGCAGCTTTCCCTGCAAAAGGTGGACACCAAGAAGGGCCGCTACACCATGACCGTCTTCGCCGATGACAAGTCCATCGAGAAGAAGGACCGCACCGTTGGCGAGCCCGTCCAGTTCTACACCAAGGGCGCCGGGCGCACCATGCCCTACGAAATCGTCGTCTTCGAAGTGGGCAAGAACTCGGCCTCGGGCTATCTCGCGACACCCAAGGAAGCTGCGCCTGCTGCTCCGGCGGCACCCGCGGCTCCGGCAGCAGCACCCGCGCCCAAACCGGCTTCCTGATTCCGGCCGCCGGCGCACATCGCTCCATTGCGGCGAAAGCCCTGTCCCGCTCCTGGAAATTTCAGGCCGGACAGGGCTTTCGTCTTTTCCGGCACGGGGCTAGGATTCGACCATGCGACTCCTCCGCCCCGCTGCGCCGCTCGTTCTTCTCGCAACTCTCCTGCTGGCTGCGGCTCCCTTCTCCTCCGCCCAGCAGCCTTCTCCGCAACCCCCGCCTTCCATCCGCGTCGAGGTAAATCGCGTCAATGTCGCAGTGATTGTCACCGATGCCCAGGGCAAATTCGTCGAAGGCCTGCGCCAGGAGGACTTCCATGTTTTCGATGACGGTGTCGAGCAGCCCCTCACCAACTTTGCCGCCATGGATGACCCCGCGCAGGTCGTGCTGCTCCTCGAGAGCGGCCCCGCCGTCTATCTCCTCGAGGGCAGCCATGTGCGCGCCGCCTCTTCCCTGCTCGACGGTCTCGCCCCCGGCGACCGCATCGCCATCGTGAGCTACGCCGACCGCCCCTCACCCGTACTCGACTTCACCGCCGACCTGCGCACCGCCGCTGCGGCCCTTGCCGGCTTGCGCTTCAATCTCGGCTTCGGCCAGCTCAATCTCGCCTCCAGCCTCGTCGCCCTCTACGACAGCCTGGCCTCCGTGCCCGGCAAGAAAACCATCGTCCTGCTCTCCACCGGCGTGGACACTTCCCCGCAGCCCGCCTGGGACGCTCTTCCCGCGCGCCTGCTCACCGGAGATGTGCGCATCTTCGCCGTCTCTCTCGGCGGCGAATTGCGCGCCCCTCCTCCCTCCGGCAAACCCGGCAAGCGCCGCAAGCAGGACAAGAAAAATCCTTCGCCGGATGCCGTCTCGCCGGAAAAGGCCGCCGCGGCACAGGGCTTCGCCGAAGCCGATGCCCGCCTCTCCGCCATCACCGCCGCCACCGGCGGCCGCGTCTTCTTCCCCGCAAGCCCCCGCGAATACCCCGCTGTCTACGCTCAGATCGCCCAGCTCGTCCGCCACGAATACAGCCTCGGCTTTGCCCCGCCCGCCCGCGATGGCCAGGTCCACTCCCTCGAAGTCCGCATCGGCCCCCCATCCGCATCGCCGGCTACACCCGCCGCCACGCCCGCTCCTGCCTCCCGCCCCGCCTACCGCATTGACCACCGCCGCGCCTACCTCGCCCCCCGCTAGCCACACCTCTCCCCGCGCTGCCCTGCTTCCTGGTTGTGTGCTTGCACCGCGGAACTTCGGAGGCTTCTACTCAAACTCTTTCAGCGTTTGCGCCATCTTCGTCAGCCGCTCGTCTGCCAGCGCAAACACCGTGCCCGCTTCGTACTTGCCGTCGCTTCCCAGTTTTCCCGCCGCCACGCCTGACAAAATCTCCAGCCCCTCTTCCACCTTGGCCACCGGATAGATGTGGAATTTTCCGGCGCCCACAGCCTCCAGCAAATCCTCGCGCAGCATCAGGTCTTCCACGTTCTCCGCCGGTATGATCACGCCCTGCGTCCCCGTCAGCCCCTTGATCCGGCACACGTCGTAAAACCCTTCGATCTTTTCGTTCACCCCGCCGATGGCCTGCACGTCGCCCTGCTGGTTCACCGACCCGGTCACCGCCATGTCCTGGCGCAGCGGCAGCTCGGAAAGCGCCGAGAGCAGCGCGTAGATCTCCGTGATGCTGGCGCTGTCCCCGTCCACCCCCGCATACGACTGCTCGAAACAGATGCTCGCCGCCAGCGAAAGCGGCTTGTCCTGCGCGAACCGGCTGCGGATGTACCCGGAGATGATTTGCATGCCCTTGTCGTGGAAGCGCCCGCTCAAATTGGCTTCGCGCTCGATGTTGATCAGCCCGGCCTTGCCCATCGCCGCCGACGCCGTAATGCGCACCGGCTTGCCAAACGAATACCCGCCGATCTCCAGCACGCTCAGCCCGTTCACCTGCCCGCTGCGCGCTCCCGCCACATCGATCAGCAGCGTGCCTTCGTCGATCATCTCCCGGATGCGCGTCTCGATCAGGTTGTGCCGCTCCACCTTCAGATCCAGCGCGCTGCGCACGTGATCCGCGCGCACCTGCGCCGCGCTCGCGCCCCGCGCCGCGTACGACGCCTCCCGCGCCAGGTCCGCAATGTCTATAAACCGCGCGGTCACCTTGTTGCGCCGCCCCGCCCGCCGCACCCCGTATTCCAGCATCGCCGCGAACGCCCCGCGATCGAATGGCAGCAGCCCTTCCTGCTCGCACAGCGCCCGCAGCCGCCCCGCGTATTCCGCGATCACCCCGTCGCTCATGCGCATCTCTTCGTCGAATTCCACGCGCACCTTGAAAATCTTCTGGAAATCTTCCTCGTACTCGTAGAGCAGCTCGTACATCTGCCGGTCCCCGATGAGGATCACCTTCACGTTCAGGTCCACCGGCTCCGGCTTCAGCGCGCTTCCCCCGAACGGAAAGAACATCTCCAGCGGCTGAATCTCCAGCCGGTTGTGGTTCAGCGTGCGCTTCAGCGCCCGCCACACCCCGGTCTCCGACAGCGCTTCCACCGCGTACATGATCAGGAAGCCGCCGTCCGCCCGCAGCAGCGATCCAGCCCGCAGGTCCATGAAGTCGCTGCTCCACCCCCCGCGCGCGTCATAGGCCCGCTGGATCGTCCCGAACAGGTTCGCGTACGTCGGCATGGTCTCGAAGATCACCGGCGATTCTTTCTCGTCGTTGTGCGCCAGGATCACGTTCACGCCGTACATCCGGAAGGGATCGCGCTCCGGCCCCGCCGGCTTCAACAGCCCTTCCACCGCCTCCCCGCTCTCCTCCTGCTCGCCCTCGCGTTCTTTGAACGGCTCCAGATTGTCCAGCAGGTGGTGCCGCACCTCTTCCAGGTAATCAATCACCCCGTCGCCCGGATATTTCTCCTTCAACTCCTCGATGAACCCGTCCAGCAGCACCGACGCCGCTTCCTGCTCCAGGTAGCTCAGCTCGCTGGCCAGCTCCCGCGAAAGCGTCAGCGTCTTCCGGTACACCACCGTGAATTCCTGCCGGAATTGCTCGTACTTCCGCTCGATTCCTTCCGCCGCTCCCGCCTCCAGCTTGCCCTCGTGCACCATCTTGGCGATGTCCTCGATGGGCACCATCTGCCCGTCCAGCACCGGGAAAATCTCCGGCAGCGCCACCGCCCCCACCTGCATGTGCCCCAGCGCGAACTGCTCCCGCGCGATGCGCCGCGTGAAGTCGTCCATCAAATCTTTCTCGCGCACCGTAAACCGCTCCACAATGCGCGCCTTCTGCCTCTGGAACGGCTCCCCCTCGAACACCTGCGGTATCCGCCGCCGCAGAAAATCCACCCCCGCCTGCATGTCCTTCTTGAAGGAATTGGCCTGCCCGCGCGGCAGCGACAGCAGCCGCGGCCGGTCCGCGCTCTTGAAGTTGTTCACGTAGCAGCGGTCCAGCGAGGGTTTGCTTTCCGGGTGCACCTCCCGGATCATCCGCGCGATCGTGCCTCCGCGGCTCGTTCCCGCCAGCCCGCACACGAACACGTTGTAGCCCGGCGCCGTCAGCTCCACGCCCATCTTCAGCGCCCGCAGCGCGCGCTCCTGCCCGATGAATCCTTCGCGCAGCTCCGCCTGCGCCGTCGTCTCAAACGGCAGCCGCGCCGGATCGCACCGCCAGCGCAACTTCTCCGCTGGCAGCCCCCCGGGTATCGATGCTGGTTTGTTGCCCATGGAATTCATCCGAGCGCGTTACTCTAGCACAAGCCGGACCCGCCGTGGATGCTCCCGGCGCGTTTCTGTCCGGATTTTGTAGCGCCGGGCTTCAGCCCGGCATCTTGTCTTCCGCCTGTGGCCCTGCGCACTCCCTCACACCCCCAGGATCTCTCCCGCAGACGACACGTCGATCTGCGCGGCCCGCGAAACCTTCCCCAGCCCCGGCATGAGCATGATGTTCCCGGCCAGCACCACCACGAACCCCGCCCCAGCCGAGAGCGAGGCGTCGGTGACGTGCAGCGTCCAATCCCGCGGCGCTCCGGGAAGCTTCGGGTTATCGGAGATCGAGTACTGCGTCTTGGCTATACAGATGGGCAGCCCCGCGCAGCCCCACTCGCTGAACTGCCGCAGCTTCCTCTCGGCTTCCTCGCTGTAGGACACCCCGCTGGCCCCATAAACCTCCTGCGCCACTTTCTGAATCTTCTCCGTGAGCCTCTCTTCGAGCGCATAGATGGGCCGCGGTGTTACGTTGGGGTTCTTGGCGATTGTCTCCACGACCTTCTCGGCCAAATCCACTGCGCCCAACCCGCCCTTGGCGAACGCCTCGCTCCTCGCGCTGGCCACTCCCAACTCCCCGCAATACCCGGCGATGCGCTCCAGCTCCGCCGGCGTGTCCTTCGGAAAGTGATTGATGGCCGCGACGATGGGCAGCCCCAGGCGGCGCAGAATTTCCACGTGTTTGGCCAAGTTGGCGAAGCCCCGCTCCAGATCTCCTTCGCCCTGCAGCCGCAGGCTCTGCACCGAAGTCACCAGCACCGCCACCGCCGGCGCGATCCCCGACGCGCGCATCACGATGTCCACGTACTTTTCCGCCCCCAGATCCGCCGCAAATCCCGCTTCATTCACCACATAATCCGCCAGGCGCAGCCCCATCTCATGCGCAAGCACGCTGCTCGTGCCATGCGCGATGTTTCCAAAGGGTCCGGCATGTACCATCGCCGGCGTCCCTTCGCTGGTCTGCACCAGATTCGGCAGCAGCGCGTCGTTGAGCAGCGCCAGCATGGCCCCGGTCGCGCCCAGATCCCGCGCGCTCACCCGCTTCCCCGCACGCGAAACCCCTACGACGATCGCCTCCAGCCGCCGCCGCAGATCTTCGCGGCTCTTGGCCAGCGCCAGGATCGCCATCACTTCGGAGGCCGCCGCGATCACAAATCCGGTGTGCCGCCCCGCGCCTTCCCTTTTCCCGCCCACGCTCACGGCGATGTGCCGCAGCGCGCGGTCGTTCATGTCCAGCGTGCGCGGCCAGCTGATCTGCTCGGGGTCCAGCCCCAGTTCGTTGCCGTGGTAGAGATGCGCATCAAGGAGCGCGGCGAGCAGATTGTGCGCCGTGGTGACCGCGTGGAAATCGCCGTGAAAGTGCAGATTGATCTTCTGGTTGGGTTCGATCTGCGACATCCCTCCGCCCGCCGCTCCCCCCTTCATCCCGAAGATGGGCCCCAGCGACGGCTCGCGCGAGGTGATCACCGCCTTCTTCCCGATTCTCTCCAGCCCCTGTGTTAGCCCGATCGAAGTGACCGTCTTCCCTTCCCCCGAAGCCGTCGGCGTCGTCGCCGTCACCAGGATCAGCTTCCCGCGCCGCGGAAACGCCGCATCGCTGAGCAGCTCCAGCTTGAGTTTCGCCCCGTAATGCCCGATCGGTTCAAAGTAAGCGTCCGAAATCCCCAGCTTGCGCGCAATTTCCTGTATCGGCAGCAGTGCTTTGCTCATATGCCGGCTGGCCCGCCCCTTCCGCCTCCGTTTTTACCCCTGCGCTCGCGCGAGCATACCACTTCCGCACTTCCCCGCCGCCCCCTGTGCCGCGGAATGAAACAAGCGTGCGTGGGTGCCCCAGACCTAGTGATCAAGCAAGGTCGGGGTGCCCCTCGATAAGAGCGGAGGCGTTCTTGGCTTTCACATCTGTACCGAAAAACGAGGTTCTCATTGTCTAAATTAGCGGGGTGCACTACGCTCCACACGGATTACGTACTTACTCAGGTTTGGAGGTCCACGGAGTACTCTCGAACATCTGTTGGCCCAAGAACGGGCCCTTCCATCCATTCACTTGGTATTTGTCGTAGAAAAATCTCCAGCGTCCCTTCAGACTCGGGACCGGCTCAAGCGTCACAATAACGAAGGTAGTCGGATACTTATCCCCCTGTCCAATGAAGCAGTCAAGCACGGGAGGTTCGTCCGTTCGGCGAAAGCGAAGAAGCACGAACAGGTGGGAAGATATACCAAAGCCATCGCGAATGGCGGGGGAAAAACGCCATCTCCGTAGCTCATTCATCACAGGTGTAAGAATCGGGTCTCGCGGTTCCGTTTCCGAAGCAAAATCCACATTTGTGACAGTACCCCTCGGGCTGATACTCAGTTTCATGAGAGTGTCGTGAGGCAAGCTATCCGGCGAAGTTGCTAGCTGGAAGTAGTCCGCCGGTGCTTGTTCGAGAATAGGGTCTGACTGGAAAGTGCCAACCCCCCCAACGGTGATATTCATATCGGCGACCTGGATGTCTATCACCGACACCTCAGCTTTCGTCGGAATTCTCGTCGTCATTTGAAGGTTTGTTCCTAAAAGATTAAAAACCTCACCTGGCTCTACCGGCCTCGTGAACCTGCCTTCATAAAAAGGTTGAATGTTCCTATGAGAGTTGCCATTTCCTTTGACATTTGCTTGGTAGGTTATCGTAAAGAGCCGGTGCCCTTGTTCGTCCTGGTAAATTACAAGCATTGTGATTCCTCTTATTTGGCCCCCGGTGTCGTTTCGCAGAAACAAGACACCTTCGACCTCAGATACGAACTGGAGGAAATGATTGACAACCCCAAGCTTCAAATTTACGCCTAGCGGGAAGCTAAGCGGAATCGACGTGCGCTGACATGGATCTGCCACCGGGTTAGCCTGTCGCGCAAATGTCCCCGGGGAAAAGACAAATGCAAGAAAAAGGAGACCGCAGCGCAATCCTCTCATGCTGTCCCCAAGGCGGGTAGCCCACGCCTTCCGATTTTTCTCTTTTTGACGCCTGCGCACGGCGAGAGCATACCACTTCTGCACTTCACTGCGACGTATTGTAACGAGGGTACCCCTCCCTCGGGTTTCGAGGGTAGGGATTTTGGTGTTCTCCGATGCTCGGGTGCCCTTTCTCTTCACTCACTTGCAACGTGATATAGTCTCCCAAGTTGCGAGCTCCGCGGAAAAAAACACTTCTCTGCCAATCCGCTCCTAGTGCCTGGAGGAGATTATGCGCATCCGCCACACCATTCTGTTGAATGCTTTGCTTCTCGTCGCCTGCGCCGCCGGCGCTCAACAGAAGCCGGCCGTCGGCCGCTCTGCGGTCACCAGTAGACAAGAGGATCAGATACCGCTTCCTCCCACCTATGTGCCATCCGGCAGGCAAATGTACAAAGAATATTGCGCCGCCTGTCACGGTGCCGACGCCAAAGGCCACGGCCCTGCCACTCCCGCGCTCAACACACCGCCGCCGGATCTGACCACTCTCGCCAAGCGGCATGGCGGCAGGTTTCCGTACGACTACGTCTCCAACGTCCTCCGTTTCGGAATCCGCATCGCCGCGCACGGCTCCCCGGATATGCCCACGTGGGGGCCTATCTTTGGCTACCTCGAACACTACAACGAAGTTGCCGTGCAGCGGCGCATCAAGAACCTCTGCGACTATCTGGCCTCTCTGCAGCAAAAAGAATCGGTGACGCCTGGCACACCCTTAACGAAATGACGCGAACTTGGGTGCCGCACTCTTTGCGCGGGTGCCCCACCCTTCGTTTTAAAGGGTGGGTTCTTTCCTTCGTCCGATGTCCAAGAGATCGAAACGTTGCTTATTCTCTCCGCATACTCATGCGCCGGGCCAGCTCGAGTGGGCGTTTCGCTTTCACTTCTGCGAACCAGAGCCGCACGTACCTACGCAGAAAGTGGTCTTCACAGAACTAAAAGATCCATTCGGAATCTTCACATTGCCCGCGATTGGCGCAAAATATTCTGGCGGTTCCAGCGAGTATTCCGCTGTCACAGAATACTGACCGGATTTGCCAATTAGAAACCCTTGTCCATTTTTCAATGATATGGTTCTTCTTGCGCTGACCTTCTCTCCATGCTTTAGCACCGTGAAACCCGAAGGAGAGTAACTCTTGGAGTCAATTCTGCCCTTGCCTTGCCAGGCCACTTCTTTTTCATCAGGTCCAGATACCTTGAAATCTACAAACTCATCCTGAAGCAAACGACTCACAAATACAGGACCTGCCGACTCGTTGCGTATTGAAAGGACAAGAACCACATCTTCACCCCGAGCAAACAAGTGTTTTGCTGGAAGAGCCCGGAAAATCAAAGCGCGGCGCTCTACTGATTCTGTTGTGGGTGCTTGGCCTGTCGCGCGAGCAGTGAAAGCCAGAAGCAAGACCAGAAAACATATAGATGAAGTTTTCATCATTGGCTTGTCCCATCCTCTCGGCGTCAGCGCACTGTGAAGGTCATCGGAAGCGCGTGGTCCAGGCCTTCCGATTTTTCTCTTTTTGACGCCTGCGCACGGCGCGAGCATACCACTCCTGCACTTCACCGTAGAGACCCCTCCGCACTGCACTCCTCTGCGCTCTCCGCGTCTCCGCGTTATCTTTTTCCCGCCCTCGTTCCCATCTCACGCGCCGCCCGCCTCCCGCTGCTGCATGTAGCCCCGGAAAACGCCCAGCGCCGCCGCCACGATCGTCGGACCGATCACCAGCCCCAGCATCCCGAAGGCGTCCAGCCCGCCCAGCACCCCGATGAACAGCAACAGACTATTCAGCTGCGTGCGGTTGCGCAGCAGCAGCGGCCGCAGGAAGTTGTCCACCACCCCGGCGATCCCCCCGCAGATCGCCACTACCACCAGCGCCTTCCCCCAATGCCCCGTCAGCCCCAGCCACAACGCCGCCGGCACCCACACCAGCGCCGAGCCCACCACCGGCACCAGCGACAGAAACGTCAGCAGCACGCCCCAGAACACCGGCGTCGCGAATCCCACCAGCGCAAACGAGATTCCCCCCAGCGTGCCCTGCACCGCGGCAATCAGCAGCCCCACGGCCACCCCCGCGAAGATCAGGTCGCGCGATTCCCGCATCACGCTCTCCTGCAGCGCATCCTCAAAGGGCAGCAGGCCGCGCACCCCGCGCACGATGCTCTCCCCGTCGCGAAACAGAAAAAACAGCGCGAACAGCAGCAGGAACAAACTGAATAGGAAGGTAAAGACGTTGCGCACCAGCGCCGCCAGTTGCCCGGCCAGAAACGACGCCGTCTTCTCCGCCGTTTGCCGCAGCGGCCCCGAAAGGTCCGCCTGCTGCCACGCGGCCGGCAGCACGTGCCGCAGCCAGCTCATCACCTGCGCCGGTAACTGCGTCTGCGGGTCCAGGAACAGTTTCTGCGCCGCCGCCGAGGCTTCGAGCGCTTCCCGCGCCGTCAGCGTCAGCACCACCAGCGACGGCGCCACCAGGAACAACATCACCGCCAGCGTGCTCAGCAGCGATGCCGTGGTCGCGGAAAATCGCCTCGCCAGCCGCTCGTGCAGCGGATAAAAAAAGATCGCCAGCACCGCCGACCACGCCAGCGGCACCAGAAACCCCTCCGTGATCCGGTACACCAGGTAGCCGAGCAGCAGCAGCCCGCCGTAGGACAGCACCGTGGCGAGCCGGTCACTCGTATTCTTCGCCGTGGATTCGGGTGTGCTCATGCGCGGTATATAATCCCAGAAGTCGGTGCATGCAGGCCCCTCGCCGGGCCGCCGGCGAAGCCGCATGAACTCCAGCTCCACTTCGCTCACAGCCTATCAGGTTCGCCTCCTGGTTGTACTTTCCTTGATCAATTTTGTGAATTTTGCCGACCGCCAGGTGATCGTGCCCCTGCTGCCCATCCTCCGCGAGTATCTCCACGTTACCGACGCGCAGCTCGGCTCCCTGCAGACCTCCCTGCTCGTCGTCCTGGCCATCGCCAGCGTGCCCTTCGGTTTTTTCGCCGACCGCATCAGCCGCACCCGCATCATCGCCGGCGGGGTGGCCTTCTGGAGCCTGGCCACCATCGTCGGCGGCCTCGCGCCCTCCTTCGCCATGCTCCTCGTGGCCCGCGCCCTGGTCGGTGTCGGAGAAGCCGCCTATGCCCCGGCCGCCCAATCCCTGATTTCCGGCGCCTTTCCCAGGGAACGCCGCGCCTGGGGCCAGGCCATCTTTGCCGCCGGCATGCTCCTCGGCGGCGCCTCCGGACTGGCCCTCGGCGGCCTCATGGGCCAGATTCACGGCTGGCGCTATGCCTTCTTCCTCGTCGGCCTGCTCGGCCTGATCCCCGGCCTCAGCGTGCTCAAGCTGCAGGAGCCGCCGCGCGTCCCGCGCATCGAAGTGGTGCCCTTCCGCCAGCTGCTCAGCGTGCCGGCCTACCTGGCCATGATTCTCGCCGGTGTGTTTATTACTTTTTCAAGTATGTCTCTGCTTACCTGGGGCATCGACTTCGCCGTCAGCTACAAGGAATTCAGCCTCCGCGAAGCCGCGCTCTATCTCGCCGCCATCGCCCTGTTTTCTCTGCTCCTCGGCGTTTTGACCGGCGGCTACGTCGCCGACCGCCTGCAGAAAAGATTCGCCTACGGACGCATCATCGCCATTGCCGCCGCTTTTTTGCTCGCGGCGCCCTTCGTCCTGCTGGCCATTCAGTCCGACGAAAAATGGGTTGTGCTCACCGGGCTGTTCATCGCGGAATTCTTCATGTCCTGGTACCACGGCCCGGTCACCGCGGTGATTCACGACATGATGCCGCAGCGCGCGCATGCCACCTCCATCGGGGTGTACATGTTCGTGACGCAACTGGTCGGAGCGTTCGGCCCGCAACTGGTGGGCAAGATTTCCGACCTGCGGGATCTGCAGGTGGGGCTGCAGGTGGCCGTGGGGGTAATGGTTTGCGGGGCGCTGCTGCTGTTTCTGGTGATCTACTTCATCCGGCGCGACGGCTTGCATCATCCGCATCTGGATGCGTTCCGCGCCGAGCACGACGATTGAAAAAGTCTTAGCGCAGGTTGAACTGGGCGATGAGGCGCAGCACGTCTCCGCCGGAGACGTCGTAGAGCGCGCGCTCGTCTTCTTCCTCGAGGCGCTCGCGGAGAAATTCGGCGGCGAGAAAGCTGGCTTCGCGATCGCTCAAGTCGCGGCCGTTCTTGGCGCGGAATTCCATGAATGCAGGGTGCGCCAGGCCGAGAATGACGCCGGCACCATCCACAAAAAACTTGGCGTCGATCGTATCGCTGTGGCGGGTGGCGATGCCGTTCCACATGTGCGAAAAGCGGCAATGAAAGACGCGCCCGGTGAGCTTGGAAACCACGTCGAAGGGGCCGACGAACTGGCTCATCGGACCGGCATTCGCTAGCAGAGGCTTGGAGGCCACGAGTTGTTTTCCCTTTCCCCTGAAAAAATCAACGGCTGACGGCGGCGGCCGTTTCCGCTTCGGTATAGCACTTGATGGCCGCGGCCACGCCGGCGCCGGCGGAAGCGCGGTAGCCGTTTTCCAGCAATATCTTCTCGAAGGCCGCGAGGAAGAGCAGCACATTGCCCTTCTGGCTGACGTGGCCCATCAGGCCGACGCGCCAGATCTTGCCCTTGAGCGGGCCGAAGCCGCCGGCGGTCTCGATATTGAATTCGTCGAGCAATTGATTGCGCACCTTCACTTCATCAATGCCGTCAGGGACCAGCACCGCGGTGACCGTGGGCAGGCGGTCGGCGGGATTCTTCACGAGCAGGCCGATGCCCATGGCTTCCAGGCCGGCGGTGAGCGCGTGCTCATTCTGGCGGTGGCGCTCCCAGCGCTTTTCCAGGCCTTCCTCGGCGACGATGCGCATGGCTTCGCGCAGCGCATAGATGAGGGAGATGGGCGGGGTGTGGTGATAGAGGCGGTCCTTGCCCCAGTAGTTCATGGCCGAGGAGAGATCGAAATACCAGCTCTGCACCTTGGATTTGCGCGCGCGGATGGCTTCCTCGGCGCGGGGGCTCACCGTGATGGGGGACATGCCCGGGGGCGCGCTGAGAGCCTTCTGCGAGCCGCTGAAGCAGATGTCAATGCGCTGGCGGTCCACATGCAGCGGCGCGCCGGCGAGGGTGGCCACGGTGTCCACGACCAGCATGGCGCCGAACTCATCGGCGACCTTGCGGAAGGCGTCAATGTTGGTGAGCACGCCGGTGGAAGTTTCGCCGTGCGCCAGGCCGACAATCTTGACCTTCTTGCCCTTGCCCGCACGGCGCACATCTTCGGGATCGACCGGCCGGCCATAGGGCGCCTCGACGCGGGTGACGCGCGCCGGAGTGCGCTCGGCGATGATGGCCATGCGCTCGGAGAAGACGCCGTTCACGCAAATCAGCGCTTCGTCGCCCTCTTCCAGGGGATTGAGCACGGCGGCCTCGATGCCGCCGGAGCCGGAGGCCGAGAGCGGAAAGGTGATGCGGCTCTCGGTCTGGAACATCTGGCGCAGCAGTTGCTGGGTGTCGTCCATGACCACGCGGAAATAAGGGTCCAGATGGCCGACCAGGGGCGTGGCCAGGGCGCGATAGACGCGAGCATCTATGGACGAGGGTCCGGGAGTCATCATCAACCGCATGGGGGGATTCAGTTCGCCGATGTTTTGGGTCATGACGCGCCTCGCAGTTTGCCGGGGAGTCGCCCCAGGGACGAGGGGGCTCGACGGGAAGAGTAATTTTGGCGCAATCGCGGAGGAGGTGCAACCGACAAATTGGCCGGGAGATGAGAGCTGCAGGGACGGCGAAATGGGTACCAGAACCCAGGGGGTATCCCCACCCCACCCCCGTTGTTTTTTGCAAAGAGTGCGCTACTGCCTGATTCCGCAGGAGTTGCGTTGCGCTTCGTGCACAAGAGTGCGCAAGAATATGAAACGAAAGAATTTTAAGTCGTGTAGATTTCCGTTGATACGAAAGAGTGCGGAAGTGCTGATTCTGGAGGGGTTGCGGGAGGGGGAAAGAGTGTTGCGGGGCGAGCGGTGGCACGGACAAGGGAGCGATCCTATCTCCTCCGCGCCAAAGAACAAAATCATTATACGGGACGCATACTCCGCGTTCAAGATGCCGTGCAGTAAAGTGTGCGAACGGGTGTAGAAAAGTGGGCAAAAGAATCGCTGCAGGGGGAGAGCAAGAAGAAAAGCCCAGGCGCCCCGAGCCGGCCGCGATCGGATCCCGACAGGGTCGGGACAAGTCCGAACAGATGCGACCGTGGCAGGGAGCACCCTCTTGCCTTCACTCCTGCAATTCAGTGCAAACTGTCCGCTGATCTCTAACTAAGCTCATGTAAGTCACCGGGAGATGAAGAAGCGAGGGCACCCTCGCGACGCTACGGCGGACTTCCGATGGAAATGAATGCGGCTGCAACGATTGCGCGGAGCGTGCGGGAAACGGAAGGGATGCCCCACGCGCCGGCTGCGCCAAAGGATGTGTCTTTTGGACAATCGGTATTTTGCTTTTCCGGCTGACTTGAATCACTATTATGAAAACGAAGGTTTTTGGTCTTTACGCAGCATTTGTCTGTAGCGGCAAAGACCGCCTTTTGCAGTCGCCGACCCCCAGCCAGGAATACCGTAAACCAGCGCCCGGATGCGAGTTCTCCGGGCGACCGTTACAATGACAACTTTGCGTCTGCCTTATATTTCAGGCGCAAAGGGCGTTTCCTTCGGATGAGGTCCGACGCGCTGGCCCGGAAGCAGCCGCGCTGACCGATGGGAGCAGAGAGGGGGCACTATGAGCGAGGCATGGAAACAGTGGGAAGGCCAGGTGATTCATGGGAATTTCCGCCTGACGCAGTATCTGGGAGGCTCCGACCGCAGCGCCGTGTTCCTAACGGAGCGAGGCGGGGGTCTGCCCGAGAAAGCCGCGATCAAACTGATTGCGGCGGAACCACAAGACGCAGAGCTCCGGCTCGCGCGGTGGGGGCTGGCCGCACAGCTTGCTCATCCAAATTTGATCCGCATCTTCGAAATGGGACGTTGTCAGCTCGGCGAAAGAGAAATGCTGTATGTGGTGATGGAGTACGCCGAAGAGAATCTCGCGCAGATTCTTCCAGAACGGCCGCTGACTGCGGTTGAAACAAGACAGATGCTCGAGGCCGTTCTGGGCGTGCTGGGTTTCCTGCACGGCAAAGGATTGGTGCAAGGCCGTCTGAAGCCCGCGAGCATCATGGCCACCGGCGATCAATTGAAAATCTCGAGCGACGATCTCTGCAAGGCGGGTGAGCTGAACAGGAGCATGGACGGGCCAGGCGTTTACGATGCACCGGAGAGTCAAACCACGGGGAAGTCGCCCGCCGGCGACATGTGGTCGCTGGGAATGACGCTGGCCGAAGTTCTGAGCCAGCATTTGCCGGTCTGGGACCGCGCGCAGCAGGGAGAGCCCATTCTGCCGGAAACACTGCCCGCGCCGTTCGGTGATATCGCGCGCAACTGTCTGCGCCGCGACCCGCAAAGCCGGTGGACTGTGGCTGACGTGGTGAAGCGACTGCAGCCCGCCACGCCGCCGGTTCCCGCCGCTCCGCCAAGACGGCCGGCAGTGGCCTCTTTGCGGAAGCCATCTCCGAAGCGCAGCTACCTGATTCCGGCAGCGGGAATTGTGTTCGCACTAGCTATGTTTTATCTCGGAACAAAACTATTCAGCCGCCCTTCTGAAACGGAACGCGCCTCGGCCCCCGCGCTCGCGGAGCCGAAAGTGAGCCGGAAACCGGAGCCGCGGCCGGCGACAGATGCGGCAGCGCAGTCCACGAAGAAAAACAGCGAGGCCCCGCCGGCTTCGACGGGAACTCCCGCTCCGCCCGCCGCGATTCAGACCGAGGTACAAGAGCAGAAGCCTGTCCGTCATCGTGTGCCCGGCAAAATCGTGCAACAAGCGATGCCGGATATATCCGAGAAGGCTCGCGGCACGATCCAGGGCAGGTTGCGAGTCAGCGTGAGAGTTCATGTCGATCCGTCCGGCAATGTGGTGGGAGCGGAATTGGAATCTCCCGGGCCGAGTACCTACTTTGCCGGCAAAAGCTTGCAAGCAGCGAAGCGCTGGGAATTTGAGGCGCCGGAGGTCGATGGGCGAAAGGTAGCGAGTGAATGGGTCCTGCGGTTCGTGTTTACGAGTACGGAAACGAAAGTCGTACCGGCGCAAGCCGTTCCCTAGCGACGAACCCAGCCATCCCCGGCGCCGGGTGAAGCCGAGCAGGTCCCCTGGATTCAATTTGCCGCTATCGGCCGGTTTCAGCGGGTCTTTCAGCGGGGGCCGGCCCAGTGGGCGACGGCTTCGAAGTGTGCGCGGTTTGCATCCAGGGCTGCGCGGCGCGCGTTGGAAGCTGCCGAAGACCCGACAACGAAGGGGTGGGGCTCCCTGGTCATACTACTCCAGGGTGAATTCCAGCAGTGCTATCCTCTGACCGTATACGGCCATCAAGAAAAGAGAAGGACGGAGGCCAAGCCAGCCGCGCTTCTGCAGAATCAACTGCGCTGGATCAGGACAAACCGTTTCCAACAGGAACCACGGAAAGGATGCGACATGCGCAAATGGGGCATCGTCGTCAGCGTATTTTACGCCCTGATTGTTTTGGGGCTCCTTGTGCCGGGTGCAGTGTTCCTTGCCGGCTACTCCCGCTGGCCGGAACTCTACGAGGGAGTAAGAGGCACGTACAAGGAGTGGGCGGTATGGGTTCCCATTGCGGTGGTCCTGTCCGGCCAGGCCCTCCTGCTTTTCTTATCTGTCGACACTGCGCAGAAACGGCTAAAGCCCCAAGCGCATATTCTGGTTTCGTGTACCGTCACGGCGATGTTATGCGCTCTTCTTACGTTTGCGGCCATCTATTCCTTGGGGTCTGCGGATTCTGGCGACAAGTTCGGGGAAGAGCATCTGAACACCGCGGCTCAGGCGCTGGGCTTCTGGGGAATCCTGTGGGTGCTCTGGGGAATTCTCTTTTACTTGTATTTCCGAAATTCTACGGAGCTGACAACGCGAGCAGTTTCGTGGCTGCTGAAGGGCAGCGTTTTGGAGCTTTTGGTCGCGGTACCGAGCCATGTGATTGTGCGGCGCCGTCATGATTGCTCGGCGCCGGCCGTGACGAGTTTCGGCATCGCCGCGGGCATCGCCGTCATGTTGTTATCTTTCGGTCCGAGCGTGCTCCTGCTTTACAAGAAGCGCCTGGACGCCTACTCAACTCGCAGGTCAACCTAAAGGCCAGCGGCATCGGCGGTAGATTTCGTGGACCGAGCGGCCAGGGCCATTCCAGCTTATTGGATCAGGGGAACAATCCTGCGCTGTTTGGCGGGCGGGCACCCACCCCTCTACGAGGAGAGAAGAGCATAGCCAGGAATGGCTGTGCCACAAAAGCGGAGACGGCGGCATTCCGGCTGGGTTCCCGCGGAGCCGGGGCAGGCCCTGAAAAAGCCGGGACAAGTAGGGATAAATTTCGTCCGCTACGGTAAAGGCTCGAAGCAAGAGCGGGGCTATCCGACGATGTAGCCGAAGCGGGCCGGGACGTACATTGACTTGTGAGAGGCGCAAGCGTATATCTCGCCATAGAGGGTTAATGGGAAGGAGGTCTTCCCATGCCGGACCAGGTTCTATCCCTGGACTCCCTCATCGGGGTCGAGCTCTCCCACTACCGCATCATCGAAGAAATCGGCAGCGGCGGGATGGGTGTGGTCTTCCGCGCCCACGACGAGCACCTCGACCGCGAAGTCGCCATCAAGGTGCTGCTCCCCGGGACCATCACCGATGAATGGGCTCGGAAGCATCTCCACAAAGAGGCCCTGGCGCTCTCCAAACTGAATCATCCCAACATCGCCACGATTTTCGATTTCGATACTCAGGGCGGCATCGACTTCCTGGTGATGGAATACATCCCTGGGGTCACCCTCAACGAGAAGTTGGCCGGCGGACCGTTGCCGGAGAACGAAGTCCTGCGCCTGGGAATGCAGCTCAGCGATGGTCTGGCCGCAGCGCATGAACACGGGGTGGTGCATCGCGACCTGAAGCCCGGCAATCTCCGGCTGGCGAGCGACGGACGGCTGAAGATTCTGGATTTCGGTTTGGCGAAGCTGCGGCAGCCGCTGGCCGAGAGTGCCGCGGCGGAAACCACGCTGCAGACGCAAGCTATTTCGGGAACCTTTGCGTATATGGCTCCGGAGCAACTGATGGGGGAGGAGCTTGACGCGCGCACGGATATTCATGGGGCCGGGCTCGTGTTGTATGAGATGGCTACGGGGCAGCGCCCCTTTGCGGAGGTGCAAAGCGGCCAGTTGATCGGCGCCATCTTGCGGCGTCCTCCTGCCAAGCCCCGAACGCTGAATCCCAAACTGTCTCCGGAGCTGGAACGAATCATCGGGAAGTGTCTGGAGAAGGATCCCGAGGACCGCTACCAGTCGGCCAAGGAACTGGCGGCGGACCTGAGCCGGCTAGGCCGGGACAAGCGCCCCGTACCCACCGCAGGGCGAGCCCCTATCGGACGTCAATTGTCCTCTGTTCGCGTAAACAAGAAAGCCCTGTTCTGGGCCGCAGGTATTGCGGCGGTTTTCTTGGCCACAGCGGCAGTTCTTGCCCCTCTGCGGCAGCAACTGAGGACCGGGCTGGGCCTAAGTCCTATGCCCCGAGCGAAACAAGTGGCGGTTTTGCCGTTCAGCGTTGTGGGCAGTGACCCGGAAACGGCAGCGTTCAGCGCGGGCCTCACCGAAACCCTGACCGCCAAGCTCACGCAACTAACCGGCGACCCGTCGTTGCAGGTCGTTCCCGCCACCGAGATACGCGCCAAGCACATCAGCACAGTGGACGACGCACGCAAGGAGTTTGGTGCGAACCTAGCCCTGGAAGGCAGCCTGCACAAATCGGGGGAGCAGATCCGCGTAAATTACATCCTGGTAGATGCTCAAACACGCCGGCAGATACGCGCCAGCAGCCTGACTGTAGCAGCAACGGATCCATTTGGCGCCCAAGACGCGGTAGTAGATGGAGCGATACGGATGCTCGAAATCAAAGTGCAGGGGCGCGAGCGTCAGGCTCTCGAAAGTCACGGCACACAGGTGGCCAGAGCTTATGACTATTACTTGCAGGGGAGAGGATATCTTCAGAACTACGACCGGGTGGAAAACCTCGATAGCGCCGTCCAAGTCTTCGAGCGGGCTCTGGCTCTCGACCCCCGCTACGCTTTAGCCTACGCGGGTCTGGGCGATGCTTACTGGAAGAAATACGAGAGCAGCAGAGAACCTGCCTGGATCGAAAGAAGCCGGGAGGCCTGTCAACAGGCCAACCGTTTGGATAGCCGACTGTCCTCCGCCCATGCCTGCCTGGGATCCCTCTACGCGGGAACGGGGAACTATCAGGAGGCGGCACGAGAATTCGAACGCGCCGTCGAGAATGAGCCCACCAACGATGCCGCATTTCATGGCCTGGCGGACGCGTACCAGCATTTGGGAAAGCCTCAAGACGCAGAAGCAACATATCGGCGGGCGATCGAACTGCGGCCTCATTATTGGTCCAACTATAGCTGGCTGGGCGCGTTTTTTTATCGCCAGGCACGCTACCGGGAAGCTGCCGAGATGTTTAATCAGGTGGTAGCACTCGCTCCGGACAGCTTCCTTGGCTATTCCAACCTCGGTGCCGCCTATGTTGAGCAGGGCCGTTATACGGAAGCAATTGCGGTTCTCGAGCGTTCCATCGCCATCCGACCGATAGCCTATGGCTACACTAACCTGGGAAACGCCTACTTCTTCCTGCGACGATACGAGGAGGCCGATCGCGCCTACGAACAAGCGGTAAAGCTCAGCGAAAAGGAATCCTTCCTATGGTGGAATCTGGGGGACGGATACTATTGGACACCAGGAAAACGCAATCAATCCGTGACTGCGTACCGGCAAGCGATCGCGATTGCGAGGGAGGAACTCCGCGTCAATCCGAAGGATTCTTACGCGTACGGCGTTCTGGCCATCTGTCACGCGATGCTCGGGGAGAAAAAACCGGCCCTGGACGCCCTGCGGCGGGAGCTCCAGCTTTCACCAAACAATCCGTTCTCACTTTTTCAAGCAGCGCTCGTTTACAACCAGTTCGACCAACCGGACGAGGCTATCGACTGGTTGAGGAAAGCACTCGCGGCAGGCTACTCTCCGTCTCGCATTCGAGACCTTCCCAACTTCGACCATTTGCGGACCAATCCGCAATTCCCGGAATTACTCAGAACCCAATAACCCGATATCAAGGAGGAAACACGTTATGGCAACCCCGAAAATAATGCCTCAAACCGCCCCTCAAGACGTTCGCGTCCATATCGGATGCGACGCTGCCGGAAAAATCACCGTGGAACCAGACCCCTTTTGGATCTACCGATGTGAAGACGAACAGGTGAAGTGGGTATGCGTTCAGCATCATGAACATGGCGATGCAAACGATCCCTGCTTCAAGGTGGACTTTGATAAGACGACCGGCTCGCCCTTCAACGACTCGCACTTCGAGGGTCATCGTCGTGCGCTTTCTGGCCGTCCGACGAGTAAAGCCAAGGACAACCAGAGGTACAAATACAGCGTTACGGTCGGCAAGCAGACCTTGGACCCGGACGGTGGCGTGAAGCCATAAAGCAATCGAGTATTCCGCATCGCGTGAGGCACCAGCCAGCCACTCTAACTGTATGCTCTCGATGACGGAAGCGTCGAGAGATTTCTCGTTGTCGCGCCTCGGGCCCGCGCATCCGCCGGGCCCGAGGCTTCCTAGCGAATTCTGGGCTTTTCTTCTGCTCCAACCCGCATTTCCGGGATTCTGTCGCGCCAGATGAACTTCCCGCAGTGAGCCTCGCACAACTCCATAAAATCCTCTTTTCCCAACTCACCCACGGGCCGTCGACAGGATCACGTTCGGACTGATCTTCAAAGGTGGACTTTGCCTCAGATCAGCGGAAGTCACTTGTCCCTATAACGCGCTAACCGGACCAAGGCAATTCTCGTGATCGCCGCCGGGCACATGTCCGGTCAGGGTGCTAGCGGGGCCAAAGCCACCCAAAGGTGCCTGCGGTCAGCAAGCTGTACACGAGTCCATCAATGACTTCCTTCAGGGTCATGCCCCAAGGCTGGCCCTTCCAGATGCCGTTGCTCAGGTGTCCCAGGCCGTAGGCAAGGAACGCGGCGGTGCCCACGACGCGAAAGACGGCCAGATAGTGGGCGCCGGGCGCAACCGTGTGTCCGGTGAGGTAGGCGACGAAGAAGCCAATGAGGAGGCAATAGGCAAACCACAGGCCCAGGAACTTGGGCATGGCGGGTGGGCCGCTGGGAATCACGGTCAGCATCCCCACTGGTCCCTGCTGGTATTTTTCCACCATGGCGGGCGACTTCATCTCCTTATGGCTGCCAAAAGGGAACATATAGAGACCCCGCTTCAAACCAGCGGCTCGTAAGGCGGCAAGAAGCTTGTCCTCTTCCGGGAGTTGCTGGTAGTCGCCGCGGTGGTAAGGCAGAAGCATGTGCATGATGGAGCTGGCGACAAAAACGATGACGGCCGACAGCAGGACCGGGAGCCAAAGTGCAGTGAGAGGGACCATGCGCAGCCTCCTTCGGTTGCAAGGGCGAATGCAGGGATTTCTCCCGCGAGGCTACGCTTGCCTGGAGCGGCGGTCAAGAGGGCGGGCACGCGCGATCAGCATCAGACTTTCTCTGAAAAATCCCGATGGATCGTATTGTCGCTTGGGTAAAGAAGTTAAGTATCCGCCGTTATATGTGCGCATTGGGGAATACATCGGGCGAGCCAAAATCGGATTGGACACAACTCGATTCGGTCAGGCTCCAAGAGTCGAGGAATGGGGCGCTGACGCTGGCGGCAGATTGTAGAGGAATGTAAGGAGCAGCTCAACATTCGGACCACGAAAGGACCCCGGCAGATGCTCGTCAGCGGGGCTGAGCAGAAGGCCGCGTCACACTTGCCCGATGCCATGCGGCGCTTGACTTGTTGCGCCACTGGGATAAGTATGGACTCGAAAAGGTTCGGCCCGCCAAGGGAGGTGGATTATGTCCAACCCCTCCGCAATCAAATCGCTTCTCGAATCATGCACCTACCGCAACGGTACGGTTCGTTGCCCAGACAAGAAGCTCTCCGCCAGCATCGTCGTGGCAAGATGGCAGATGAATGATGGCCGGTGGACTTCCTGGACAGTCATCGATTGTCCGCTGCTGTCCGCCGGTCTGATGGATTGCGAGATGAGCTGCTTATCCCAATTGGTAGAGATTGCAAACTAGTGCCACCATCGAATTCGAGCGCTTGCTGCTGCGAGGTCGGGAGACAAACTCGTGGACGAATGCCTTCCTACGTCCAGAGAGCGTCTTGGTTAAACGAATAAGAAGTGCGAATTCATTTCGGCAACGTAGCCAAAAGCAAGACGCCCGCTAAATTGGACCCCATGGCTGAGTTACATAAGTCCGCTTGTGGGAAGTTGGAAGCTGCATTGGGAGCTGGCCGCCGATTGCGGGTGGATCATGTCGCACTCGGAAGTCATGCACAACGCGGTTTCTGGAAACGGGCAGCGCGTCACAATCCGGGGGCTATCCCCCGATGTAGCCGAAGCGGGCAAGGCGCTTGCCGGATTCCACGAATTCCTCCGGGGAGAGGGCGTGGACGCCGGCGCCATCGCACCAGCGATTGTAGAAATTGAAGAGGCCGCAGACGGTGATGGCGTCGTAGACGGCTTCGTCGGACCAGCCGGCGGTCTTGAGCGTGTCCGCGTCCTGCTGGGAGATCGCGTGCGGCTGGTCATTGAGCTTCTCGACAAAGGCGAAGAGAGCCTTTTCGGGTTCCGACAGAGGCGAGGAACGGAAGTCGCGAAGCACCGCGTCCACCAGTTTCCGGTCGCCGAGGAGTTCCGCCGCACCGGCGGAATGGGTGCCGGTTCAAAACGGGCAATGGTTGAGGCTGGAGGTGAAAGCAGAAATCAATTCGCGCATGCCGGGCGAGAGAGGCGAGGGGCCGCGCATGACCTCCTGGGTATAGCGCTCGAGATGGGCCGTAGCGCCGGGCTTGAAGGCAAACATGTGGAAAATCTGGGGAACGCTCCGGCCGGCTTCGCGCATCCTGGCGATCATGCGGGCGCGGAAATCGCTGCCCAGCGCCTTTTCCACGTCTTTCAGGTACATCGGTTCCATGGGGTGCCTCCCGTGAGCCCGCGTTCGCGGCGTGCGTTGCCCAGCAGCGCTTCGCAGCGGTCCTCGCATGGGCCGCGGACGGGCCGCGCTGAGCGAGATGACGCTGCAGGGTAGCAGAAAATCAGAAGCAATGGGAATGGCCGCCGTGCGAGGCGGCACATCCTGCGGGGACGCAGGCAAGCAAGAAAGACAAGCTAGGCGGAGGCGTGTTCTTCGGAGAGCAGGTGCGGGGGCACGGGGCGGAGGTCGCGGACGATGCGGACCCAAGACATCACCTTCAGCACGTAGTAGGTGATGTCCACTTCCCACCAGAAGAAGCCCTGGCGGGCGGCGGCCATGTAGTGGTGATGGTTGTTGTGCCAGCCTTCGCCGAGGGTGACCAGGGCCAACACGAAATTGTTCTTGCTGGTGTCCGAGGTGACGTAGCGGCGCGAGCCGAAGAGGTGTGAGAGCGAATTGATGGTGAACGTGCCGTGCCAAAGGAGCACGGTGCTCAGGCAGAAGCCCCAGAGGAAGAGCCCCCAGCCGCCGATGAGCGCGAGCACCACGGCGAGAACCACGGGAGGCACGAGATGATATTTGTTGAGCCAGCGCAGCTCGGGAAATTTGGCGAAGTCGCCGATGTATTCGATGCGCGTGCCGTTGTACTTGTCGGAGATGAACCAGCCGACGTGGGACCAGAAGAAGCCGAAGAGCGTGGGGGAGTGGAGATCCTCGTCGGTATCCGAATGGCGGTGATGATGGCGGTGATGGGCGGCCCACCAGAGGATACCCTTCTGACTGGAGGACATGGCCATCCAGGCGATGACGAACTGAAACGCGCGGCTGGTCTTAAAGGAGCGGTGCGAGAAGTAGCGGTGGTAGCCCGCGGTGACGAAGAACATGCGCACCCAGTAAAGGGCCAGGCAGACGATCAGATACGACCAGTGAAATTTGACCCAGAAGACCGAGAGCGCGGCCAAGTGAATCAGCGCAAACGGGAGGGTATGCAAAACCGAAATGCGCGAGCCATTCGGCAGAGGTATAGATAGAGCCCGTGAAGCCATCCAGCGAGTTTCCTTTGCGTCCTAACTTACATGAGGACAAATAATCTTGCGCCGACCGCGAGCGCGAAACCTGCCGGAGACGCCGTCACGAGTAAGCAATCCCAGTTTACGGGGCGGCAGGAAGGGGGTCAAGGAATGGTTTGCCGGGGGGTAACCGGTGCGACGCGCACGCGGATATGTTATCGTCACGACGGGCGCGGAAATTTGCCAGGGCGCCGATGCGCAGCGCATCTGAAAGGATGAAGAGAGCGATGGCGGAACGTCCGGTGCTGGTGGGATTGATCCCGCAAGTGGTGGTGCTGGAGGCCGGGGACCAGGTGTCGTGGATCTCCGATGCGGGCAATCTGCGCGTGGAGTTCGACGTGAACCGCTGCCCGTTCTCCTCGAACGTGTTTCAGGCGCCGATGGGGATGCGGCTGTTGAGCGGGCCGCCGCGCATCGGGACGAAAGCCGGGATCTACAAGTACCGGCTGTGGCTGAACGACCAGATGGTCGGGCAGGGCGAAGTGATTCTGCGCGAGGGGTAAAGAGTAAAAGGGTCGAACGGTTCAAGGGTTCAACCGTTGAAGAGTTGAAGAGTGGAAGAGTTGCTCCGCGATCCCGCCTCGGATAATTCCAAACAGATTGCAGACACCCGCAGTGGAGATCCTGAGTCCCCCATAGAAAACGTGGGGACCTCAGGATGACTACCAGTAGATCGTGCTGCGCGCGGCGGATGCGCGGCCCGGCGGGCAAGGATTCGCATCCAGTTGCGCTGGCGGGAGGGGGCAGGGTGAAAATCGTCACTGATCTTCTTCAGGGCGCGCGAATGATGGCGTGAACTGGACCGGGAAGCCAAGAAGGACGAGCGGTTCAGTCGCCCACGGCGGCGACGCTACGGGGACTTTCGACGGACTCGGCCAGGCCGCGGCGCACGGGTCCCAGGAGGAAGGCGGGGACGGGGCGCTCGGGAGCCAGGCTGAGGCTGGCGCACTTGCGGGGGAACTCCACGCGGCGATCGAGCTTGAGGCCGGCTTCGCGGAGAAATTCGGCGGAAAAGCCAAGGTCGGCGGCGCGGTCCACGCCCCAGAACCAGAGCTTTTCTTCGTTGTGCTGGAGGAAATCGAGGGCCTGTTCGAGCTTTTTCATGGCCCGATCGAAGGAAGAGGCCATGAAGAAGGTGGCCAGGGTCCAGGCATGACGGGGGTAATGGACGCGGATGCGCACGCAGTACTTGCCGGCCTGATTGCGTTCCATGCTGCAACGATAGTCGTTGCGGATGGTTGTGGTGCGAGCGGGCATATAAGTCTCACTTGAAAAAAGGACTTGCGGGAACCGCGTACCACCGGCAGTGCCTTCCTGCGGATTCACTGCGGGCAGTTTGTGGAGCCTGGGCCGAGGAGCAGTGAATCCACCCTTCCTCCGTCAGCCGCCAGTAACGGCGGGGGAAGCAAAGAAAGGCGGTCCGGATGCATATAGCGTAGCTGGACGGCCGGGGAATGGCAAGAGGAGCCGTCAACATAAATAAGTCATTTGTTTACAGTATTTTAGATTAGCCTTGGCCGGTAAAATTCTTCAGGCGTTCGGGCATCAGCTGCAACTTTCCTTCCTGCTTGAGGCGGTTCTGGAGGCCTGTCTTGAAGGCTTCGAAGGCCAAGTTGCGCTTGTTCTGGAGGACCTGATCGGCCAGCGACTGCTTGTCCTTGTCGAAGTTGGCGGGGTCGGGCTCTTCCTTGGCCACCACCTGGTAGACGAGCCAGTTGTTGCCGAGGCTGAGCGGGGTGCCGGTTTCGCCGGAGTTCATGTGGAAGGCGGAAGCCAGTTGACGGCCGCTGGCGACGCCGGGAATGGAGCCGTTGCGGGCGAAGGAGTCGCTGGTCTTGGACTCCAGGCCCAGGGATTTGGCCACGGCGGCGAATTTCTCGCCGGCCTTGACGCGGCGGACGAGCTCCTCGGCGCGGGAGCGCGCGGCGGTGGCGGCCATGGAGCGCTTGAGGTCCGCCAGGACGCGGTCGCGGACTTCGGGGAGGGTGCCGGCATGGGCCGGCAGGATCTCCTGCACGGTCAACACAACGTAGCCGCGGTCGATGCGGATGGGTGGGGCGAGTTCGCCCTGGCGCAGGCGGAAGATGGCGTCCTTGATCTCCGGGGAATTGCCGAGCTCGAGGAGCACGTCGGTGGCGGCCACGGGGCGGGTCTCCGCAACAGTCAGATGGAACTGGCTAGCGAGGTCATCGAGGGAGCCGCGGTTGGATTTGCGGACGACGGCGGCAATCTGTTCGGCCTGGTCGGCGGCGCGCTGGTCGGCCTTCTCGAGGATGAGCGGGGCGCGCAGGGACTCCTTGACCTCGTCGAAGGACTTGGTGTGCGCGGTCTCTTTGTCTACGGCCTTGATGATGTGAAAGCCGAACTGGGTGCGCACCAGATCGGAGATGCCGCCCTTGGGGAGGCTGAAGGCGGCCTTTTCAAACTCCGCCACCGTCTGGCCCTGCTCGATCCAGCCGAGGTCGCCGCCCTTGTCCTTGGTGGTGTCCTCGGAATATTTTTTGGCCAAGTCCTCGAACTTGGCGCCCTTTTTGGCCAGTTTGAGGACATCTTCGGCCTTTTTGCGGATCTCCGCGACTTCCGCATCGGTTTTTCCGGTGGTGCGAAAGAGGATGTGCTGGACGTGCACGCGGTTGGGCACCTGGTAGAGCTGGATGCGCGACTGGTAGAGGGCCTTCAGTTCGTCGTCGGAAACCTGGATGCTCTGGCGAAGCTGGTTTAGGTCAGCGAGGGCATAGCGGACGACGCGGCGCTCGGGAACCTGGTATTGGGCCTTGTTCTTTTCGAATTCGGCCTGGATGGCGGCGTCGTCGGGGGCCTGCTTGGCCTCGAGATCCTCGGGCTTGATGTAGGCGTAGGCCAGTGTAATCTTCTGATTGCGGTAGCGGAACTCCTCCTGGACTTCAGCGGGGCTGACGCTGATGCCGTCGGTGACCAGGCGGCGGAATTTTTCTTCGAGCAGACCCTGGCGGACAAGCTCTTCAAATTGCGGGACGCTCATGCCGAAGCGGCTCTGCACTTCGGCCGAGTAGCGGTCCATGCCGACAAAGGTGCCGCCGCTGAAGGCAGTGGGTAGAAACTGGCGGATGCGGTCGGCGCGTTCTTCGTCGCTGACGCGGATACCGAGACGGCGGCCTTCGAATTCCAGCTCTTTCTGGAAAACGAGCTGGTTCATGATCTGCTGGGCATAGAGGCCTTCGAGCTGTTTGGGGATCTGGCCGCGCGAGGAGATCTGGGCGAACTGCTCGCGCACGTCGGCGACGGTAACGGTCTGATCGCCGATGCGGGCGACGGCATCGGGCGCAGCATCGCCCGTCGCGGGGCCTTGGGGCACGAGGTAGAGCAGCATGCTGACGGCGAGCAGGCCGATCACTATGCCGATGAAGATGCGAACCAGGGTCTTGCGATTATCCAGAATGCCAGCCATCCGCGATGTCTCCAGGGTACGGGAACAAACGTTGCATTATAGGAGAGAGAAGGCACACGCCACAACCGGAAACGCACAAGGGCGGCGCCGGGGGCAAAAAGAGGGCCGGGAAGCAGGACATCCGGCATCGTCCGGGAAGCAGCGGCGGGGCTGCGGGATCGGAAGGAAAGGCGGAGACGGTGTTTGCTGATAGAGTACGCAGGCGCGCAGGCGTTGGACGCTCCCGGAGCGCTGTGCTAAATTGTTAAATTAGCGCTCCAGCTGCGCCAAAAACCGTGAGCACACAACTACCGTCCGACCCGCACCAGCAGAAGATACCGCGCGTGGAAGTGGTGTGGACCGCGGTGACGTACAAGACCGTGGCGGTATACGCGGGATTGCTGACCGCGGTGCTGCTGGCGGGGATGTACCTGCTGGTGCCGGACTGGTACTCGGCGGCCTACCGGAAACTGACGAATGCCATGGGCAGCAGCGAGGGGGAAGCGGCGCCGATGGAGAAGAAGCAGGCGCGCTTCGTGAACCTGGACGGCAAGGTGCAGATCAAGAAAGTGAATTCGGTGGAATGGGTGGATGCGGACTACCGCACGACGCTGGACAAGGGCGACCAGGTGAAGACGTCGGCGGAAGGGGCGGCGCGCATCGCCTTTGCGGACGGCACGACCTACACGGTGAAATCGGACTCCTTCGTGACCGTGGAGGAAAACTCGACCGAGCACGACCGGCCCACGAGCGTGGCCATGCGCGTGACGTCCGGTGCGCTGGACCTGGCGACGCCGAACCTGGCGCCGGGTTCGCTGGCGGTGGTTTCGGTGGATGACGCGAAAGCGCAGGCGCGGCAGAACAGCCGCATGAGCGTAAAGAACGACCCGACGAAGAACGAGCATGAGATCGTGGTGGCGCAAGGCAGCGCGGAGGTACAGCGCGGGTCGGAGCACATTGAACTGGCGCAGTGGGAGAAGGCCAGCTTCGCGACAGGCGGAGCGATCCAGAAATCGACGGTACTGGCGCCGCCGGACCTGGTGGAACCGCTCAATCTACAGCCGCTGATCGTGGCGGACCCGAAAGCGGCGGCGGTGCATTTCGAATGGAGAGCGGTACCGGACGCGGTATCGTATACGCTGCGGATCAGCACCTCGACGGTCTTCGCGAAATACGTGGAGAAGAAGGTGACCGGGACGAGCACGGAGGTCAGCGGGCTGGAAGCCGGGGAGTACTTCTGGAACGTGACGGCGATGGACGTGAGGAAGCGCACGAGCGAGGTGAGCGATACGTTCAAGTTCTCGCTGGTGGCACAGGGCAAGACACAGGAGATGGTGCTGGAAGTAGACGGCACGCAGCTGCACGGACGCGTCGTGGAAATCATCGGGCGCACCGAGCCGGGAGCAGCTTTGATAGTAAACGGGCAGGCGGTATCGATGATCGGGCCGGACGGAAAGTTCCGGCACTTCACGGAACAGCTGCAACCGGGACAGCAGACGATTGTGATTACGGGGCAGAATCGCCGCGGAGGCACGGCGATTCTGCGGGTACCCATCGTGATACCGAAATAAGGACCGCGGCGCGGCCGGCGCGCTGGTCTGGGGCCCGCGGGAAACTCCCGCGGGCTGCGGAGAACTATTTCTCCGCGGGGGGACTGAGGGGACATGAACAAGAACGGATATAATCTGAGGTCGATTTTCAGCCTGTTTTCATCCGACCTAGCGATCGACCTGGGCACGGCGAACACGCTGGTGTTTTCGGGGGGCAAGGGGATCGTGGTGAACGAGCCATCGATCGTGGCCATCAACAAGAACAGCGGCGAAGTGGTGGCCGTGGGGCGCGAGGCCAAGGAGATGCTGGGGCGGACGCCGGGCAACGTGGTGGCCATTAAGCCAATGAAGGACGGGGTCATCGCGGACTTCAAGGTCACCGAAAAGATGCTGACGTACTTCATTCAGAAGGCCCACAACCGGCGGGTGCTGGTGCATCCGCGGATCGTCATCGGCGTGCCCAGCGAGATCACGCCGGTGGAGAAGCGCGCGGTGCAGGACTCGGCCTACCGGGCGCGTGCCAGCGAAGTCTTCCTGGTGGAGCAAGCTATGGCCGCGGCCATCGGAGCGGGGCTGCCCATCGAAGAGCCCTCGGGCAACATGGTGGTGGATATCGGCGGGGGCACCACGGATATCGCCGTAATCTCCATGAGCGGGATCGTCTATTCGCGGTCGGTGCGCGTGGCCGGGAACGAGATGGACGAAGCGGTGATGCAGTACCTGAAGCGCAAGTACAACATGCTGGTGGGAGAGCGCACGGCGGAACAGATCAAGATGGAGATCGGATCGGCGTACCCGCTGGAAAAGCCGCTGACCATGGAAGTGAAAGGGCGCAACCTGATCGAAGGTGTGCCGCGCACGGTGACCATCGACGACAGCGAAATCCGCGAGGCGCTGAGTGAATGCGTGTCCACGATTCTGAATGCGATTCGCGTGGCGCTGGAGCGCACGCCGCCGGAGCTTTCGGCGGACATCAGCGACCGGGGCATAGTGCTGACCGGCGGGGGGGCGCTGCTGAAGAATCTGGACAAGCGCATCCGCGAGGAGACCGGGTTGCCGGTGTCCATCGCCGACGATCCGCTGGCGTCGGTGGTGCTGGGCACGGGAAAGATGCTGAGCGACTTCCGGCTGCTGCGGCAGGTGTGCATCGATTAAGAGGAATTGCGGAAGGAAGGAAAGACGGCGGCCTGCCGACCGGGTCGGGAGAAATGCCGCTGGAAGAGCTTGGCTACGCCGGGGAATGGCCAAGCAAGTGAAGAGATACGGGTTCCGAGTTTCGATCTCCCATGGCCGCTATTGCTTCGCGTCACCGATCGCTGGTCCTGCTCGCGATTGCCATCGTCGCGCAGGTGCTGCTGCTTGCCGTGCAGATTCAGCAGGCCCAGCAGGGCCGGCATGACCGGCTGATCCGCGTGTGGACGGTGGCGGTGATCTCGCCGTTTGAGCGCGCCGGGGCCTGGGGGGTGGGCAAAGTCCGCAGCACCTGGAACCATTACTTCGCGCTGCGCTACGCGGCGCAGGAAAACGACAGCCTGCGGGGTGAGCGCGACACCCTGAAGATGCAGATCAACCAGCTGCAGGGCCGGGCCGCGGAAGCCGACCGCCTGGTCGCGCTGCTGAAGTTCCGCCAGGAGCACGCCAACGCTCCGCTGATTGCCGCGCGGGTCATCGGCACCAGCGCAGAGGCTGCCAGCCAGACCATCTACATTGACCGCGGGGAACGCGACGGAGTCCTCGCCAACATGGGTGTGATCACGCCGGACGGGGTGGTGGGCAAGGTGCTTGAGGCCTACCGCAACACCTCGCAGGTGCTGCTGCTCACGGACAAGGATAGCGGGGTTGGAGCCATGCTCGCGGATTCGCGGCTGCAGAGCCCGGTAGTGGGGATGGGCGAACCACTGCTGCAGATGAAGTACGTGAGCGAGGATGATGCGGTGAATCCCGGGGAGCGCGTGGTAACCAGCGGGATGGACCGGATATTCCCGAAGGATCTGCCGGTGGGCACGGTGGTGGACGTGAAGCCCGGCATGCCTTTCAAGTTGGTGCGCGTGCGGCCGGCGGCGGGGCTGCAACGGCTCGAAGAGGTGCTGGTGCTGCAGACGCTGCAGCCGCTGGACTTGAGGAAAGAAGCGGAGCCGGAGGCCGCAGCCCCGGCTAAGAGCCGGGCGGGGTCAGCGCCGGCAGCGGCCAAGCCATGAACAACGATACCTTTGACCTGCGCCTGGACACGGAAACACACATCGAGGTGCACAAGTTTCGCGCCGGGGCGGTGGTGGCGACCATGGTGGCGGCGCTGGTGCTGCAGGCGCTGCTGCCCGTCTATTTCCCCAAGGCCGCCATCCTGGACCTGCCGCTGCTGCTGACCACGTATTTCGGGCTGAGCCGGCGCAATCCCTCGACGGGGCTGCTACTGGGGATGGTGATCGGACTGTTGCAGGACAGCCTCAGCAAGTCGCCGCTGGGCCTTTACGGCATTGCGAAAACAGTGATCGGGTTCATCGCCTCGTCCATCGGAGGGCGGCTGGACACGGAACACCCGGCAAGCCGCTTCGCGCTGACCATTGTCTTCTTCGGGGTGCATCAGGGAGTGATTGTGCTGATCAAGCGCCTGCTGCTGGCGCAGCCGGAGACCTGGTTCACGATGCGGCTGGGGCTGGCGGCGCTGGTGAACGGCGTCGTGGCCGTCGGGCTGTTCTTCCTGCTGGACCGGCTACGCAAACCGTCCTGAGCGGTTTTCCCTGTTCCAGCAAGTGCACAGGCGGACCTGCATAGGTTCTAGTCCGCGAGTTGCAGTTTTTCGAGATACGTATTGAAGGCCGCTTTGACCTTCCTTTGCGGCAGTACATCCCGCCAGACAAGATGAAGTAACGAACCTACGCACACGGATTGAAGCATGAAACGCAACTGTCGTCTGCGGGGATGCCAGCGGACTGTCAGCAAAAAGACACCGGGATGGCAAGAAAACGGGCCGGCGCGGGCCGATGAAGCCGGCCCGCTCCGCTCGAGATGACCGAGCGGTGATCTTGGCATTTTGCTTAGGAGTTCTAGCGGGTAAGGAGGAACTGCTTGAACTCTTCGTAGTCGGCGGACATGGGGAGGGAGAGCTTGGGGCGCTGGAGGTAAACGGCGAGGCGCTCGGGAAGCTGGGGGGCGATGCCGACGGCGCGCAGGACCACATCGGCGAATTTTGCGGGGTGGGCGGTGGAGAGGACGATGCCTTGCGACGGCTCGGGATGCTCGCGGCGGTAGGCTTCCCAGCCGAGGACGCCGACGGCGGTGTGGGGATCGACGAGATAGTGGTGGCGCTCGTGAATCTGACGCATGGCGGCGAGGGTTTCTTCGTCGGTGGCAACGTGGCCCCAGATTTCGCGGCGCACTTCGTCGAGGCGATTGCGGCAGAGGGCCAGGAGGCGCGGAAAATTATTGGGATTGCCGACGTCCATGGCGTTGGAGTAGGTGGCGGTGGCCGCGCGCGGACGGAACATGCCGGTGCGCAGGTATTCGGGGACGGCGTCGTTGACGTTGGTGGCGGCGACGAAGCGGGCCACGGGCATGCCGATGCGCTTGGCGAAAATGCCGGCGGTGAGATTGCCGAAATTGCCGCTGGGTACGGCGACGATGAGCGGGGTGGAGGTGGCCGGGAGGAGGCGGTAAGCGGCCACGTGATAGAACATCTGCGGGAGCAGGCGGGCGATGTTGATGGAGTTGGCGGAGGTGAGAAAGGTGCGCTGGTTGAGCGCGGCGTCGGAAAAGGCCTGCTTGACCAGACGCTGGCAATCGTCGAACGTGCCGGTGACTTCGAGGGCGGTGATGTTTTCGCCGAGGGTGGTGAACTGCTTTTCCTGGGCTTCGCTGATGCGCCCGCTGGGGTAGAGGATGATGACGCGGATGCCCGGGACGCGCAGAAAGCCGTGGGCCACGGCGCTGCCGGTATCGCCGGAGGTGGCGACAAGAACGGTGAGCGGGCGGGTCTCGCCGCGGACGAAATAGGCCATGAGGCGG
This sequence comes from Terriglobia bacterium, assembly GCA_020072785.1. Lineage (NCBI taxonomy): Bacteria > Pseudomonadati > Acidobacteriota > Terriglobia > Terriglobia bacterium. The sequence continues at coordinate 131,404 of JAIQGG010000004.1, read as the reverse complement.
GCCATGAAGCGCGCGCCGAAATCCTTGAAAGCCAGCGTGGGGCCGTGGAACAGCTCGAGAATGTGCAGGCCGGGGGAGAGCGAAACGAGGCGCACCGGGAAATTGATGGACTCGCTGACGATCTGCCAGAGGACCTCTTCGGGGAGTTCCGAGCCGGTGAAGGGGCGCACCACGCGATAGCAGACTTCGGTAAAGGGCAGGCGGCGGAACTCCTCCAGCTCGTCCGGGGAATGGCGCGCGATCTCCACGGGCATGTACAGGCCGCCGTCGGGCGCCAGGCCGCGGAGGACCGCGGAGCGCAGCGAAGTAAGCGGGGCCTGGCCGCCGGTGCTGCGGTACCTCATCGGGCACGCTCGAGGGCCTGCTGCACGAGGGCGAGAAAGGCCGCGGCGTCGAGAGCGGCTTCACGCAGGGCGCGGATGGGAATGGCGCAGTGCGCGAGGACTTCGTAGCTCTGGCGGCGGGCGGCGATCAGCGCGGGATAGCAGCGGGCTACGGTGTCGCGCGGGGTTTCGCCGGAGCGCGGCTGAAACGTGCCGCGCCAGAGGACCGGCTTGGGATTGGTGAGATAGCGCTCGATGAGGAGTTGCTGCTCTTCGGCGGAGGCCGCGAGATAGACGACCTTCATCTGGCGGCGCAGGCGCATGAGCAGGTGATTGCCAGTGTAGATGACGCTGCCGGTGGTATCCAGGACCAGAGGTTTTTCGGGCTGGCGCGCGAGGTCCCCGAGGACCTCATCGAGGACGGCCGTCTCTTCGCGGAGATACTGCGATTCGCGCTCGCCATAGTGCGGGCTGTCCGGCCAGCCCATCCAGGCGGCCACGCCGCCGATGCCGGCATAGCCGCCGGCGGCCAGGAGCGGCCGGAGACGCTCTTCGATGAGGTCGTCACAGGAGAGCGCGGGATAGCCGGCTTCGGCCAGCTTGCGGGTCCAAAAAGTTTTGCCCGAGCCGGACATGCCGATGAAGGCCAGACGCAACGGAGCGTGAGAGGTCGTGGTCATCGTTGTGTAGAGAACACTCTACGATAACGCGGCGGTTGGCAGTCCGGCAAGGCGCGCGGCCACTTGAGTTGCAGCCGCGGCCTTAAGACCGCGGAGATTTCTCGTGGTTCGGGCCAGGCGGAAGCGCTGGGGGAAAGAAAGAAAAGACCGTCGCCTGTATGCGTGACCGCGAAGCGGTCAACTGTCGGTGTGACCGCGAAGCGGTCAACTGCAGAGGGCGGCTACCGCGTTTCGTTCTGCGGGCTATTGGCTTGCGCTGGGGGACGGTTCCATCGTGGTCTGCTGGCCGAAGGCGATCTGCCAGTGCCCTTCGCGCTTGACGAAGACGCGGGTGACGTGGAGGGTCTTGCCGCTGCGCGGCCGGTGTTCGGAGCGCATGACCGCCGAATTGCCAAAAGGCCACACCTGCATGGACTGCACCTTGGGCGGGATCAGCACGGTCGAAGTGCGCTTCAGCTCCTTGATCATGGCGATGCGGTCGGCCTTGTCGAGGGGCGGACCGCCGTCGGGGGTGACGAAAATAAAGTCGTCGGTGAAATTGGGGATCCAGGCGTCCACGTCATTATCCAGGACGCTGCGCTCCACGGCCTGCCACATGGCGACCACTTCCCGCGCGGCCGGATCTTCCGGTTTGTAGGGGACGGTCTGGCAGGGATTGTCGCAGTCGACCGGGGCGCCGCCGCTCGGGGAGCCGAAGCCCTGTCTGTGCTCCGGGACGTGCTCGGCAATTTTGGTTTCCTGATAGACGAGGACACGCCAGCCCGCGGGCCGCTTGACCCAGGCGCGCACAAAACGCACGCCAAGATTCCGGGAGGAAATGCGGTGTGCGCCGCGAACCAGGATGACCTGATCATAATCGCGCACTTGCAGATCCGTGTCGCTCTCCGCGGCGAGCGCCGGCAAATCCTGAAGGATCTCGGCCCTGGTCCGGGTTTTCCCGGTGTGGTCCGTCCAGGTGAAATCTGCGTCGAGCAGGGCGTCGGCCGCGGGTTTGTCGCCCTTGGCGATGGCCTGGAGCAGAGCGTGGTCGGCTTGTCGCACGGCCTGGTCCTCTATTTCTGTGACCGCGAAACGGTCAACGCCGGCAGCAACAACGGTGCGGCTGGGGAGAGCGGCAACAAGGACAGTGCCGAAGACGGCGGCGAAGAAGGCCGAGGAGATGAAGCGTTGCATACGCCCTCCGGGAGGCGGGGATAAGGGGAAGGCGGATTCTAGACTGATAACAGCAGCGAAAACAACGGCATTCTGCGCCAGGGCCCGAGGCAGTGTGCCCCCGGGGAGTTGTGAACAGGGAGCGGGCAAGGCCCCGACGGCTGTCCGGGGCGGGGCCAGACTGGCCCCGCTGGAGCAGGCCAATTCCCCGGAATGTGCGCGGTGCAGTCTTCGAACCTGTCCCGGGAGGCAGCTTGCGCGGGTATGCGGCAGGTGATAGGTTTAAAAATGCCTTCGTTCTGAGCAGGTTGACCGCTTTGCGGTCACACTTGCAGTTGACCGCTTCGGGGTCACGCAGACAAAGGAAGGCCGGGCGGCGGTTCGGAAGCTTTGCCGGAGTGCTACGGGAGTTTCGAGAGCCTCGCGCTGTGGAAAACTTGGGTGTGACGCGAGAAGGCCAGTGTGGGCCGGGCCGAGTGGACCGCTTTGGGGTCACGGAAATAGTTGACCGCTTCGCGGTCACAGAAATGAATGAGGCTCCCCCGATCGAAATCGGGGCTCGCGCGCGGGGTTCCTGTGTCGTACTGGTTCCGCAACGATAATCGATTGCCACAAGGGCGGCTGTCGGTCGCCTCTTACGTCATCATCGGAATGATCGCGCTACTGCTGCTGGGGTTCTGGAAGCTGCAGGTGATCGATTCCGACAAATATGCGCTGATGGCGGAGCGCAACCGGGTGCGCTCGATTCCCATCATCGCGCCGCGCGGGCGGATGCTGGACCGCGATGGGCGCGTGCTGGTGGACAACTACCCCTCTTTCAGCGTACTGCTGCTGCGCGACGATCCCGGGCAGGTGGAGAAGAATCTGCCGCAGATCGCGGAGGGGCTGAACGTGCCGCTGAGCGATCTGCGCGAGCAGTGGGAGGCGGCGCGGAGCCTGCCGAAATTCCAGCCCATCGTGATCAAGCCGGAAGCGACGAAAGCGGACGTGGCGTTTATTGAATCGCACCGCACCGATGTGCCGTACCTGGAAATGCTGATGGTGCACCGGCGGCGGTATCTGCCGGGCGGGTTCATGGCCCACGTGAGCGGGTACGTGGGAGAAGTGAGCGAGAAGCAGATTGAAGCGAGCGACGGGCGGCTGCGGCCCGGGGACATCGCGGGAAAAACGGGACTGGAACGGGAGTACAACGATCTGCTGATGGGCACCGACGGGATGCGCCGGGTGATCGTGAACAGCGTCGGCAAGGAAGTGGGGCGGCTCTCCCAGCAGGAGGCCATTCCCGGGAAGCAGATCCAGTTGACGATTGACTACGACCTGCAGGAGGCGGCCGAACAGGCGCTGCAGGGGCGCAAAGGAGCGGTGGTGGCGCTGGACCCGCGCACGGGGGAAGTGCTGGCCATGGTCAGCCGGCCCGCGCCGGACCCCAACGATTTCGCGATCCGCGTCTCCAAGGATGAGTGGAAGCGGCTGAACGAAGATCCCGACCGGGCGCTGCTGAACCGGGCGATTCAGGCGCAGCTGGCGCCCGGGTCGGTGTTCAAGATCGTGATGGCCACGGCGATGCTGGAGACCAAAGTGTTGCCGGAAAGCTACACGGTCTTCTGCCCGGGCTATGCGACGTTTTATGGGCGGATGTTCAAGTGCCACACCTTCGGCAAGGGCGGGCATGGGCTGGTGGATTTCCACAAAGCCATCGTGCAATCCTGCGACATTTTCTTCTACAACGTGGGCATGCGCTTGGGGATCGACAAAATCGCGTATTACGCGATGAAGCTGGGGCTGGGCCATCGCACGGGGATCGACCTGCCCAGCGAAGAGCCCGGGCTGGTACCGTCCGAAGAGTGGGTGCAGCGGGTGTTTCATCGCAAGTGGTACGCCGGGGAGACCATCTCCGTGTCCATCGGGCAGGGGGCCCTCACGTCGACGCCGCTGCAACTGGCGCGGATGATCGGGGGGGTGGCCATGGGCGGAGTGTTCAAGCAGCCGCACCTGGTGAAGGATGCGCGCCACGTGGGCGAGGAGCGCTTCGCGATAGCCGATGCGACGGTGGAGAAGGTGACGCAGGGGATGTATGGGGTGGTGAACGAGGGCGGAACGGCGGCGGGGGCACGGTTGCAGGGCATCGAATTGTGCGGGAAGTCGGGGAGCGCGCAAGTCATCGGGTACAACACCCGGGACAAGGTGGGCAAGCAGGCGCGGTTCAAGGATAATGCGTGGTTTGTGGGCTACGCGCCGCGGCGCAATCCAGAGATTGTGGTTTCCGTACTGATCGAGGAAGGCGAGCACGGGGGCGCCGTGGGGGGACCCGTGGCGCGGGATATCATCAAGGCCTACTACGACAAGAAGGCCAGAAAGACGCAGGGGCAATACACCGTCGACTATAAGCGGTATGATCTCGGCGACGGGAGCCCCACGGCAGGAGTTGTCCAGCCACCCCAGGAAGCGAAGGCGGCGCAACAGCCCGGAAGACCGAACCGGCCCCCGGTGCGTAAGCCGGCAGAGCCCGTAGTAAGCGTGGCGCCGCTGCCCGCGGCGGACATCGAGAACCGGCACTAGGCGCAGGCGGGGAGCGGGGTTGACCGCTTCGCGGTCACACTAGTGAAGGATGCGAGCCGGGAAGGCTCGGCGAGAGGGACAGAAGAGTTCGCAATGAAAGACGCTCCAGGAAACCGCGAATACGACTGGTGGCTGCTGACGCTGGTGCTGGCCATCTGCACCATCGGGGTGGCGGAGATCTATTCCGCGACGCACGCCAGCCACCTGGCAGGGATGCACACCAAGCAGATATGGTGGCTGGGACTGGGGCTGGTGTGCCTGTTCGTGCTGTCGCGGATCGACTATCACCTGATCCTGGACCAGGCGCCGGTGTTCTACCTGATCGGGCTGGCGGCGCTGGTGGCGGTGCTGGTGGTGGGGCATACCCGGTTTGGGGCCAAAAGGTGGATTCCCTTGCTGGGGCAGTATCTTCAGGTGTCAGAACTCGTAAAGTTGATTATAATTATTCAGTTGGCACGTTTCTTCAGTGAAGTGCGCTCGGACCATCTCTCGCTGGGGGATTTGCTCAAAGCGGGAATGCTGGTCGGCGTGCCACTAGGGCTGATCCTGCTGCAGCCGGACCTGGGCACGGCGCTGGTGTTGATGCCCATGCTGGTGGTCGGCGCGTTCCTGGCCGGGTTACAATGGAAGCATGCCGTGGCGATCGCCCTGATCGGAATTCTCCTGTTGCCCGTAGGCTGGCATGTTTTGAAGCCGTATCAGAAAGAAAGGATTACCTCCTTTTTGCGACCGGAAGAAGACCCGAAAGGATCCGGCTACCAGTTGTTGCAGTCGAAGATCGCCGTGGGTTCGGGGGGATTCTGGGGCAAGGGGTTTGGCAACGGCAGCCAGAATCAACTAGGCTTCGTGCCCGTCCGCTATTCGGATTTCATCCTGGCGGCATGGGCCGAGGAACAAGGTTTTAAGGGCGTGCTGCTTGCCTTAGGTCTGTACATGGCGTTGCTTCTGCGTTTGGTGCAAAATGCCCAGCGCGCGAAAGATCGCGCGGGAATGTTTCTCGTCATGGGCGTTGCAGCGGCGCTGGGGTTCCATGTTTTGGTGAATGTGGCCATGGTCATCGGCTATATGCCGGTAACCGGCATCCCGCTGCCGCTGATGAGCTACGGGGGTTCGGCCACGTTGTTTGTGTTTTTGGCGATGGGCCTGGTCATGAACGTACGGTTGCGCCGTTTCGTCAACTGAGCCCGTCACCGGTTTCCGCCAGCCGCCAGATCACAGCGCGAGCGGCAGCGGATAGGAATTCACGATTGAGGATCGCATCGTCCGCCGTTCGCCCGTCAAATACCCGGCAACGGAACTACCGCGAAAGCATGGGGAAGCACTACCCCTCCGGCTTCGAACGTCCGGCCACATCCCCAGGGGTGTGGCCAGCGTACGCCCCGCTCACAACGGGACGGGACTCCGCCGGGCCCGGGCTTGCGGCGATGCCTCCTGAGGAGTTTTCATGGCAAAAGAACTGGTTATTTCCGCACCCGCCCACGAACGGCGAGTCGCGATTCTGGAAGAAGGACAACTCGTAGAGATTTACATCGAACGCGAGAAAGAGTTCGCGCTGGTTGGAAGCATTTACAAGGGCCGGGTCACCCGCGTGCTCCCGGGCATGCAGTCGGCCTTCGTGGACATCGGCCTGGACGGCGACGCCTTCCTGTACGTCAGCGACGTATTCGAAAACCTGGAAGAGTACGAACCCGCGGGCACCCATGCGGAAGCGCCCCTTGCGGCGCCGCAACCGGCGGCCCCCGCGCTGCCGGAGCGGGCGGAAGCACCCCCGGAAGCCGCGGCTGAGCCGGAAGCGCGCGCGGAAGGCGAGGGCGAAGGCCAGCCGCAGGAAAATATCGGCAACAACGAGGCCGCGCACCGGCAGCAGAGTTTTCAGCCGCGCCCGGAGGGCGGACAATACCGCGGCGGCGGTGGTGGTGACCGCGGCGGGGACCGTGGTGGCGATCGTGGCGGCGACCGCGGAGGACGCGGGCGCTTTGGACGGCGTGGCGGGCGGCACCGCGGAGGACGCGGACCGGAGCGCGGACGCAACCTGCCGCCTTCCAAGTACGCGTCTCCGCAGGGTTCCGAACCGCGGCCGTTTGAGCCGCGGGGTCCGGAGCAGCGGCGTCCGGAGACGCCGCGCTTTACTGCGCCCCCCGAACCCGTGGCCGGCGGCGAAGAGCCGATCGTGCTGCCGGGCGAATCGCTCGCGAAGTACCGCGGGCGCACTCCAGCGACCATGCTGCCCCCTGATGAGCCGGTGAATGTGCCGAGCCAGCCGCGCGCGGAAGCCGTGGAAACGCCGGCGCCAGTGGTCGAAACGCCGGGCACGCCGCAGCGCGCCAAGCGCAGCCTGCCCAGTTGGCTGCTGGCCAATGCCGAAGCCGAGACGGCCGCGGAGAACGCGCCGCAAGCAGCGCCGGAAACTGCCGCAGCTCCGGCCGTAACCCGAGCGGAGAACAATCTGACGGAGGAAGACGTCGCGGCGCTGGCTACACAGCTCGCCGAAGCCAAGCACGAAGAGACTCAAGCAGAGGCGAAAGCCGACGCCGTCGTGGGCGGCGCGGTGTTCGAGGAAGAGAACGGCGGGATCTCGACCGAAGAAGAGGCCGAGGAAGAGGCGGCCGAAGTAGGCGAGGCGCTCGGCGAACCGATTCTGGAGCCGGGAGAAGAAGAGCTCACGGAAGAGGAAGCACACGAAGAGCGGCTGGCGGAAGCCGAGGAGCACGAAGCCGCTGCCGCCGAAGCGCACGAACTGGCGCACGCGGAAGCGGAAGCGGCGGGCGGCGAAGCGCCGCCGTTGGAACTCGAGGGCGATCTGCTGCCCGGAGAGACCCGCGCGCAACAGCGCGCGCGCTTGCCGCTGGGCGAGGAGCAGCCTGGGGAGGAACAGCCCCGGGAAGAGCGCCCGCGGGAAGAACAGCCTCGGGAATCCGCGCGCATCGGCGGAGATGTGCGGGCGCGCTTCCAGCGTCCACAGAGGGGAGGGCGCGACCGCGGGGGTCCGCGGCATGGGCGGCGCGGAGATCGCGGGGGGCGTCCGCGGCCGGGGTTCGAGCGGCGTCCGCAAGGCGGGCCAGGCGGGCAGGCCGCGCCGTCACGGCGTCCGCAGCTCATCTCCGAAATGCTGAAGGCGGGCCAGGAAGTGATCGTGCAGATCGCCAAGGAGCCGCTGGGCAAGAAGGGCGCGCGGATTACCAGCCACGTGGCCCTGCCGGGGCGTTTCCTGGTGTACATGCCGACCATCGACCACGTGGGGGTGTCACGGAAGATTGGGACGGCGGAAAACCGCTCGCGGCTGCGCCGGCTGGTGAGCGAAGCCAAGGGCAGCTTCCCCGGGGGGTTCATCGTACGCACGGCGGCGGGCGAAGCGACCGACGAAGAAGTGCGCGCGGACATCGAGTTCCTGGGGCGCACGTGGAACGAGATCAAGAAGCGCGGGGAAGACCGCAAGGCGCCGGCGCTGCTGCACCGCGACCTGAACCTGGTGGAACGCATCCTGCGCGACTACGTGAACGATGAATACACGGCGATCTGGATCGACAACGAAGAGGAGTACGGCAAGGTGGTGGAGTTCGTGAACCGCTTCCAGCCCAAGATGGTCAACCGGGTGAAGCTGTACACGAAGGAGACGCCGATCTTCGAAGAGTTCGGCATCCAGCACGACCTGGACAAAGCGCTGCGCCCCAAGGTGTGGCTGAAGTCCGGGGGCTACATCGTCATCAACCACACGGAAGCGCTGGTGGCCATCGACGTGAACACCGGCAAGTACGTGGGGCGCGGGTCCACGCGGCTCGAGGACACCATCGTCAAGACCAACCTGGAAGCGGTGAAGGAGATCGTGCGGCAGATCCGGCTGCGCGACCTCGGCGGAATCATCGTCGTGGACTTCATCGACATGGAAGAGCGGCGCAACCGGGAGCGGGTGATGTCCGCGCTGCAGCAGGCGCTGGACGAGGACAAGGCGCCGTCGAAGGCCCTGGGGTTCAACGAGTTCGGGCTGGTGGCCATCACCCGGAAGCGCACCAAACAGGCGCTGGAGCGCGTGCTGTGCCAGCCCTGCCCGTCGTGCTCCGGCTCCGGCATGGTCAAGTCCATCCCCACGCTGTGCTACGAGATCCAGGCGGAAGCGCGGAAGATGGCCACGGACCAGGATGCGCCGAACCTGACGCTGCGCGTGCATCCGGAAATCGCCAAGGCGCTGAAGACGCGCGAGGCGATGCTGATGGACGAACTGGAGCAGACCTCGCACAAGCACGTGATCATTCAGTCGGACGCCACGCTGCACTGGGAGCAGTACGATATTTACTAGCAACGGGTGACTCGTGACGGGTGACTCGTGGAACAGTCCTGGTTCCAGCGATTCCCGCAAGAACAAAACGCCCGGGCGCGACAGCGGCCCGGGCGTTTTGCTTTTGCAGCACAGGGCGAGCCCGACAGAGATACTGGCCACGTTGCGGAAAGGCGAACGGTCATCACCAATCACACGAGTCACTCGTCATGGGTCACCCGTCACGCCGGGCGAATTTGCGTGTGCTATGATTTCGATTTGCGCAGGGTGGAAGCTGCGGAGAGAGCGAGCGACGCATGACGGCACGCATCCTGGACGGGAACAAGATACGCGAGCAGGTGTTCGCGGAGCTGGCGGTGGAGATCCGCGCGCTGGGCACGGAGGGCATCCAGCCGGGGCTGGCGGCGGTGCTGGTGGGGGAAGATCCGGCCTCGCAGGTGTACGTGAAGAGCAAGATTGCGGCGTGCGTGCAGCTCGGCCTGGCGGGATGGGTGCATACGCCCTCGGCGAGCATCACCACCGAGGAGCTGCTGACCCTGGTGGCCCAGCTCAACGAGAATAACGCCGTGGACGGCATCCTGGTGCAGTTGCCGCTGCCGCCGCAGGTGGATACCAAGCGCGTGCTGGAAGCGGTAGACCCGGCCAAGGACGTGGACGGGTTTCACCCGGTGAATTTGGGGCGGCTGGTGAGCGGGCGCACGGGCCTGGTGGCCTGCACGCCGGCGGGGTGCATGGAGATTTTGCGGCGCAACGGCATCCCCATTGCCGGGGCGAACGCGGTGGTGCTGGGGCGCAGCGACATCGTGGGCAAGCCGATGGCGCTGCTGCTGATGCACGCGAATGCCACGGTGACCATCTGCCATTCGAAGACGCACGACCTGCCGGAAGTGGTGCGGCGCGCGGATATCGTGGTGGCGGCCATGGGTAAGGCCGGATACGTGCAGGCGGAGTGGATCCGGCCGGGCGCGGCGGTGATTGACGTGGGCACGAACCGGGTGACGGACGCGGCGGAGGCGGAGCGGCTGTTCCGCAACCATCCCGAGCGGCTGGCGAAGTTCCGCGCCAAGGGGCAGGCGCTGGTTGGCGACGTACATCCGGACGCGGTGAACGTGGCCGGGGCGCTGACGCCGGTGCCGGGCGGCGTGGGCCCCATGACCATCACCATGCTGATGAGCAACACGGTGAAAGCGGCGCGGCTGCGCCGCGGCGCGCCCGCGGCGGTAGTGCATGGGGCGCCGGCGGGTGGCGCAGCGCCGGCGCGCGGCGCGCGCTGACACGTTCATGCTGAAACTCGGCCTCACCGGGGGAATCGCCTGCGGCAAGAGCGCCGTGGCGGGGATGCTGCGCGAGCTGGGCTTTGCGGTGCTGGACGCGGATGCGCTGGCGCACCGGTTGATGGAGCCGGGGCAGCCGGCGCACGACGAGGTGCTGCGCGAATTCGGCGCGGAGATCGCCGATGCCAGCGGGCGCATCGACCGCGCGAAGCTGGGAGCGCTGGTCTTCGGCCACCGCGAACGGCTGGAGCGGCTGAACGCCATCGTGCACCCGCGGGTGGCGGAGGCCATGCAGCGGCAGTTCGCGGAGTGGGAGCGCGGCGGGCAGGCCGCGGTGTTTGTGGAGGCCGCGCTGATCATCGAGGCGGGCTTTCAGAGGCAGCTCGACGGCGTGGTGGTGGCGTGGTGCCGGCCGGAGCAGCAGATGGAGCGGCTGTTGGCGCGGGGGCTGGGCGAGGAAGAGGCGCGGCGGCGCATCGTTTCGCAGATGCCACTGGAGGAGAAGCTGCGGCACGCCACGGAGACCATCGATTGCTCAGGGACTCTGGAAGAGACGCGGCGGCAGGTGGAGGCGCTGGCGGAGAGGCTGCGGCCGCATGGGCCGCATGGCTAGGAATTGTCGTTTTGAGCCCACCCGATTCACCTTGAGCACAGCAAAAGGTACTGGTGGGAGAAGGACGCCGGCGTACAGGCTTTGCTCGAAGTATTCGCCGAGATTCTCCGCTTCGCTCAGAATGACAATGATGGTGCGTTGGTTGAACGAAATGGAATTTGCGAGGGAGGCAGGAAGGAAATGGCCATGAGTGAAGAACAGGCAGGGAATCGAATCCGGTGGGCGGCGCTGGCGCTGCTGGTGCTGCTGGGAGGCTTTTACGCCGGGTCCAAGTGGGGGCCGCGGCAGGCGGAGCGCGTGGAGGCGCTGCCGCTGGGCGCTGCCGCGGAAAACGCGAGGCAGCGCGACGCGGGGCTGACGGACGAAGAGGCTATCAACGTACGGGTGTACCGGGAGGCCGCGCCGGCGGTCGCGAATATTCTCACCAAGGCCACGCAGTACGATTTTTTTATGGATCCGGTGGCGGTACAGGGCGCGGGGTCGGGCTTCGTGATCGATCCGCGCGGCTACATCCTGACGAATTATCACGTGGTTGCGGAGACGCAGACGATCGAAGTGGTGCTCGGCGACCGCACGCGCTACCCGGCGAAATTCATCGGGGCGGACCAGCGCAACGACGTGGCGCTGATCAAGGTGGAGCCCAAGGGCAAACCGCTGGTGGCGCTCCCGCTGGGGGATTCCTCGGCGCTGCAGGTGGGGCAAAAGGTGCTGGCCATCGGCAATCCCTTCGGATTTCAGAGCACGCTGACGACGGGCGTGGTGGGCGCGCTGGGGCGCACCGTGCAGACCAGCGAGACGACGATCATCGACGAGGCCATTCAGACCGACGCGGCGATCAACCACGGCAACTCCGGGGGGCCGCTGCTGAATTCACGCGGTGAAGTGATCGGGATCAACTCGGCAATCTACACGCCGAGCGGAACGACGGCGGGGATCGGCTTCGCCATCCCCATCAACACCGCGAAACTGATCGCGCACGACCTGATGACCGAAGGGCGCGTGCGCCGGGCGTTTCTGGGCGTGGGCACACTGCCGGTAGGCGGATGGCTGGCGGAAGCGCTGGACCTGCCGGTGCAGGACGGCCTGATGATCGAAACGGTGGCGCGCGGGGGCCCCGCGGAACGCGCGGGGCTGCGCGGGGGCGACCGCACGGTGGTAGCCGGGATGCGGCGGATCCTGGTGGGCGGCGACGTGATCGTCGGCATCGACGGGCAACCGGTGGCCAACCAGCTGGACATGAACGTGGCCATGAACCGCAAGCGGCCGGGCGACAAGATCACGGTCACGGTTTTCCGCGGCGCGAAAAAGATGGACATTGCGGTGACGCTCGGCGAGCAGTCCGGCAGTTAATCCCCGCGCCGGCGGCGGGACACGCAGGAATGCCGGGTCTACTGGTCGAATTCGGCGCAATACTGCGCGCGTTCGGCCGCGGTGAGGGAATACCAGGATTCGGCGATGTCACGGACGCGTTCGAGGGCGCGCTGCATTTCGGCGTGCTTGGCATCGAGCAGGTCGCGGCCGGCGTCCGCCGGGACATAGATGGGCGGGGCGAAGAGGATGACGGCGCGCGCGAAGGGCTTGGGCAGGAGGAAGCGGTCCCAGGTCTTTTCGAAGGTGATGCCGCGGTCCACGCCGATGTGGAAGACCATGACGGGGCAACCCGTGCGGCGGGCGAGCATCACCGGGCCGGGCTTGGCCACGTAACGCGGGCCGCGCGGGCCGTCGATGGTGAAGCCCACGTCCAGGCCTTCCTCCAGACGCTGGGCCATGACCGCGAGGCCGCGCAGGCCGCCGCGGCTGGAGCTGCCCTGGGCAGTGCCGAAGCCCAGCCACTCGATGACCTTGCGGGTCCACTGGCCGTCGAAGGCGGTGGTATTGAGGATGACGATGCCGCGATTGCGCGCCCACCAGGCGATGGGAATAATCACGCGGTGCCAGAAGGCCCAGATGCAGCGCTGCTTCGCGGCGTAGACGCGCCCGGCGTGCTGCCAACCGTGAATTTCGTAGCGCAGGGTGGGGCCGAGGGCGCGGATGACGCTGTAGACGGCCGCGGCGATCAGCGGGATCTGCAGGCGCCGGGTCAGCGGCAGCCGGGGCAGCCGCGTATCGTAATGTGAACTGACGGGCTCCTGGGGAGCGCCGCCCGCTGCCGGCGAAGTGCTCATCGGCGTATAGTATAGGCGAGCTTTCCGGCCGGTGCTCGTGCCGGATCCCCGAAATGCGCCGCAACCCCCAAGACGGCCTGAAGTCGCCCCGCCGCGCGCTGCTAGCCGCGGGCGGCATGCTCTGCTGCGCGGCCGCGGCGGCCCTGGCGGGCGTTCCGGCTGCCCCGCTCCCGGACGAGCCGCCCAAGGAAGCCGTGGGCATCATTGACGGCAACTCCATCGCGGTGCAAGGCCCGCTGAAGGTGGAAGTGGCGGGCGAAGAAGTGCGCACGATTCTGCTCAGCGGGGGCGATGTGCGGGTGAAGTCCGGCAGCGCGCGCGTGGATCTGAGCGAAGGCGGGCAGCTATTCATCTGCGGGCCGGCGCATTTTTCGGTGCTGAAGTCCGGCGGGGCGCTGACCGTGGCGCTGGACTCCGGGACGATTCATGCGCGCATCGAGAGCGCGCCGGCGCTGACTATCTACACGCCGCAGATCCAGGCGCAGCCGGTGGCCATCGGCGGGGACGCGCAGGACCTGCTGGTCGGGCTGGACGCGGCGGGGGCCATGTGCGTGCGGGCCAATTCCGGCGCGGTGCGCATCGAGCAGCAGCTCACCGGGCAGAGCGTGCTGCTGCCCCAGGGCGCCAACGTGCAACTGCTGAACGGGCAGATCGATTCGCTGCAGACGAGCGGGGGGCGCTGCTCCTGCGAGTTGCAGGCGGGTCTGCCGGAAATCAGCCGGCTGGCCTCGGGCGACGAGGTGCGGGCCGCCAAACCTTCCGCGGAAAAAGCCGCGCCCAGGGAAGAGCCGGTCTACCAGGTGTTCATGCCGCCGCTGGCGTTCAATGCCTCGGCGGCGGTGCAGCCGGAGCCGGACCCCCGGCTGATCCTGCTGGTGCGGCGGGTGCGCGTACGGCCCACGCTGATTTTTCAGGGCCGCGTGGAGGGCGAAGCGGTGGCTTCGGCCGCCGTTGCGCCGCCACTCGCCGCGGCACCGAATGCGGCGGCCGGGGCGCCGCGGAAGAGCGCGCCTGCCGCGGGCTATTCCGTCGTGGATCGCGTGCGCAGTCTTCTGCAGCGCATCTGGCCGCGCAGTTCCTGAGCGCTCGCACCGTCAACTATTGCAAACACCGCTGGTTGAGATCCTTCGGGCCGATGAAAAGCATCGGCCCGAAGGATGACACGCGCGAGGATGAGGCACGCGCGCGCGGCGCGTGTCACATGCCTTCGTAGTTGGGGCCCCCGCCGCCTTCGGGGACCACCCAGGTGATGATCTGGTAGGGGTCGGCGATGTCGCAGGTCTTGCAGTGCACGCAGTTGGCGGGGTTGATCTTCAGGCGGATCTCGCCCTTTTCCCGGGCCATTTCATAGACGGCTGCGGGGCAGAAATACTGGCAGGGGTTGCCGTACTCGGTGACGCACTTCGTGGCGCAGACGTTGGTGTCCGCGACGTGGAGATGGCAGGGCTGGTCCTCGTCGTGGCGCGTGCCGGAGTGATAGACGTCGGTGAGGCGGTCGAAGGTGAGCTTGCCGTCGCCTTGGAAGCGCTCCGGAGCGGGGCGGCCGTCGATCTTGCGATAGGCTTCGTAACCCGCATGCGCGCGCATGGGATCGATCAGGCCCCGGCCGCCGGTGAGCATCTGCAGGCCGGCGTGGAAGAAACCGCCGAGAAAACCGTGCTGGAAGGACTGGTGGAAATTGCGCACGGCGCGCAGCTCTTTGCGGATGTAGCTCTGGTCGATCTTCTGCTTATAGGCGGAAAGTCTTGCGGCCGAGGTGTCGCCGGCGACGAGGGCATCGAAGATCGTCTCGGCGGCGAGCATGCCGCTCTTCATCGCCAGGTGGATGCCCTTGAGGCGCTGGGAATCGAGGAAGCTGCCGGAATCGCCGACGATGAGGGCGCCGTCCACGTAATTGCGGGGCATGGAGTACCACCCGCCATAGGGCAGGGTCTTGGCGCCATAACGCACGATCTTGCCGCCGTCGAGCATGCTCTTCAGGACGGGATGTGTCTTCCACGTCTGGAACGCGGCGTGAGGATCGAACTGCGGGTCGGCGTATTCCAGGGCGATCACCAGGCCGATGGAAACGCGGTTGCCGGTGAGGCCGTAGATCCAGCCGCCGCCGTACATGTCGGTAGAGACCGGCCAGCCCATGGTGTGGGCGACGTAGCCCGGCTGGACGCGGCCCGGCTGCACTTCCCACAGCTCCTTGATGCCGAGGCCGTAGCTCTGCGGGTTGATGTTGCCAAGATTTTTCCTGGCGACGAGATCTTTGGTCAGCGAGCCGCGCGGGCCCTCGGCCAGCACGGTGACCTTGGCGCGCAGCTCGTAGCCCGGGGTGTAGTTATCCTTGGGCTTGCCGTTCTTGTCCAGGCCCTTGTCCTCGGTGATGACGCCGGCGATGCCATCGCCCTGGTAGATCAGCTGCGCGCCGCCGAATTGCGTGAAGAGGTTGACGCCGGTCTTCTCGACCAGCCCGCCCAGCCACTTCGTGAGCTTGCTCAGCGATACGACGTAATTGCCCTTGTTCTGAAAAGGCGGCGGGGTGATGGGCGCCCGCAGCGATGCGCCTTTCGTGAAATAGAGCAGCGCGCTGTCGGTCACCGGCGTATCCAGCGGCGCGGAGGTTTCGAAATCCGGGACCAGCTCGCGCAGCGCCGCGGGGTTCAGGATGGCGCCGGAAAGCTGGTGCGCGCCGATCTCCCGGCCCTTTTCCAGCACGTAGATGTTTTCGGCGGAGAGTTCAGGCTTGGCGCCGGAGGCGTTGTGCTTCTGGATGAGGTTGGCGAGGTGCAGGGCGCAGGAAAGTCCCGCGGGCCCCGCCCCGACGATGAGGACATCGGCTTCCAGTTGTTCGCGTTGGACGGTCATAGGCTTGCCGCCATTCTAGCAAAAGAAGAGTGATCCCTCGACTGCGCAGGACGCACGGCTCTGACTTCAGGTGGGAAGCAGAAGACCCTTCTCGCGATACTCTTGCGGGATCATCCGAAAGACGAGACGTAACTCCTCAAGTGCGGCTTCTCGAGTGTTCATCAGAGCATAACAACCCGGGATGGCGGGAACCTCCGCAACCCACGAGCCATCTTCCTGCCGGTAGAGAATGGGTTTGTACTCTTCGAGTTTCATGGCACTGCGTCTACTCAATACTCAAACTTTCGCTGCCGAACGCTTACGAGGATTTGGCTTTTTCCAGGGCTTCGGTGAGGGCGGGCATGATCTCGAAGATGTCGGCGACGATGCCATAGTCGGCGATTTCGAAAATGGGGGCGTTCTGGTCCTTGTTGACGGCCACGATGGTGCGCGAACCCTTCATGCCCACGACGTGCTGGATGGCGCCGCTGATGCCCAGAGCGAGATACAGCTTGGGGGCCACGGTCTGGCCGGAGCTGCCGATCTGGCGCTCCATGGGCAGCCAGCCTTCGTCGCAGATGGGGCGGGAGGCGGCGATTTCCCCGCCGATGGCCTTGGCCAGGGCTTCGGCCTGGGCGATATTTTCCGGGGCCTTGATGCCGCGGCCGATGGCTACGATCACCGGGGCCTGGGTGAGGTCCACGGCCTGCTTGGCTTCGCGGAAGAGCTCCAGCGGCCTGGTGCGGATCTGCCCGGGCTGGAGGTCAATGGCGGCCTTGTTCACCGGGGCTTTGCCGGAGGGATGCGCGGCGAGGAGATCCGCGCGAAAGGCGCCGGTCTGGAAGGAAGCAAACCACGGGCCCGCGCCCTGGAAGGTGACGTCGGCGGCGGTTTTTCCCTGAAACATCTGGCGGACGAAGGTCAGCTTGCCGGCTGCGTTGCGCACGGCGATGCAGTCGGCGACCATGCCCTTGTTGAGAGACGCGGCGAGCTGGGGAGCGAAGTCCCGCACCTGATAGCTGTGCGGGAAGAAGACGAGGTCGGGCTGGGCCGCGGTGATGACCTGGGCGAGCGCGACGCAGTAGCCATCGGGAGTGTAGGCGTCGAGCAGGTCGTGCTCGACAAGGATGACTTCGGCGACGTTTTTCGCGGCCAGCTCGCCGGCCAGCGCGGCGACGGCTTTGCCGATGACCACGGCGCTGACGCTGCCGGAGGTCTCCTTGGCAATCTGCTGGGCGGCGGCCAGAGTTTCGAAGCTCGTGGCGTTCCACTTGCCCTGGTGTTGTTCGGTGACGACGAGGATTTTCATGGCGTAGTTCCCTTCCCGGACATTTGATCAAGCTTGCGTCTTACGCGGGCGGGGCCAGTCCCGCCCCTACACCTAGATCACGCGCGCTTCGAACTTGAGTTTTTCCACCAGCTTCGCGGCCACTTCCTTGGCCGGGCCGGTCAGAAATTCGGTCTGCTTGGACTTGCTGGGCACGTAGAGGCGCTCGACGCGCTGCGTAACCTCGCCGGAAACGCCCAGGGATTCGCGGGTGATGGTGGCGATCTCCTTTTTCTTGGCGGCCATGATGCCCTTGAGCGTGGCGTAGCGCACCTTGTTGATGCCGGACTGGATGGAGAGCACCGCGGGCAGCGGGCATTCCATCCACTGGAACCAGCCGGCCTCCAGTTCGCGCTTGAGCTTCATCTTTCCGCCGTCAACTTCGATCTGCATGATGATCGTGGCGTGCGGGAGATTGAGGATGGCGGCGAGGAGCACGCCGGTCTGGCCGAAGCCCTGGTCGTCGCTCTGCAGGCCGGTGAGCACCAGGTCGCACTTTTCCTTCTGGATGGCGGCGGCCAGGGCGCGCGCGGTGCCCAGGGGATCGAGCTGAGAGAAATTGTCGTCGGCGACGTGGATGGCGCGGTCGGCGCCCTTGGCCAGCGCTTCCTTGATGGTCTGCTTGACGCGCTCCGGCCCCAGGGACAGGGCGATCACTTCGCCGCCGTGCTTTTCCTTGAGGCGCAGGGCCTCTTCGAGGGCGTAGGTGTCCGGCTCGTTCATCTCGAAGCCAATGTCGGTTTCCTTGATCCAGTTTCCGGCCATGGCCAGCGGGGCGTCCTTGGCGGGGACCTGCTTGATGCATACGATGATGTTCATCGGAGTTGTCCTTCTTCGCTTGTCATCCTGAGGTCCGACACAGTCGGGCCGAAAAATTTCAACCGCCGATTAGTCGAGGTGATCCCAGCGGTTGAGATTCTTCGAGCCCTGAGAAGCAGGGGGCCCTCAGAATGACAGAAAAAATCTGGCGGCCAGACGCCAGCGCTACTTGCCGCTCCAGCGCTTGAAGATGAGCGCGGCGTTGGTTCCGCCAAAACCGAAGGAATTCGAGAGCGCGTATTCGACCGCCGCGGGGCGCGCGTGATTGGGAATATAGTCGAGGTCGCAGGCCGGATCCGGCGTTTCGTAATTGATGGTGGGCGGCAGAATCTGGTCGCGCAGGGCCAGAACGCTGATGCCCGCCTCCAAGCCGCCCGCGCCGCCGAGCAGGTGGCCGGTCATGGATTTCGTGGAGCTGATGGGCACGCGTTTGGCGCGCTCGCCGAAGACGCGCTTGAGCGCGGTCGTTTCGATGGCGTCGCCGAGCGGGGTGGAAGTGCCGTGGGCGTTGACGTAGCCGATGTCCTCGGGAGTGAGCTTGGCGTCCTTCATGGCCGCGCGCATGACGCGGTAGGCGCCGTCGCCGTTCTCCGCCGGAGAGGTGATGTGGTAGGCGTCGCCGGACATTCCGTAGCCGACGATTTCGGCGAGGATGGGGGCGCTGCGCTTCTGGGCGTGCTCGAGGGACTCGAGGATGAGAATGCCGGCGCCTTCGCCGACCACGAAGCCGTCGCGGTTGGCTTCAAAGGGGCGGCTGGCATGGGCGGGATTGTCGTTGCGCGTGGAGAGCGCCTTCATGGCCGCGAAACCCCCGACCCCCATGGGCGTGATGGTGGCCTCGGTGCCGCCGCAGATCATCATCTCCGCGGCGCCGCGCTCGATGATCTTGAAGGAATCGCCGATGGCATGCGCGGAGGCCGAGCAGGCCGTGGCCGTCGCGGAATTGGGCCCGCGCGCGCGGTAGCGGATGGAGACGTGCCCGGAGGCCAGGTTGACGATGGACGCGGGAATGAAAAAAGGAGAGATGCGGCCCGGGCCGCCGTGGATGAGCTTGCTGTGCTCGCGCTCGATGACGTCGAAACCCCCGATGCCGGAACCGATGTACACGCCGATCTCGTCGGCATCCCCGTCATTGGGCGTCCAGTTGGCCATCTTGGCCGCGAAATCCGCGCCGGCCAGGGCCACCTGGATGTAGCGGCCCATTTTCTTCAGTTCTTTTTTCTCGACCCAGTTGAAGGGATCAAAATTCTTGATCTCGCCGGCGATGCGGCAGTCGAATCCCGTGGCATCAAAAAGCGTGATCGGGCCTACGCCGCTCTGCCCGGCGCGGAGGTTCTTCCAGGTCTCCTCCGTGCCGATGCCCAGCGCGCAGACCAAACCAACGCCCGTAACGACAACCCGGCGTGTCAAGGTAGGCTGGCTCCTGTAAGGGCTGTGATGGGCCGAGGGTTACTTGCCCTTGGCGTGCTTCTCGATGTATTCGACGGCGTCCTTCACGGTGGCCATCTTTTCCGCGTCCTCGTCCGGCACTTCGATGCCGAACGCCTCTTCGAAAGCCATGACCAATTCCACCTGATCGAGGGAATCGGCCCCCAGATCGTCCACGAACGAGGCCGTGGGTGTCACTTCGGCTTCATCCACGCCGAGTTGCTCGACGATAATCTGTTTGACGCGCTCTTCCACGCTTGGCATGCGTATCCTCCGCCTTCTGCGAACTTGTACGAAACTCGTGCTATGTTGCGGTGCTGCCGGGCGGCATTCCCGCCGCCGTTATCAGGCCCATCAGAATAACCCGACTATTCTAGTGAGGCCCTGCGGTTAGGTCAACTTGGCTTCTGTGCTCGGCACGGGCTCCTGCATCCGGGCGCTGCGGCGCGGCCCGAAAAAGAATTCCTCAGGCCAGGTACATGCCGCCGTTAACGTCCAGGACGTGGCCGGTGATGTAACCGGCTTCGTCGCTGGCGAGAAAGAGGATGGCCGCGGTGACGTCGCGCGGCGCGCCCAGGCGTCCGAGCGGAATGCGCGCCTGGAGTTCTTCCTTCACCTGGTCGGACAGGACGTCGGTCATGGCCGTGGCGATGAAGCCCGGAGCGATGGCGTTCACGGTGATATTGCGCGAAGCAATTTCGATGGCGATGGCTTTGGTCAGGCCGATGAGGCCGGCCTTCGAGGCCACGTAGTTGGCCTGGCCGGCGTTGCCGGACTCCGCCACCACCGACGAGATATTGATGATCCGCCCCGCGCGGGCCTTCATCATCGGGCCCAGCGCCTGCTGGATGCACAGATGCGCGCCGGTGAGGTTGGTGCGCAAAACGGCGTCCCAGTCCTCGAGCTTCATGCGCAGGGCCAGGCCGTCGCGGGTGATGGCGGCGTTGTTCACCAGGATGTCCAGGCGCCCGAATTTCTCGAGGACCTGCTTGAAGCCGGCCTTGACCTGCGCGGCGTCGGCGACGTCCATCGTCACGGCCAGGGCTTGACCGCCCGCGGCGGCGATCTCTTCGACGAGCGCGGCGAGCTTCAGTTCGTTGCGCGCGGCGACGGCGACCTTCGCGCCGGCCTGCGCCAGGGCCAGGGCCGCGTCGCGACCGATGCCCTGCGACGCGCCGGTCACCAGGGCCACTTTATCTTTCAGGCTGAACATGCCGCCACCTCGCATTCACCCCAAGAAACCCCGCCCGCTAAGGAGGGCGGCTACGCTTCCCTGCTCACGGCCTAGTTCTGCGCGAGCTTTTCCAGCGCGGCGTTCAGGCTCTTCTCGTCCTCGACGTTGAGGGCCTGCACGGAGCGCTCGATCTGGCGCAGGATGCCGGTGAGGGCTCTGCCGGGGCCGACCTCGACGAAGGTGGTCACGCCCTCTTCGATGAGCAGGCGCACGGACTCTTCCCAGCGCACGGGCAGGGAGACCTGGCGGATGAGGGCTTCGCGGGCCTGGTCGCCGGTTTCGATGGTATCGGCGTCCACGTTGCAGACCAACGGCACCTGCGGATTCGAAAACGTGGTCTGGCGCAGGTCCTTCTCCAGGCGCTCCTGCGCGGGCATCATCAGCGCGCAATGGAACGGCGCGGAGACCGGCAGGATGACGGTGCGCTTGGCGCCCTGCTGCGATGCAATCTCCACGGCGCGCTTCACGGCGGCCGCGTTTCCGGAGATGACGGTCTGGTCCGGGGAGTTGAGGTTGGCGGGGGAGCAGACTTCGCCTTCCGCGGCGCGCTTGCAGGCATCGGCCACCACGGCGGGCGAGAGGCCCAGGATGGCGGCCATCGCGCCGGTGCCCGGGGGCACGGCTTCCTGCATGTAGATGCCGCGCTGGCGCACCAGCTTCACGGCCTCGGAAAACTGCAGCGCTCCGGCGGCGACCAGAGCGGAGTATTCGCCCAGGCTGTGCCCGGCGACGAAATCGGGCTTGCTGCCCTGCTCCGCGAGGAGGCGGTAAAAAGCCACGGAACAGGTGAGGATGGCCGGCTGGGTGTTGGCGGTCTGCTTCAGTTCGTCTTCGCTGCCGGCGAAGCAGATCCGGGAAATGGAAAAGCCCAGGGCGCGGTCGGCTTCCTCGAAGACCTCTCTGGCCGCGGAGTGCTTCTCCGCGAGTTCCTTGCCCATTCCGGAGTATTGCGAAGCCTGTCCCGGAAACACGAATGCAATTTTTCCCATACTGATTTCTCTTTCCGGCGGCGCCGTTTCAGGCGTGCACTGCCGTCCCCGTAAGTTCCTGTTCGATTTTTTCGTTGATGTGCGCGCGCGCCAGCCCGGCGGCCACGCGGATGGCGTTTTTGATGGCGTTGGCGTTGGAGCGGCCGTGGCCGATGACGCAGACGCCGCGCACGCCGAGCAGCGGCGCGCCGCCGTATTCCGTGTAGTCAATGTGCTTGCGCAGGCCCTTGAAGGCTCCGCGCGAGAAGAGGTAGCCGAGCTGCGCGGAGAGCGTGCTCTTCAGGGCCTTCTTGAGCAGGCCGAAAATCTGCAGCGCCAGGCCCTCGCAGATCTTCAGCGCGATATTCCCCACAAATCCGTCGCACACGATCACGTCCACGTTGCCGGAGAAAAGGTCCCCGCCTTCCACGTTGCCCACGAAATGCACGGGGACTTTTTTCAGGCGGTTGTTGACCTCGCGGGTGAGCTCGTTGCCCTTGCTTTCTTCCTCGCCGATGGAGAGCAGGCCCACGCGCGGTCGGCGGCTGCCGAACACCGTGCGGTAGTAGATCTCGCCCATGACGGCGAACTGCACCAGATGCTCGGGCTTCGAATCGACGTTGGCGCCCACGTCCAGGAGCACGGAGACGCCGCCCTTGGCGTTGGGAAAGGGAGCGGCCAGGGCCACGCGGTCCACCGAGGAGAGCGCGCCGAGCACGAAGCGCGCCACGGTCATCACCGCGCCGGTGTTGCCGGCGCTGATCATGCCGTCGGCCCGGCCCTCGCGCACCAGGCGCGCGGCCACGTGCACGGAACTGTCCTTTTTGCGGCGAAAGGCCTGCGCCGGGTGGTCTTCCATGGTGATCACTTCGCTGGCGGGAACCACCTCGATGGACAGATTGGGCGTGGCGTGCTTGGCGAGCTCCGCGCGCACCGCCGCGGGCTGCCCAACCAGCAGGATGCGTACGCCGAATTCACGAGCGGCCAGAATACTGCCCTCGACCTCGGGGCGGGGTGCCTGATCTCCGCCCATGGCGTCCACTGCGATGGTAATCATGGGAGCTTGAACCCGGCAGGCCGGGCGGTGTTAGGCCTTGGCGTCCTGGACCGCGCGGCCCTTGTAATGGCCGCAATGCGGGCAGGAGCGGTGTGGCTGTTTCTCTTCATGGCAGTTCGGGCACTTGCCGCCGCTCGCCGGAGCCGTCAGAAAGTCATGGGCCCGGCGCTTGTTCTTGCGCGCCTTGGAATGCCGTCGTTTTGGGTTAGGCATAACACTACTCCTGTTCCCGGACTCGCCGGGGCGAATTCTATGGGCTTTTGGCCCCGAACACTATTGTTTTTTCAGCCACTCCTGCTTGAGGCGCGCGAGGGGAGCCAGCCGTGGATCCGTCGCGTGGGTCTCACAGCGGCACTCTTCGTGATTCAGATTGGCGCCGCAACTGGGGCACAAGCCCCGGCAGTCACTCCGGCAGATCACCTTCATGGGCAGCGCCAGCAGCACCTGTTCGGTCAGCACCTCGGCGAGGAACAGCCCCTCGCCCTGGTAGAAGCCGATCTCCGTCTCGTCGTACTTCAGCCGCTCTTCCTCGGGCTTGGCGCCCTTGGGCAGCGGCCTATAATAAAGGTCAAACGGGCGGTGCACTTCCTCGACCACCGGCTCCAGACAGCGCGCGCACACCAGCTCGACCTTGGTCTGCAGCTCGCCTTCGATGTGGATCTGCCCTTCCACCAGCTCGACAGACGCCCGCACTTCCAGCGGCTCCACCTGCTTCAGGTCCGCCGCGCCATAGTCCAGGCTGCCCGGAGCGTAGCTGCGCTGAATACGCAGCTTGCGGACCGCAAGGTCCTTGACGTCCAGAAACATGCTATCGCCGCCTCCAGCGCTCCCGTTCATGTCTATTCATTATCGAGGCCCCTGCCGCCGCAAGTCAAGAAAACCCCCAGCCCCGCAACCCGCCGCGCCACCTCCCGCCACCCGCCTCTTCGGCAGCGCAATGCCCAGGACCCACCCTTTGCAAAAACCGCAAAGGGTAGGCCACCCGGGATTGTGCCGTTTTATCACTCCGGGGTAACGTATGACAGTGGTATCCTCGCCGTGGGATGCGAGGGCCGACATGCGCTCGGAAGAATGCGCCACCCGCGAATGCTTACGGGGCCATGTTTAGCAACTATCCCTCTGGCACGGTGATGGACTCAAATTACACGCATATTCCAGCAGTCAACGTTGCAAATATCACTAACGGATACAATGCGGAGCGAACCGGAACTCTATGCAACCCGTATTGATGGATTCCGAAGCGGCCAATCTCGGACGACGCATTGAGCGTGATACGCTCGGCCGTCCGGCGATCCGCAAGGTGATTTTGCTTATAATCGTCGGAGTCTGCCTTTTAGGAACAGGCTGTCAAGATGTTGCGACGACTTGGTCAGCAGAAGCCCGATCTCCCGATGGGCGCTGGCTTGCGACCGCTCGCGGTCAACAGTGGGGTGGTCCCGGAACGGCCTATGATGCAACCACGGTGTATCTGAAGCGGATTAAGGGGTCACAGGCTCCGACGCAGGTGTTAGTCTTCTCTCACGAATATGCGACGATGAATCTGAGGATGGAATGGGTAACTCCAACGCGTCTGGACGTGGCGTATGGGGCGAGCGCACGGCCTGGGGACCACGTAAGCCTCGACTTCCAAGTCGTCAAAATCTCCGGCATCGACATCTCCGTGCGAGAGCTTCCAAGTGATATGAGCAAAACTCCTGCCCAATAGCTTTGTACCCACAAACATCGGACCGAAGCAGACCTTCTCGCAATGTATGGCCGGGTGCCGTCGATAAGAGCGAAGGCGTTGTCAAGAGACACTTCCGCTCCGCAATGCCTGGAAGCACCGCTTGATTCTCAGAGTGGTGGAGGGCCGAAGCTCTGAAACTCTCACGGTGAATCACGTTTCGGCGGATCATCCCGGGTGGGTGCCGCCGGGTGGCAGCCCCTTGATGAGTTGACAAGATCTGAGTGACGCATCGTTTTCGTCCGCCAAAAGAGTGTGGTTTTGCCTCTCACCTGATAGCGCTACGCATCGCCTCGTTCGAATTCACCGCCTGCCTTGCGAAGAGCCGCAAGCCCCTCCCCGCCCTCGCAATTTCTCCCAATCGCTTCTTGAAGCGCATGTACTACTGTGGTAACATGTGCCGTGAGTACGCAGCAGCACTCCGCGCGCCGCACCCCGCGCCCGCTAACCCCTTTACAATCCACACTTCCACAAAATCCGCCCGCAACCCCTTTACAATCCACACTTCCAAAATTGTTGAACTTAAAGTCCTGCGGAATCCACACTTACACAATTTGCCGGGGGTCCCCCTGGGTTTTAGTACTCTCCCCTTCTCTCTGTCCACGGACGGACCCCGCCACCCGCCCCGCGGGGAGGCCCAGGCCGGGTGGTTTACCGAGCGGAGACACCGCCGCCGTTGTTGCTTGCCTGTTCGATGCCGGCCATCGCACAATCCTCGGAAGACCATATCGGGCGCACACCCTTCCGCCCCCGATTTTCGGACGCAACACACTTCGCTCCCTGCGCTGTTCAGCGGCGAGCGTATGCGGTCAGGTTCGCCATGGACAAAAAGCCTGCGAAAGAGGTACGACGCTTTCCCCGCATCACCCTGCCGAAGGGCATGCAGGTGGCCTGGCAGGCCGGGGCGCACAAGGAAGTCTCCCGGGTGCAATCGCTCGGTCTGGGCGGGCTGTTCATCACCACGCCGAATCCGCCGCCCGTCGGCACCATTCTGAAGTTGGTCTTCCAGGTGCCCAACGGGGAAGTGCGCGCACGCGCCACGGTCCGCTCCGCCAAACCCGGAGAGGGCATGGGCATCCAATTTACGGGCATGGACTACGACCACCGCGCGCGGCTGGACCTGCTCCTGAAGCGCCTGCTGAGCTGACCCGCGCAGACGGTGGCGGACTACCGGGAGGCGCTGGGGAGCGCGCCGAGCATCTGCAGGACCTTGGCGCTGTCGTAGAAGATGCGCAGCTTCTGGATCTTGTTGCTGCGCACGGTGAAGACGTCCACGGCGTCGAAGGTGACGTGCTTGCCGTCGCCGGTGGCGCCGTCGAAGTGGATCTCCGTGGCCACGTTGCCGCTCTCGCTCTTGTACACGGCGGTGATTTCGTCGTGGCGCCGGGCGTAGAAGACAAAGACCCCGGCATAAAACTCGCGGATTTTGGCGCGGCCGATGACCGGGTCCTGCATGGGAAAGTGCACTTCTGCGTCTTCGGCGAAGCATTTGGCCAGGGCATCGGGCTGGCTGGCGTGAACGGCGTCAAAATAACCTTGCACGGGTGCGGGTAGCGCTGCGGCCATGATCTCGAGTCTCCCGGAAAAGAAGATGCCGCTATCCAAACAAATGTTTGGGAGACTGTCAAGGAAGCGCCGAAGCCTTGCTGGCGGATTGCCGGCAGAGCCGTCTGGCACGCCCTCAGCGATAGCCCATTTCGGGGGTCAGCGGGATGGCGCTGGGCACGAAGCTGCCGCTGCCGCGCGCGGCTTCCTTGCCGTGGCTGTCGAAGAGCACGCCTTCGGCGATGTACAAGCGCCTGGCGCGGCTCACCACGCGGCCGCGCGCGAGCAGCTTTCCTTCGGTGACCGGGCGCAGGAAGTAGAGATTGAAGGAGGCCGTGAGCACGAAAGTCTCCGGATGTAGCGACTGCACGGCGAAAAACGTGGCGTCGTCCAGGGCCTTGAAATAGATGGAACCGTGGGCCGCGCCGGCGGAGTGGTAAAACTCCTTGCGCACCGCGAGCTCGATCTCCGCGCTGCCTTTTTCCGGAATGCGCAGGCGCGGCTGAAACCACTGGTTGATGGGCGCGCCGTGGTACATGACCACGAGCTTCGCGAAGTGAGCCTGGGACATGGCGGGGCTCAGGGCTTGCGCGGCGCCGCAGGAGCCGCGGGCGGCGTATCCCGGACGCCAGTGTCGAAGACCACTTTCCAGGAGCCGTCGGATTGCCGGCGCCAGATGGTCGCGTATTTCCCGGTGCCCACGGATTTCGTGACGCCGTTATCGGTCTGCGTCGCGTGGTACGCGCCGAGGGTGAAGCCCAGCGTGCCGTCGTCCGAAATCCGCGCCACTTCCGGCTTCCAGCGCACGGAAAGCCCGGGCACGGCATAGGCCTCCTTCCAGCCCGCGAGAAAAGAGTCCTTGCCGCGGACGATCGGCTGATTGGGACGGATGGTGGTCACGTCCTCGGCAATGAACGAGGCAAAGCCCTCCAAGCCGCGTTCCGCTCTGGCGGCGTCAAACGCCTCATCGGCTTGCAGCAACACCGCGGGGTCCGCGGCCGCCGGCGCGGCCGTCCCCGAAGAACTCCACACCAGCACGCCGCACAGAAGCAGCGCCACCGCAACGAATGTCTTTCTTCCCACGATTCCCCTCCCTCGCAGCTCAGATTTCTTTGTATCCGGAGCAGGCTGCGGACCGCAATAGCAAATCTTGCAAACCTGCTGGTGGAGATCCTGAGGCCTCCGATGAAAACCATCGTCAGAGACAGGATGACACTCCCAAAACTATACCTTTGCAAGCCGCTAATTCACGGCGCGGCGGCTGGCGCCGAACAGCTCGCGGTGCTGGCGCAACAGATACTGGTCGGTCATCCCGGCGATGTAGTCGCAAACGACGACGTGGCGCGGCTCCCTCTCCGCCAATTCGGCGTAGAAAGGGGGCATGGCGCTGGGAATCCGCAGGTAATAGGCGAAGAGCTCGCCGAGGCAGGGCACGGAGCGGTTGCGGTCGTCGGTGATGGCGGGATGCTGGTAGATGTGCGTGGAGAGGAAGCTTTTTAGCTCGGCGTTGCGCGCGGCGAGCTCCACACTGAAGCCGGCCAGGCGCTGCGGGGCGTGGCGGATATCGTCCACGGAAGCTGCCCCGGATGCGGCCACGCGCCGCTGCGTGGCTTCGATGAGGTCGGTGACCAGCAGGTCCAGGACGCGCTTGAGGGCTTCGTTGAACTTCAGCTTGGCGAGGCCCTGGGGATAGGCGGCCTCGACGGCGGCGTAGGCCTCGCGGAACATGGGCACCTCCTGGAGGAGATCGTCCAGGGAAAGCAGGCGGGCCTCGCGGGCGTCGTCCAGGTCGGCGGTGTTGTAGGCGATCTCGTCGACCCAGTCGATGAGCTGAGCCTCGAGAGGGGGGCGCTGGTCCAGGGCGTACTCGGCGAGCTGCGGGTAGTCCGCCGGGGGATAGTCCCGGGAGTGCTTGACGATGCCTTCGCGCACCTCGAAGGTCAGATTCAGGCCGGGGAAGGCCAAGTAGCGCTGCTCGAACTGCTCGACGATGCGCAGAGCGTGCAAGTTGTGATCGAAAGAGCCGCCGTGCGCGTGCATGAGCTCGTCGAGCTGGCGCTCGCCGGCGTGGCCGAACGGGGGATGCCCAGCATCGTGGGCCAGGGCCAGGGCTTCGGCCAGTTCGGCATTGAGGCGCAGGGCGCCGGCCACGGTGCGCGCAATCTGGGCGACTTCCAGGGTGTGCGTGAGGCGGTTGCGGAAATGATCGGAAAAGCGGGTGGTGAAGACCTGGGTCTTGGCCTCGAGGCGGCGGAAGGCGCGGGAATGGATGATGCGGTCGCGGTCGCGCGCGTAGTCGCTGCGGTAGGGATGAGCCGGCTCGGCATAGCGCCGTCCGCGGGAGTCTTGCGCATGCATGGCGTAGGGCGCGAGGTTCATGGAGCGCTCGGAGACTCCGGGCCGGGATAAATTGCGGGCGGCGCTATCTATCGTCGGAGGTGTCTCTCAGGACTGCGGCAGCACTTCGAGGTTGCGTTCCGCCTCTTCGGCGATGGCCGTGTCCGGAAACTCCTTCTTGAGCTGCGCGTAGATGTCCGCCGCTTCCTTAGGGTTCCTGGTGCGGAGCAGCGCGGCCAGCTCCAGCAGGGCGAGGCTGCGGGGCACAAAGGCGCTGGGCTTTTCCGCCAGGGCGCGGTAAACCTTCACCGCGTCGTCGGTCTTTCCAGTGCGCGCATAGATGGTGGCGGACTGGTATTGCGCGAGCGCGGCCAGTTCCTTGTCGCTGCTGCCTTCGATCTTCTTCAGGCTTTCCAGGGCCTGGTGGGGACGCTCGAGGCTTTCGTAACAGAGCGCGGCGTAATAGCGGGCCAGTTGGCCGGGATTGGTGCCCGGGTACTTGTCGCCGACGGCGGCGAACTTCGCCGCGGCGTCCTGCATCTTGAGGGCGACGTTAGGATAGGTGATCTCGCCGGGCTCGGCGGGTTCGCCCGCGGCGCGAATGCGCGCGTTGTACACCCGGCTGGCATCGTCCAGCGCCGCGGCGGCGTTGACGGTGCGCCGCTCGGTATAAATCCGCCAGCCGCCGGTGACCAGGGCAATGGCGGCCACCAGGCCGATCACGACGGTGGCAAACGTCTTGTGGGATATGACGGCTTCGGCGCCGTGCTCGATCGATTGGCGGAATTTGTCCTGCTTCAATTCCTTGCGCGTAATATGCTGCGACAAGACGGTGGCTCCTTCCAGGGTCTGGAACGCCTAATGCTAGCACACTTGCGCGCAAGACCGGAGAGCGGCCGGCGCCTGTGCGCGGGAAAATCCGCTTTACTCTTGCCGCACCCGGCCGCGCTCCCTTCCTCCCGCGAAGCGCCACGGAGTGCTAAGCTTTTCGCATGCAAACGGCGTGTGTTCATTGCGGCATGCAGCACATTCTGAAAGACGCGGACGTGGGCACGCACCCCAAGGTGCAGTTCCGCTGCTCGAAATGCGGGCAGACCACGGTGATCGAGATCCGCCGGCGCATGGACAGTACCATGGTGATCTCGCCCCTGCCTTCGTTTGCGCGGGCCGACGGCACCAGCCCGAACCTGCAGGTCACAGACGACTACGAGGGGCTCAGCCTGCCGCAGGGGCGGCGCGTGCTGCTCACGGTCACCAGCGGACCTTCGAAAGGCCTGGTTTTCGAACTCACCAAGCCGCGCGTGACGCTGGGGAGGAAGGGCGCCGACCTGGCACTCGACGACCCCGAGGTATCGCGCTACCACTGCCTGCTCGAGGTCAAGGACACGGCCATCAACCTGAAGGACCTGGAATCCACGAACGGCACGTTTTACGACGAAGAGCGCACGCGCGCCGCCTACCTGGTGGATGGCGCGGAGTTTCGCATCGGCTCCAGCACCATTCGCATCACGTTCGAACTGAAATAACACGGCAAGCCCCCCGGCTTCCTCTGGCCGCCGCCATCTTTTGTGAGATACTTTTCCGCATCCCCCTATGAACCACGTCTCCGCCTGTCTGATCACGCTCAACGAAGAGCACAATCTTCCGCGCGCGCTGGCGTCGCTGGCCGGCGTCGTGGAGGAGATCGTCGTCGTGGATTCCGGGAGCACGGATCGCACGACGGAGATTGCGCGAGAACACGGAGCCAAGGTATTCAGGCGCACCTGGACCAATTATGCCGAGCAGAAGAATTTCGCGGCGGCCCAGGCCGCGCACGAGTGGATTTTCTCGCTGGACGCCGACGAGGAGCTGAGCACGGCGCTGCAGGGCGCGCTGCGAAAGTGGAAGGCGGGCCCGCCCGGCGCGACAGTGTATGAGATGGCGCGGCGCACCTGGTATCTCGGAGCGTGGATCCGGCACTCCGGCTGGTATCCGGATTATCAGCGGCGGCTGTACCGGCGGGATGCGGCGCGCTTCGAGGGCCTCGTGCACGAATCGCTGCGCGGCGAAGGAAAGCCGGGCCGGCTGAACGGGGATTTATTGCATTACACGGTGCGTTCCTTCGCCGAGCACGAGGCCAACGTCGAGCGCTATACGGCGCTGGCAGCGCAGCAGCTGTATGCGGCGGGCAAGCGGAGCTGGCGCGGGGCCCTGTGGCTGGCCACGCCGTGGAGCTGGTTCCAGAATTTCGTGCTGCGCGGCGGATTCCTGGATGGCTACCGCGGGGCGCTGATTGCGCAGATGGCGGCCCGGGCGGTCCGCCTCAAGTACCGGAAACTCGGGCAGTTGGTACGCGAGACCGGGAAGCAGGGCGGGGCATGAGAGTGCTGTACGTGGACCTGGAGCGCGAATGGCGCGGCGGCCAGAACCAGGCGCTGCTGCTGCTGAAAGGCTTGCACGCGCGCGGGCATGCCGCCGAGTTGCTGGCCCTGGAAAGCTCGGCGCTCGCCGAACGCGCGCGCGATTGCGGCGTGGCCGTGCACACCGTCGCCGCGCGGCATTCCACGCTGCAGGCCTTCTTGCAGCTGCAGAGACTCTTTGCAAAGGGTGTCCCGGAAATCGTGCATGCCAACGAGCCACATGCGCTGACCGCCGCCTGGCTGGCGAAGGCGCAGAAGCGGACGTCCCTGGTGATTTCCCGGCGCGTGGGTTATCCGCTTTCGCGCTTCTGGCTGGCCAAAGCGCGCTACCGCGCTTCGCAGCGCATCATCGCGAATTCGCAGTGGGTCGCGGGAAAGGTCGCGGCCTGCGGCATCCCGCCGGAGCAGATCGCCGTAATCTACGAAGGGGTGGAGATTCCGCCGCCACCCAGCGCGGAACAGCGCCGGCAGGCCCGCGCGCGCTGGGGTCTCGCGGAAGGAATCCCGCTGCTCGGCTGCGCGGGAGTTTTTCTCGCGGACAAGGGCCAGGAATGGCTCCTCCGCGCGGTGGCCGCGCTGCGCCCGGAGTTCCCGCAAATTCGCCTGCTGCTGGCCGGCGACGGCCCGCTGCGCGGGCAGCTGCAAGCGCTGGCCCGCGAGCTGGGGATTGCGGACGCCGTGCTCTTCCCGGGATTTGTGAAGGATGTGGAGAACGTCTATGCCGCGGTGGACGTATACCTGCTGCCATCGTTCTTCGAGGCGCTGAACAATTCTCTGCTGGCGGCGATGGCCTGCGAAACGCCGTCCATTGCGTTCGCCAAAGGCGCGCTCCCGGAGATCATCGAGCACGAAAAGAGCGGGCTGCTGGTTTCCGGCCCGGACGTCGCGGAGATCCGCGAAGCGGTGGCGCGCTTTCTGCGCGACCCGGCCTTTGCGGGAACCGTGGGCCGCGCCGGGCGCGTGCGCGTGCAGCAGAATTTTTCGGCGGACACCATGGTGGAAAAGACACTGCAGCTTTACCAGGAGATCCGCAGCACAGCCGGCGATCCAGGGTTGGTCTAGAAGAGGTTCCTTGGCTGGCCCTGCAAAAAAGGAAAACGCCGGGCGGCTCTTGCTGCACTCCGCACGGCGTTATCCTGCGCTAGTTTCTGATTCCTGTTCCAGGCGTTCCCTCCTATCCGCTACGACTCGGAGTCGAGCTGCTTCTGGATTCAGACAACCCATCGCCCCCGCGGGTCCAGGAACTCCACGCCAATCGCGAAGCCTTCACCACGCAAGGACTGGCAGTAGGCCACCCGGGCCGAGGTGCGAAAGTTTCCCGCCGGCGACTTTACCGTCAGGCGGTCATTGGGCGCCCAGCGGCGGATGGTGACGACCCGCGCGCCACGGGCGCTGACATTTTCCGTAAAGGTGACTTCCCTGCCGGGCATCTCGCGATGGCCATCGAGCACGACAGCCACCTCCATGGGGATGCGCCGTTCGAGGCGCGGCGGGGAGCTGTTCTTGAGCACGGGCATCGCTCTCCTCACAAACACGCCGCAATGCGGGAAATCGACTGCAAATTCGTGCGCCGGTGCTTCATGCGATAGAGGGCGTGATCCGCGGCCGTCAGCAGCGTTTCCGCAGTCTCCCCGTCGTCGGGGAAAACCGCGGCGCCGGCGCTCACGGAGAGGCGCGGCAGCTCGCCGTCTTGTGCGAGGCGCTCGCGGACGCGCTCCACGACGCGCGCCGCCACATCGCCTTTCGCTTCGGGAAGCACCAGGACAAACTCATCGCCGCCGTAGCGGGCCGCCGTGTCGATGGTGCGGGAATGGAGGCGCAGCACATTACCCAGGCGGCAGATGGCGCGGCTGCCCGTCAGGTGACCGAAACGGTCGTTGATGGCCTTCAGGTCGTCCATGTCCAGCAGCACTACGCTGAAGGGCCGGCCGCTGCGCCGCGAGCGATCCAGCTCGCCGTTCAGAACGGTGACCAGCCGGCGATAGTTGGCCAGGCCGGTGAGGGGATCGCTCACCGCCATGGCGCTGACCTGTTCGAAAAGCCGGGCCTGATCCAGCAACGCTCCGCCGAGCATCACGGCGTAGCTGGCCGTCTTGCACACCTCGGCCAGGAAAAACGGCCCGTCAAAAAGCTGCCGCGAAAAACACGCCGCGGCATGACTGGCGGCATTGAGCAGGGTCACGCCGAAGAGCGCGTAGTCGTAAAGCGTTTGCGTTTCCCGCAAGCGCCGGTAGTAAAAGCAAGCAGCCGCCAGGAAGAGCAGCCCGGGAAGCAGATCCCAGGGACGGGAGAGCAGATGCGCGGCGCGCGCCAGAGGCGCGGCCGGCGCGGCCAGAAAGGCGGCGCTGGTCAGATACCCGGCCACGACAACCACCAGCAAAGCCCCGGCAATTTCCCGGCTGGGCTGACGCGAGGTGGGCATACGCCGCTCCACCCCAAGCGCGGAGAGCAACAGAATCGCCAGCAGTGTGCGGCTGACCATCCAGCTCATGGGCACGCGGCTGAGGGAGAGCGGACCGGCTTGCAGCAGATCGGCCAGACCGAAATACCCGAGCGTTTCCAGGATGCCGGAGATGACGAAGCCAAAGGCCAGGATCAGCGCGGTGCGGTCATGCGTTCCGCGGAAGCGTACCAGAGCGTTGGCGGCATAGCAGAAGCTCAGCAGCGTCCCGCAGATCTCCAGATAGAGATAGGTCTGCGGCGCTCCGGAGACCCCCGCCGAGCGCAGCCACAGGACCCCGCCAAAGAACACTGCCAACAGGGCCGCGACTGCAATGGCCAGAAAGCGCGGCGACTTCTCCCGGGAAAACCCGGCGAATTTGCCCCAACCGCCCAAGATATCCCCCAATAGCCAAAGAGACCCAACGATTCCCTAAGACAGCAAGTCAGAGACCGTTTGGCCAAGAAATCATTCAGACTTTAACGAATTGATAAAACAAGAGTTAGAGTTCTTTCAGCAGTTCCGCAAGAGCATGAAACAACATCGTGAGATAACTGAAAGGATGAGTCAAATTCCGCTGATCAAGGCATAACATACTTGTTCTTATGGCGTTACATGAGATTCCAGGGTGGATTATCGGAGTTGGTACAAATGTATCAAATCGAGACAGTCTCATCTCTGAGACTGTCTCGATCCGACTCACACTTGTGGTTTTGGTGGGGGTAACTCGCGGGCCTGTACCTGATCCATAAAGCCTTTGGCCTTATGGGCGCCATCGCAGAACGGCTTGTTCGCGGAGTGGCCGCAGCGGCACAGGGAAAGCGCTGTGCGCCCTGCAAGTCCGAACGTTGCGCCGCTGGGATCGAGGATCTCGAACTCGCCCTCGATGCGCAGCGGGCCGTTATCCTTCACGGTGATCTTGGTTGCCGCCATTCTTCTGCCTCCCAATGTTTCCGCCGTTGCTTGCGAGAAGGGCGGAAGGTCCAACGATAACGGGAGAGCAGCGGGAACTCAAGCGGTAGCCGCCTTTTCTTCCCCCACCGAGGCAATTTCAAGGAGTTTGCCGGTGCGCACGTCGTAGACAAAGCCGTGCACATCTACCTCCGCGGGGAGGAAGGGGATCTCGCGGACGCGCTGGATCTGGATGGCGACGCTCCTAGCAACGTCCGAAAAGGCGCGGAAGTGGATGTGCGAAGCGTCGTGTCCGGTCTCCTTGGCGAGGCGGTCGCTAAGCTCCTGATCGCGAAAGGTGAGCATGCCGCAATCGGTGTGCTGGATGACGTAGATGGTGCGCGTGCCGAGGAGCTGCGTGGAGATGATCAGCGAACGGATGGCATCCTCGGTGATGAGCCCTCCGGCGTTGCGGATGATGTGCGCCTCGCCGGTTTCCAGGCCGAGGACCTGTTCGACCGTGAGGCGCGCGTCCATGCAGGCCACGATGGCCAGTTTGCGGCCCGGCGGCATGGGCAGATGCCCGAGCCTGAATTCCTTCGCGTAGTTTTCATTGGCCTGCAGCGTCTCTTGATAGACTCCCATGACTTTCTCCTTTTTAAATCGCGCTCTCTTGGCGTGCAGAACGCGAGTGATTGAAAAACCTGGCCCTAAAAACAAAAGCCGCCGAACTCGAGGAGTCCGGCGGCGTCAAAAACAGGCAATCAGACAGCAATCATCCCGTCAGACACACCGCCGTGCGCGCACAACAACAGTTGCGCTGCGTCTGTTTGCGTCCTTGGGAAGGAAACTTGTTTCGCATCAATCTCGCGCGCCTCAGTATTTCGGGACGGAGGAATCGACTTCGTCCGACCAGGCGAGAATTCCGCCCTTCAGGTTCCAGATTTTCCGGAAGCCGGCCTTGCGCAGGAACTCCGCGGCTTCCGCGGAGCGCTTGCCGCCCTTGCAATGCACCACGATCTCCCGCGAGGAATCGAGCTCCTGCACGCGGCGCGCAACTTCGCCGAGCGGGATCAGGTGGCCCTGCAGGTTGCAGATCTGGAATTCATGCGGCTCGCGCACGTCGAGAACGAAGAGGTCATCGCCGCGGTCGAGGCGCGCCTTCAGCTCGCGCGGAGTGATTTCCGGGACCTGCGCGGCCGGTGCGGGAGCCTCTTCTCCGCGGATGCCGCAGAATTCGTAGTAATCGATCAATTTGTGGATGCTGCGGTTCTCGCCGCAGACCGGGCACGCCGGATTTTTGCGCAGCTTCAATTCGCGGAATTTCATGCCCAGCGCGTCGAAGAGCAATAGGCGCCCGGCCAGGCTGTCGCCGCTGCCGAGAATCAGCTTGATGGTCTCCATCGCCTGGATGGTGCCGACAATCCCCGGGAGAACGCCGAGCACGCCGCCTTCGGCGCACGAGGGCACGAGACCCGGGGGAGGCGGTTCGGGATAGAGGCAGCGGTAGCAAGGCCCTCCGGGCGCACCGAAGACGGTGGCCTGACCTTCGAAGCGGAAGATCGAGCCGTAAACATTGGGCTTGCCGAGCAGGATGCAGGCGTCATTGACCAGGTAGCGCGTGGGGAAATTGTCGGTGCCGTCAACGATGATGTCGAAATCCCGGAAGAGATCGAGGGCGTTCTCGCTGGAAAGCTTGGTTTCGAAGGCCTGAATCTCGATATTGGGATTCATGTTGGCGAGGCGCTCGCGCGCGGCCACGATCTTCGGGCGGCCCACGTCGCTGGTGCCGAAGGTGACCTGGCGCTGCAGGTTGGTGAAGTCCACGACATCGAAGTCCACGAGGCCGAGCCTGCCGACGCCCGCCGCGGCGAGATACAGGCCGAGCGGCGCGCCCAGCCCGCCGGTGCCGATGAGCAGGACCTTGGCCTGCTTGAGCTTGAGCTGCCCCTCCATGCCCACTTCGGGCATGATCAGGTGGCGGCTGTAGCGGAGGATCTCTTCTTTGGAAAGCTTGGCGGCATCCGCGTTGCCCGCCAGGGGCTGAAGTCCTGTGGCCATGATTGCGTTCGTTGCTCCCTTATAAATTCTAACCGTTGTCTCCAATGCGTCCAAAGAAAGATTTCTTCCCGGCGAGGCCAGGCCGGAATCCGCGATCCCGCCGGACGGACAGTACTAAGAAATTCCGCCAGCAATGGAGGGAACGATGTGGATGGTGTCGCCGTCCTTCGTGCGGGTGTCCTCTTTCGCCAGATAGCGAATGTCCTCGTCGTTCACGTAAACGTTGACGAAACTGCGCAGCTTGCCTTCCTCCGTAAAGAGATGCCTGCGCAGCTCGGCGAATTCCGCCGTCAGACAGCCCAGCGCTTCCCCGACAGTGGCGGTGTTAAATTCCGCGGAAGCGCGCTTGCCCGCAAAGGGGCGCAGCGGCGTCGGGATGATTACTTTCACGGGCATCGTTCGTTCTCCTCAAATCCTCTTCTGCCGCCTCACGCCGAAGCGTGCCGCCGGATAGCAAGGGCCTCGGCAGAAAATTCCGTACGGTCGTCGGCCAGGCGCCAGGAGGTCATCTCCTGCGGCGCGCCGGACTGCACGCTGACGATCACGTAGCTGTACCACGGCCAGGCGTGCTCGCGGTCGTACTCGCTGGGCCGCGCCGGATGGTCCGGATGCGAATGGTACCAGCCGACGATTTCGAGCTGCTGCCCGCGCGCGGCGTCCTCCGCGGCGCGCACGTCGTCCGCGGTGATCGAAAAGCGGTTGCGCGGCGAATCTTCGCGGCGGTTCACCAGGGGAAACAGCGCCAGAACCTCGCGCGCGGCATCGGCGGCATCGGCGGCGGCATCGCGCCCCAGCAGCGCGCCGCAGCACTCGTGGGGATAGGTTTCCGCGCCGTGGCGGCCGATCTGCTCCGCGAGTTCCCTGCCGATCCCGAGATGCGAAAGAGTGTTCATGCGCGGATCACGTTTCGTGCCAGAAGCGTTCGCTCAAGTATTTGGATGCGCTGTCGGCGAAGACGGTGACTACCACGGCGTGCTCCGCGCGCGGAATCCGCGCCGCCACCTGGAAGCAACCCGCCAGCGCCGCCGCCGCGCTGGGACTGACGAGCAGGCCTTCCTCGCGGGCCAGCCGTTTCACCAGGCCGTAGGCTTCTTCGGTGGAAACGCCGAGATCTTCATCGGCCAAAGTGTCGTCATAAATCGCCGGACGCAGCGCGGTCGCCATATGCTTCCAGCCTTCGAGCCCGTGGAAAGGCGCATCGGGCTGCAGGCTGATGCAGCGAATCGCGGGATTGAGCTCTTTCAGGCGGCGCGTGACGCCGACGAACGTGCCGCTGGTGCCGAGACCGGCAACAAAATGAGTGATGCGCCCCGCGGTCTGCTCCCAGATCTCGCTGGCCGTGGTGCGGTAGTGCGCCTGCCAGTTGGCGGCGTGGCTGTACTGGTCGGGATAAAAATATTTTTCGGGTTCCGCGGCGTAGAGTTCGCGCACGCGGCGGATGGCTCCGTCCGTGCCTTCGTCGCCCGGCGTGAGCACGGTCTCCGCGCCGTAGGCGAAGAGCACCAGTTTGCGCTCGTGCGAAGCGCTCTCCGGGAGGAAGAGCTTCACGGGATAACCCAGCGCGGCGCCGATCATGGCGTAGGCGATGCCGGTGTTCCCGCTGGTGGCGTCGAGGATGGTTTTCCCGGGGCGCAGCGCGCCGCTGGCTAGCCCGGCCTGGAGCATGCCCAGCGCGGGGCGGTCCTTCACCGAGCCGCCAGGATTGAACCATTCCGCTTTGGCGCAGAATTCGACGTGCGGGAAGGCCTGCCCGGCGCGCTCCAGCCGCAGCAGCGGCGTGTTGCCGATGCTGTCCAGGACAGACCTTCCCGTTCGCCCGGTGCGGCCGGGTGCGGGGGTCTCACTCAGCAGTTTGTGTTCTGCCGTAGGCATTTGCCAGCAGTCCAAATACAAGGTGCGAAAGGCGACCATTTTAATCCGATTTGAAGGCGCTCCACAATAGGAAAATATAGCCTTATTATTCAATGTCTTACAGAATCGATTCGGCCTTCTCCACAAGTTTGCAACAAACACTAATCCCCTCGCACATCTCCTATCGCGCTACTCCACGCGCTTTGCGAAGTGCAGAAACCGGG
This sequence comes from Terriglobia bacterium, assembly GCA_020072785.1. NCBI lineage: Bacteria > Pseudomonadati > Acidobacteriota > Terriglobia > Terriglobia bacterium. Next base: position 93,229 of record JAIQGG010000004.1, on the reverse strand, counting down.
TGGGGGCTTTACAGGCGGGGGCGACAATCGTACTCTGAAGGCCCTATGTGGAATGTCGAAGAGCGGTTCTCCCCAAGAGCGATAGAAAGCCTGGCGGCACTGGGCTTTTCCGTCGGAAGCACGCGCGGAGTGGTGCGCGCGGAAAAATACGGCTGCGGCGCGGAATTCCGGGTGAACACCGACGGGCGCTTCCAGATGACCATCCTGCCGGCGATCATGTTCCACGGGCAGTTCACGCGGCTGTGGGACGCGGGCTATCAGAAATTCCTGCTGACGGACGAAGGGCAGAAGCTGCCGGCGCAGGCGCCGCAACTGAGCAACCTGCGCAAGTTCAACGAGGAATTGCGCACGGCGCTGGGCGTGCCCACCTACTACAACGAAGGGCTGGGGTCGGTGAGCCAGGTCTCGGTGTATGACCGCGTCAAAGGGCGTGTGGGCGACGTGCCGGACAAGACGGTCGGTGTGCATAACGCCGGCGGCGGGCACTGAAGCCCGCAACGAGCGCCTGAAGAGCGCAGCCTGCAAAGTTCCAGCTAAGACTGCGCATCGCGCAGCTGGCGGCGGAACTGCTCGAGATCCACGCGGTGCTTGGCGGCTTTGTGCGCGCCAATAAAAAGCACCGGAATATCCCACCCATAGCGTTCCCGCAGGACCGCATCTTCATCGATATTGACTTCGAGCAGGGTGGCGCCGAATTCGGCCAGCAGCGGCGCGATGGCGGCCTTGGCCTCCTCGCAGAGATGGCAACCCGGGCGGGTGTAGAGCGTGATCTCGCGCGGGGTGGCGCGGGCGAGGCGTTCCTCTTCGGGATGCGGAAGAGGGTGCGTCACGGTCTTGGATTCGAATACTTCTGGAAGGGGCCGGCGTAAGGGTAGAACTCGAGTGCGCGGTAAAGCTCGGCGATCTGCCGCAAGTGGCCGAGATCGTGCGAGGCCATCTCGTGCAGCACCTCGGAAAGCGTAACTGTGCCCAGCTCGGCATGCCGCCCGGTGCGCGCTCCGGCGGTGGGGGGCAGCATGGAGAGAAAGGCGAGGATTCCCTGGCGGGCCTCGCTAAAAGCGGCCAGGTGCGCTTCAGCGTCTCCCTGCGCATAATGGCCTTCCGCGGAGGCGCGCCCCGGGTCGTACTTCTCGAGAAGCGGAGAATCTTCGGTGGCCATGCGCTGGACACGCTGGCCGTAGAGGGTTTCGATGGCGGCGAGGTGCGCAAGGACTTCGCTGATGGACCAGCGGTCGGGCGCGGGCTTCCAGATAAGGGTTTCCTCGTCGGTGCCGGCAAGCAGCGTTTCCAGGACTTTCGGCGTCTTTTCCAGGAAGGCGATGACGTTCTGGAACTGGATGATGCCGGCAGGCTGCATGGGCTCCTCCTCTTCTCCTTCGGCCGCGAAGCAGTCGACTTCTTGTGTGACCGCGAAGCGGTCAACACCGGCAGGTATTGTACGCGGGCAAGCGCCGCGGCGAGAAGGGGGAGCATAATGGAAGACGGTACGAGGAGTTGACCGCTTCGCGGTCACACAGAAGAGGACGGAAGGCATGAGCCAAGTTGTGGCCCTGGTGGACGACCTGTTTTTTCAGATGAAGCTGGCGGAAACGGCCAAGCAGCTGGGCGTGGCGGTGAAGATCGCCACCACCGGTGAAGCGCTGCAGGCGGAACTGGCTGCGGCGCCGCGCCTGGTGCTCGTGGATCTCAACGCGCGCAGCCAGCCGGTGGAGGCGGTAGAGCGGATGCGCGCCGCGGGCAACGCCACGCGGGTGATCGCCTTTTTCTCGCACGTGCAGACGGAGCTGGCGCAGCGCGCCCGGGCCGCGGGCTGCGATGAAGTCCTGCCGCGTTCCCGCTTCACGCAGAACCTTGCGGCCATTCTCGCCGCGGTGAAGGAATAGCGTGCGCGCCCTGCTGCGTTTTCGCGGGTACCGCCTGGCCGCGGCTTTCTTGCTGCTCGCCCAGTTTGCCAGCGCGTCTGCGGCGCAGGAAGCCGCTCCGTCCACGCGCTCCACAGGCGTCAACCCCGGCGCCAACCCGGGCAATGGGCCGGGCAACGGGCCGGGCCATGGGCCCGCCGCCGCGCTGCGCGACGTTCTCGCCGCGGCCTGCGCCCAGGACCAGAAGGAGTTTGCGCGCTTCCTCACGGCGCGCAACGCGCGCTCCTTCGCGCGGCTGAGCGCTCCTTCGCGCGTCGCGCTCATGAAGCGCTTCGTCCTGCTGGACGAACCGGGCAAACCCGGCGTCACGGAGAATCCTTCCGGGCGCCCGATGATCGCCTGCGAGACGCCGGCGCTGACCAACGAAATGCAGATCGGCGGCGCGGACACCCAGGAGAACCTGGCCTTTCTGCCGCTGGAGATCCGCGCGGTAAGCGGAGCCTCGGCGGGCGGCGTGCGGCACATCCAGATGGGGCTGGTGCGCGAGGACGGCGCATGGAAGCTGTTGTCCGTGGGCCTGCTCCTGCTGGACCTGCCGTCGCTGGAAGTGGAATGGAACCGCGCCTCGCTGGATAGCAACGAGCGCGAGGCCCTGGAAACGCTGAAGAACCTGGCGCAGGCCGTGGAAACCTACCGGCGCACCTACACCCGGCTGCCGGAAAGCCTCGCGCAACTGGGTCCGCCGGCGAAGGGTCCGGCATCGGCGAGAGAGGCGGGGCTCGCCGGGGCGGAACTGGCGGCGGGCGCGCAGAGCGGCTACACCTTCCGCTACGTGATCGTGGGCGCAAGCGACGTGGGAGCGCCGGCGAAGTACGAACTGGCGGCGACGCCGCAGGTGTACGGCACCACCGGGCGGCGCTCTTTTTTCCGCGACGCGAGCGGCATCCTGCACGCGGCCGATCGGCAAGGCGCGGTGGGCAGCGAGGCGGACCCCAAGATCGAATAGTATGCCCACGGTTGACCGCTTCGCGGTCACACATGACACTGACCGCTTCGCGGCCACACATACGGAAGTTACGCATAGGAAACTGGCCGGGAACGCCGCTTGTCTGCGCTGCGGTGTGCGCACAAAATGAGCCAACAGATATGCAGCCTGCCGCCGGACGCTGGACCCTGGTGCGTTCTGCTGGATATCCAATACCCAGAGAGACCCGATGAAATTTAGCGACAAGAAAGAACGGCGCCGGACAACGCGCTTCACGCTGATTGTGAGTGCCGAGGTGGCGGAACTTCCCCGGGGAGCAAAATTGAGCGCGCGCTGCTCCGACGTGAGCAGGACCGGCTGCTATTTCGATACCCTCAATCCCATCCGCCTCGGCAAATCCGTGCGCGTGAAGTTGATGCACAAGAACGACAACTTCGAGACCACCGGCCGCGTGGTGTTTGTCAGCCCGAGTCTGGGCATGGGCATCGAGTTCGATGCCAGCACGCCGGCAGACCAGTACGCCATCCTGGACCGCTGGTTCGCGGAAGCCGACCAGTTCGACTGAGCAGGAGGCCGCGCCAGGCCCGCTCCTGAATCGCCGGCATTCCATCCCCAAAGTCATCCTTCTGGGTGACCGCGAAGCGGTCAACAGACATCTCTTCCCGGGCGTGCGGGGCGCTGGCGCTTCCGGAGTAACCCATTCGCGGCATTTTTGTGTTGCCGCTTGCCTCCCCAACAGGGCGCACGCAGACTAGAAGCGGGGCATTCACCAGCGGCGAGGTCTCTCCCGGTAGTCACCTCGCTCCGGACGGATCTCTCAGGGCAAGAAGGCCTGGAGATGATGCCTGTGACGACAGAACGCCGTGCAGCACCGCGCTACCCGCTGGTCCTCGCAGCCGAGATCCACGTCGAGGCTTCCGGCACGAATGCCGCCGCCCGCACCTCCGATGTCAGCCGCACCGGCTGCTACCTGGACACGCTAAATCCCCTCCCCGCAGGCACGCTCGTCCTTCTGCGCTTGACGCAGGGCGGGGAGCAGTTCGCCACGCATGCGCGGGTCGTCTACGAAATCCCCGGGATGGGCATGGGCGTGTCGTTCGTGGATGTCGCGGCGCCGCAGCAAGCTGTTCTCGAGCGCTGGCTGGCCGCCACGGTCGTCAGTTGAACCATCCCGGCGCAGACTGCGCTATTTTTCCGCTTCACCTGACGGCCACATTTGTTCCGGCGCGGCATTGGCGCTAGACTCGGGTTTCGCATCATGCGCCGCCCCGCTCTCCTCTTCGCGCTGTTCGCGGTCACCCTGGCTGCGCCGGCGCTTGCCGCTCAGACTTACTCTGTGGCGCTTGCCGGGCAGGGCGATCCGCGCATCGGCCCGCTGCCGGTCTTCGAATTCCACAGCGGCTTCTGGGTCAACCTGCACCATTTCCTCTACCAGCAGGCACGCGAACGGCGCGACCCTGGCGCGTCGAAAACTGCGCCAGCCCCCCTGCCCGGATTTACGGAAGAGGAGCAGCGCGCCTGGGAAGCCGCGGTCGCGTTTTATGCCGCCAACTACGCGGACAAGGACCTGCTCTTCAATTCTGACCTGACCGCGCTGAAAAACCAGCTCGGCGACTTCGAAGACTGTCCGGAACTGAGCGGCACCTCGCGCAAGGAGTGCAACGCCGGCCTGCCGGGCAAGATTACTCCGGTGCTCAACCGCGCCGCGCCCGTCTACCGCGCGCACTGGTGGCCGGAGCAAGATCGCGCCAATCGCCGCTGGGTGGCCGCGGTAGCGCCCATCATCCGGGAAAAGGGACTGGACCTGGCGCAGCGCCTCGCGGAGATCTACCAGGCGCGCTGGCCGCGGGAGAAGATCCGCGTGGAGGTCACGCAGTATGCCAGTCCGCCGGGCGCCTACACCACGCTCGACCCGCTGCGCCTGACGGTTTCCAGCACGGACCCGCGCAATCAGGGCGAGGCGGCGCTGGAGATGCTCTTCCACGAAGCCTCGCATGGCCTCGCCGGCCCGGTGCAGGAGGCCATCGTGCGCGAATGCCGGCAGCGCGGCAAAGCCATCCCGCGCGACCTGTGGCACGCCCTGCTCTTCTACACCACCGACGAAGCGGTGAAGTCGGCGATGACCGCGGCGGGGGACGCTGCCGAGCCCGAACCCGCGCCCGACCGGCCGGTCCCCGGAACAGCCACTCGCGAAACCGCCGCGAAGCCCGCCTATTCCCCCTCCGCGGTGCGCGCAGGCCTCTACGCCCGCGGCTGGTCCGGTTACCAGCGTCTGCTCGAAACCTACTGGCAGCCCTATCTGGAAGGCCGCGCCAGCTTCGACGACGCCATCGCGCGCATGGTCTCGGCGCTGTAGCGCAGGCGGAAGTCTGTGCTGCTGGGGCCCCGAATTGTCACCCGGGCGGCGATATGCTAGGCTTTTCGAGCCCAAGAAAGGCCCGGCCGCGCGGTACGCACTTCCCTGCGTTCGCGAACGTCCTCTCCTCTTGTTTTCCGCATGCGCCTTCAGGGGCGAGGCATCTTTGCGGAGAGACCGGGACCGGCAACGGCAGCGAGGCAGGTTCGGCTCGACCCATGGCAGGCAAACAAGCAAGCAGCATGACAGCCAAAGAAGAAGTGGAGATCAAGCTGGCGCATTCGCCGGACTCCGACGACGCATTTATGTTTTACGCGCTGGCGACGCACAAGGTGGCCACGCCGGGGCTGAAGTTCACCCATGTCCTCGCGGACATCCAGACCCTGAACGAAGCGGCGCTGACGGAGACCTACGACGTCACCGCGGTAAGCTTCGCGGCCTATCCCACCCTGCGCGACAAGTACATCCTGATGGACTGCGGAGCGAGCTTCGGAGAGGGCTACGGCCCCATCGTAGTCTCCGCAAAACCGCTGAAGCGCGAAGAGCTGGCCGGGCGGCGCATCGGCGTGCCGGGGCTGAAGACCACCGCCTACCTGACGCTCAAGCTCTTCGAGCCGAATTTCGAAGCGGTGGTCATGCCCTTCGACAAGATTCTGGACGCGGTGAAGAACGAAGTGGTCGAGGCCGGCCTGCTGATCCACGAAGGGCAGCTAATGTTCCCGGCGATGGGCCTGCACCGGGTGATTGACCTGGGCGTGTGGTGGCAGGAACAAACCGGGCTGCCGCTGCCGCTGGGCGGCAACGCCATCCGGCGCGCGCTGGGCCCGGCCCTGGGCCGGCAGATCTCCCGCACCATCCGCCAGAGCGTGGAATACGCCCTGGAGCACCGCGAGGAAGCGCTGAACTACGCCCTGCAGTTCGCCCGGGACATGGAAACCGAGCTGGCCGACAAGTTCGTGGGCATGTACGTGAACAAGTGGACGCTCGGCTACGGCGAGCGCGGCCGCCAGGCCGTGAAAGAGCTGATCGAGCGCGGCACCAAGGCCGGGCTCCTGCCGGGTCCTCCGTCCATCGAATTCCTCAGCGAAAATAACAAATAGAGAATTTATCTGGCACGGACGAACGGGGCTGCCGATTGCCGCGTGGGAAGCCCTCTTTTTCCGGCTTCGGGTAGTGGGTCAGCTTCCTGGAAGCTAGCCGACTACCCGGCCTGACCCTGCCTTGACGCTGTGCTTTGAATCACTTACTGTCAATTACTTGCCATGAACCCCCGGACAAAAACCTGGATTTGTGTGCTGTGTCTGGCCGCGACGGCGGTGGCGCCGCTGGCGCGCGGGCAGGTCGTGGTGGAGCTGCGCGCGCCCGCGGAAACCCCGGCGAGCTGGCCGCAGAAGGCGGTGCGCGGGGCGCACGGGATGGTGGCGACGGACGAGGAGCTGGCGTCGCGGGCGGGCGTGGAAATCCTGAAGCGCGGGGGAAACGCCGTGGACGCCGCCGTGGCCACGGCCTTTGCGCTGGCCGTGGTCGAGCCCGCCGCGGGGAATCTCGGCGGCGGCGGGTTCATGCTGGTGCGCCTGGCGGATGGCCGCAGCAGCTTCTTCGACTACCGGGAAGTGGCGCCGGGCAAGGCCACCCGCGACATGTATATCCGTCCCGACGGCAAGCTGGACGAAGAAGCTGCGACAATCGGCTACCGCTCGGTAGCCGTGCCCGGCACGGTGGCGGGACTGGAACTGGCGCTCAAGACCTACGGCACGATGAAGCTCGCCAAAGTGCTGGCGCCGGCGATTCGCCTGGCCAAAGAGGGATTCCCCGTCAGCGAAAAGCTCGCGCGGGAGCTCGAAGAAGAGCGGCCGGGCCTCGAACGCTTCGCGGTGAGCCGGCGCATCTTCCTGCGTGACGGAAAGCCGTACCAGCCGGGCGAAATTTTGCGCCAGCCGGAACTGGCGGCCACGCTGCAGCGCATGGCGCGCAAGGGAAGCGCGGATTTTTATCGCGGGGAGACAGCACGGCTGCTCGCCGCAGACATGGCGCGCTCGGGCGGGCTGATCACGCGGGAGGACCTGGCACGGTACCAGCCGAAGGTGCGCGAGGTCCTGCGCGCCTCGTACCAACAAGAGGGGCACACCTGGGAGGTACTGACCTCGCCTCCGCCGAGTTCGGGCGGCGTGGCCATCATCGAGGCGCTGAACATGCTCCAGGGCATGCCGCTGAAGGGCTGGGAGGACGCGGAGAGCGTGCATCGCGTCGCGGAAGTGATGCGGCGGGTCTTCGCCGACCGCGCAGCGTATCTCGCGGACCCGGACTTTTCGAAGGTGCCGGTCGCGGGCCTGCTATCGCCCTGCTACGCACAGGAGCGGGCGGCCACGATTGACCCGCAACACGCCTCCGCGAGCCAGAGCGTGCAGGCCGGGCATCCGCATGTCTGCGGGGAGGCCGCCGCCAGCCGCGGACAAGGGCCGGAGAGGCCGCAGACCATCGTGAGCCTGGGCGAGGGCCCGCACACGACGCACTTTTCCGTGGTGGACGCCGCGGGCAACGCCGTGGCCTCGACCACCACGCTCAACGACAGCTTCGGCTCGCACGTGACCTCGCCCGCGGGCTTCCTGCTGAACGACGAAATGGACGATTTCACCACGCAGCCCGGCGTGCCCAACGTGCTATTCGGGCTGATCCAGTCCGAAGAGAACGCCATCGCGCCCGGCAAGCGCCCGCTCAGCTCGATGACGCCGACGATTGTGCTGCGCGACAGCCAGCTCAGCTTCGTCACCGGGTCGCCCGGCGGGCCGACGATCATCTCCGTGACGCTGCTGAGCGTGCTGAACTGGATGCGGCTGGGGATGGAGGCGCAGGCGGCGATCAACGCGCCGCGCTTCCACCACCAGTGGCTGCCGGACCGCATCCTGCTGGAGAGCACCTTTCCGGCGAGCGTCGAGCAGGCGTTGCAGGCCCGCGGGCACCGGACGCTGCGCCGCGCGCACATCGGTCTGGTGAACGCCATTGGGATTGATGCGCAGACAGGCGAGCGGCTGGGCGCGGCCGACCCGCGGGACCACGGCTCGGCGCAGGGATACTGACGACCATGCAACGCCTGCTCTCCACCTATCAATTCGTGGCGCGGCGGCTCTCCCCGGAGATGCTCGGGCAGGTGGCCGAGGCGGGCTTTCACGGCGTGGAGATCTTCTGCACGCGCAGCCATTTCGATTTTCACGCGGAGGAAGCGATCCGGGAGATCGCGGGGGCGCTGGCGGACCGCAATCTGAAGCTGGCCTCGCTGCACGCGCCGACCAACCGGGATCGGAGCGCGTCGCGGGAAGGCGGCTCGCCGCTGTCGCTCTGCGAGGTGGAGCGGGTGCGGCGCATCGAGGCCATGGACGAATACAAGCGGGCCATCGACGTGGCCGAACTTCTGCCGTTCCCGCTGCTGGTGCTGCACATGGGCGGGTCGCGGGAGACCGCCGAGCCGCGCAAGCGCGATGCGGCGTTCAGCTCGCTGGAACACCTGATGCTGCACGCGCGGCACGCGGGAGTCACGCTGGCGATCGAGAATACGCTGAGCGAGATGGGCGATCCGGCGTACCTGCACGCGTTTCTGGAGGAGACGCGGCTCACCGGCATCCGCTTGTGCTTCGACATCGGACACGCGCATCTCGCCGAGGGCCCGGTGGAAGAGCGCCTGGAGAAATGCTTCACGCCGATGCGCGAGCACCTGGCCACCACGCACATTCACGACAACCACGGGGAGAAGGACGAGCACCTGCCGCCCTTCGCGGGCTCGCTCGACTGGGCCGCCGCGGCGAAGCTGCTGGCCTCCGCGCTGGCGCAGCCGCTGCCACTGGTGCTGGAACTCAAGGAGCAGAGCGGGGCGGAAGCGGCGCCGCTCGTAGCCCAGCTCGAAACAGCGCGGCGGGCACTGGATCGGCTGGAACAAACACTGCAGGAAGCGCGGTAAGGGCTTCCAAGAAGAAGGGGCGGTCAGCGCCGCCCGGGCATCTTCAGGACAGGGGCATGAGCGTAATCACGATCGAACAGGCGGGAAACTACGACGGGCAGGAAGTCACTCTGCGGGGATGGCTCTACAACCTGCGCGAATCCGGGAAGCTGCTATTTCCCATCTTTCGCGACGGCACGGGAATCATGCAGGGCGTGTGCGCGCTGAAGGAGCAGCCGGAGGCGTTCGCAGCGTTGCGCGGACTGACGCAGGAATCGAGCGTGATCGTCACCGGAAAGATCCGCGCGGAGAAGCGCGCGCCGGGCGGCTACGAGATCGGGGTCACCAAGCTGGAAGTGGTGCAGCGGGTGCCGGAGAGCGATCCCTACCCCATCCAGCTCAAAGAGCACGGCGTGGATTTCCTGCTGGACCGGCGGCACCTGTGGATCCGCACGCCGCGCCAGGCGGCCATCCTGCGCATCCGCGCGGAAGCGATCCGCGCGGCGCGGGAGTTCATGGACGGGCAGGGCTACACGCTGACCGACGCGCCCATCTTCACGCCGGCGGCTTGCGAGGGCACCACCAACCTCTTCGAAGTGCAGTACTTCGACGAGGAGAAAGCGTATCTCACGCAGTCCGGGCAGCTCTACGTGGAAGCCACGGCCATGGCCCTGGGCAAGGTGTACACCTTCGGACCGACGTTCCGCGCGGAAAAATCGAAGACGCGGCGGCACCTGACGGAATTCTGGATGCTGGAGCCGGAAGCGGCCTACGCGGACCTCGGGGACATGATGGCGCTGGGCGAGGGCCTGGTGAGCCATGTGGTGCAATCGGTGCTGAAGAACCGCGTGCGCGAGCTGGAAACGCTGAAGCGCGACACCAGCAAGCTGGCCAGCGTGCACGCGCCCTTCCCGCGCATCAGCTACGACGAAGCCATCGAAATCCTGCAGAAAAGCGGCAACCCGGCCAAGCACGGCGACGACTTCGGCGGCGACGAGGAGACCATTCTCTCCAGCCAGTACGACCGGCCGGTGATCGTGCACCGCTACCCGGCGGCCATCAAGGCCTTCTACATGCAGCCGGACCCGCAGCGGCCGGACCTGGCGCTGGGCTTCGACATGCTGGCCCCGGAAGGCTACGGGGAGATCATTGGGGGCGGGCAGCGCATCCATGACTACGACCTGCTGGTGCAGCGCCTGAAGGAGCACAACCTGCCGGAAGAGCCTTTTCAGTGGTATCTGGACCTGCGGCGCTACGGGAGCGTGCCGCACGCGGGCTTCGGGCTGGGCCTGGAGCGCACGGTGGCCTGGATTTGCGGGACCGAGCACATCCGCGAAGTGATTCCCTTCCCGCGGATGATTTACCGGGTTTATCCTTAAAGCCTGCGGGGATCGGCGCAGGGGGAAGCCAGAGCGCCAATGCTGCCGGCCGGACTGAACTTTTCAAGGTGACTCGCGGCTCGGGACAGCGGACTCGTGGTCCGGACCAGCGGCGGAATTTGGCGCGAAGCACGCGGCACAAGCCACGAGTGACGGGAAGCGACTATGTCTCATAAGATCCGCATTATCGGCGTACCCATGGACCTCGGCGCCAGCCGCCGCGGCGTGGACATGGGCCCCTCGGCGCTGCGCGTCGCCGGGCTCCAGGCGCGCATCAAGCAGCTCGGAGACCAGGTCGAGGACATGGGCAATATCGCCGTGAAGCAGGCCGAAGAGCAGCACTACGGGGAAAAGCGCGCCAAGTACCTGACGGAAATCTCGGAGACGTGCAAAGAGCTCGCCGCAACCGTGCAGAAGACGCTGGAAGAGGGCCTCCTGCCGGTGGTGCTGGGAGGCGACCATTCCATCGCCGTGGGCACGCTGTCCGGCGTTTCCGCGCACTACCGCAAGCAAGAGAAGAACATCGGCTACATCTGGCTCGACGCGCACGGGGACATGAACACCCCCGAGTCCTCGCCTTCCGGCAACATTCACGGGATGCCGCTGGCCGCGGTGATGGGCTACGGCGCGCCGGAACTGGTGGAGCTGCTGGGGTTCAAGCCCAAGGTGCAGCCGCAGAACGTGGCGCTGGTGGGCATCCGCGACCTGGACGCCCAGGAAAAGCGGCTGGTGAAGAAATCCGGGGTGCACGTGTTCACCATGCGTGATATCGACGAGCGCGGCATGCGCGAAGTGATGAGCGACGCCTTGAAATTCGCCATGGACGATACCGCCGCCATCGGCATCAGCCTGGACATGGACTTCGTGGACCCCACCGACGCCCCGGGCGTGGGCACGCCGGTACGCGGCGGGGTCACCTACCGCGAAGCGCACCTGGCCATGGAGATGATCGCGGACACGGAAGCGATGGCCTCACTGGAAATCGTGGAGATCAATCCGGTGATCGACGAGCACAACACCACGGCGCTGTTGGGTGTGGAGCTGGTGTGCTCGGGGCTGGGGAAGAAGATTTTGTAGGAGAATTTGCGCGCTGGCTTTTGGTCGCGCAATGCGAAGCACGAAACACGAAGAAGAGGCCATCGTGAGCACGGAGAAAAAACGGCTGCGGGTGGGAGTGCTGTTCGGAGGGCGCTCCGGCGAGCATGAGGTTTCGCTGGCCTCCGCGGCCTCCGTAATCCGCGGGCTGGACCCGGACAAGTACGAGGCGGTGCTCATCGGCATCACCAAGGAAGGACACTGGCTGATCGGCACGGGCGCCCAGAAGACCCCGGCCGAGGTGCTGCGCGGCGGGCAGCGCGTGATGCTGGCTGCGGACCCGACCGAAGCGGTGCTGGTGCCGTTGGATCGCAGCGGCGGGGGCCAGCGGGTGGACGTGGTCTTCCCCGTGCTGCACGGAACGTTTGGCGAAGACGGCACGGTGCAAGGCCTGCTCGACCTGGCGGGGCTTCCCTACGTCGGCGCCGGGGTGCTGGGCTCGGCCATCGCCATGGACAAGGACGTGGCCAAGCGGCTGTGCCAGCAGGCCAAGATTCCCGTCGTGCCGTGGCTGACCGTACAGCGCGCGGATTGGGAGCGCGACCCCAAGGGAATCGCGCGGGCCATCGAAAAGAAATTCCGCTACCCGGTTTTCGTGAAGCCGGCGGTGCTCGGCTCCTCGGTGGGCATGAGCAAAGTTCATTCGCGCGAGGAGCTGGCCCCGGCGCTGGACCTGGCGGCGGAGTTCGCCATGAAGATTCTGGTGGAGCGCGCGGTGACCGCACGGGAGATCGAAGTTTCCGTGCTGGGCAACGCCGCTGCGCAGGCCGCCGTGCCCGGGGAGATCGTGCCGCACCGCGAGTTCTACGACTACGCCGCCAAGTACCTGGAGGAGGGCACGCAGTTGCTCATCCCGGCGAAACTCCAGCCGGCGCAGGTACGCAAGATCCAGGAGCTGGCGGTGCGCGCCTTCCACACGCTGGAGCTATCGGGCATGGCGCGCGTGGACTTCTTCCTGGAGAAGCGCGGCGGAAAACTCTTTCTCAACGAAGTAAACACCATTCCCGGCTTCACTTCCATCAGCATGTATCCCAAACTGTGGGAAGCGAGCGGCATCCCCTTCCGCGAGCTGATCGACCGGCTGATCGCCCTGGCGCTCGAGCAGCACCGCGAAAAGACGCGCACCAAGTACGCCATTGAGCTGCCGGAAGGCGCCGGCGGAGCCCTGGGGGCCTGAGGCCGCGCCGGTCCGGAGGCCCCGCCGCGCAAACTGCCGCGGGCCGGACTACACTAGCAGCCTGCGGCACAAGACTTTTGTGCTTGTCATCCCGAGGGCTCGACGAAGCCGGAGTGGAAGGACCTCGACCGTCAGCGCTGGCCATGCTTGACGTGGAGATTCTTCGCTTCGCTCCGAATGACAAACCCTGCTATTTTTGCACCCTGCCGGGGGGGCGCAGAGGACGGCTGTTGACCACTTTGCGGTCACGCATGGAGTTGACCGCTTCGCGGTCACACATATCACTGAGGCGGCGATGAAGATCTCCCGATTCTTCATTTTTCTCGGCGTGGTGTTCGTGGTGGCTCTGGTGGGCTATCTCGTTAGCGTGCCGCACGGCACCGAGATCCCGCTGACGGGCGTGCTGGACAGCAACGACGTCATCGTCAGCGCCAAGATCACCGGGCGCATCGAACGCCTGCTGGTGGACGAGGGCAGCGAGGTGCAGGCCGGGCAGCTGCTCGCCGAGCTGGATACCGCCGAGCTTATCGCGCAGCGCGATTCCGCCGCCGCCGCCATCCGCAGCTTCCAAGCGCAGGTGCGCCAGGCGCAGGCCACCCAGGGCCTCACCGACGAGCAGACCGCCGCGCAGGTCAGCCAGGCCGCGGCCACGCTCACCGCGGTGAAGGCCCAGCTGGAGGCTTCCCGCTCCGATCTGTTGCGCAACGAACTCGACCAGAAGCGTGTGCAAGGCCTTTTCGCCGGCGGCATCGCCACCGCGCAGGACAAAGACCACGCCGATGCCGCCCTGCGCTCCGCGCAGGCCAACGTGCGCGCCCTCGAAGACCAGGTGAAGGCGCAGGAGGCCGCGCTGGAGCTGGCGCGGGCCAACCGCAAGCAGGTCTCCGTGCAGCGGAGCGTGCTGGCCGCCATGCAGGCGCAGCTGGCGCAGGCCGTGGCGGCGAAGTCCGAAGCCGAAACGCGTCTGGGCTACACGAAGATCTACGCGCCGCTGGGCGGCATCGTCAGCGTGCGCGTGGCGCGCCAGGGAGAGGTGGTGCAGCCCGGCGCGCCCATCGTCACCATCGTGGATATCGACCACTTGTGGGTGCGCGCCAGCGTGGAGGAAAGTTACATCGATGTGGTGCAGTTCGGGCAGAAGCTGCGCGTGCGTCTGCCTTCCGGCGAAGTGATCGAAGGCACCCTGATCTTCAAGGGCGTGGAGAGCGAATTTGCCACGCAGCGCGACGTCAGCCGCACCAAGCGCGACATCAAGACTTTCGCCATCAAAGTCGCCGTGCCCAATCCCGGCCGGCGCCTGTTCGCCGGCATGACCGCCACCGTGCTCCTGCCGCCGCCGGGCAAGGGCCAGATTCTACCGAGACGCCCCTGAGGGGGAGAGAAAAGATGAAATTCGAAATCCGAAAAGCGAAATTCGACAGAGCCGGGTGAGAGAAGAGGAGTTTCGATTTCGAGTTTCGAGTTTCGAGTTTCGAGTTTCGAGTTTCGAGTTTCGAGTTTCGAGTTTCGAGTTTCGAGTTTCGAGTTTCGAGTTTCGAGTTTCGAGTTTCGAGTTTCGAGTTTCGGAAGCTCACGATGAACGCCATCGAAGTCGAAAAGCTCACCAAGCGATTCGGAGACTTCACCGCGGTGAACGAAGTCAGCTTCACCGTGGCGGAGGGGGAGATCTTCGGCCTGCTGGGGCCGAACGGCGCAGGCAAGACCACGTTGATCCGCATGCTCACGACGCTCACCCCGCCGAGCAGCGGCAGGGCGCGCGTGGGCGGGCATGACATCGTGGACGACGCCGACGGGGTGCGCCATGCCATCGGGGTGATCCCGCAGGCGCTGACCTCCGACCCGGAACTGACGGCGCGGGAAAATGTGCTGATCCACGCCAAGCTCTACGGCGTGGAAAAAGCCCGGCGCGCGCCCCTGGCCACCGAGCTGCTGGCGGCCGTGGACCTGGAAAGCTTCTCCAACCAGCTGGTGCGCACTTTCTCCGGCGGGATGCGCCGGCGGCTGGAGATCGCGCGCGGCCTGGTGCATTCGCCGCACATCCTGTTTCTCGACGAGCCCACCACGGGCCTCGACCCGGTCTCGCGCACCAACGTCTGGGAGATGATCGAGCGGCTGCAGAAGCGCTCCGGGCTGACCATTCTGCTGACCACGCACTACATGGACGAAGCGGACAAGCTGTGCGAGCGCATCGCCATCGTGGACCACGGAAAACTGGTGGCGCTGGACACGCCCACGCGGCTGAAAGACAGCATCCCGGGCGCGGACGTGGTGGAGGCGGAATTCGGGAACGTGCCGCCCGGCACGCCGGCCTGGAACGAGTGGCTGGAGCAGCTGCGGCAGCTGCCGCAGGCCGCGCACGTCTCCGAGCAGGACGGCGCCGTGCACATCACCTCGCACAGCGGCCCGGAAACGGTGGCGGCGCTGATGGACCGCGCGCGGACCCGGGGCATCCAGGTAAAGCGCGTGACGGTGCAGGGTACGACGCTCGACGACGTCTTCCTGCACTACACGGGGCGGCAACTGCGCGACGCGCTGCAGACGGTGCCGCGGCTGGACGTCACGCACCTGTACAAGTGAGCGGGCATGGACATCGGAATTAATTTCGAGCGCATCGGCGCCATCCTGGAGCGGGACATGCGGAAATTTTTCCGCAGTCCCGCGCTGATGGTGAGCTCGATGGTCTTTCCGCTGATGCAGCTGATCGTGCTGGGCTACGCCTTCGGCGGAAAGATCAAGAACATTCACGTGGCCCTGGTGGACGAAGACCGCGGGGCGGAGTCGCGAACGCTGCGCGAGAGCCTAAAGTCCATCGAGGCGGGGCCGAAGACGTTTTACGTCACGGACTACTCCTCGGTGCCGGACGCGATCCTGGATCTGCGCGCGGGGTTCGTGCGCGCGGTGATCCACATCCCGCACGACTATTCGCGGCGCGTGCTGCAGCACGACCGCCCGCGCGTGGCCTTCATCGAGGACAACACCGACAACTTCGTCACCTCGCAGCTCTACGAGCGGATGCAGCAGCTGGCGGCCTCGCTCAACGCCCCGCAGATTACCGGGCGATTGCCCGCGGCCATCGACATGCAAGTCGTGGAAGTGTACCCGTACATCGAGTACATCAAGTATTTGCTTTCCGGCTCGATCGCCATGTCCATCTTCATCGTGGCCATGATCGGCGGAGGCATCGTGTTCATCGACGACAAGGCGCGCGGGCTGCACGAAGGCTACCTGGTAACGCCGATCCGCAAGGCCGAGCTGGTGCTGGGGCTGAACCTGGCCGGCGCGCTGAAAGGGGTGATGGCCGGGCTGACCATCACGCTCATCGGCGGGCTGATCGCGGGCATCGACCGGCTGTGGGAGCCGCTGCGGCTCATCTACCTGGTGCTGGTGCTTTCCGCGGCCTCGCTGGCCATGATCAGCTTCATGTTTCTGGTGATGGTGCGGGTGACCGACCCGCTGGTGCCGCGGGCCATCTTCGGCGTGCTCAATACCCTGCTTTTCTTCCCCTCCGGGGCCATCTATCCCCAGGAGGGCTTTCCGGTCTGGCTGAAGTGGATCTCGATCGTCGATCCTTTCACCTATGCGGTGCACGCGCTGAAGAATCTGCTGCTGAAAAATACCGGCTTCGAAGGCATTTACTTCGACGTCTTCGTCTTGCTAGGCTTCTCCGTGCTGCTGATGAGCGCGTGCATTGCGCTCTTCCAGCGGCAGATCTGAAACGCGGTATCGCGAGGTTTGCGCATGTCCCTGTTCGAAGTCCCGGCCGAGAAGCCGGCCCATCCGCGCCTGCGCCTCTGGCTGGCGCTGGTGGGCGCCGTGCTGCTGGTCATACTGCTGTGGTTCACGTTTCGCTACTCCCCGGAAAAGAAAGCTGTGGCGCGTTTTCTGGACGCCGTGGTGGCGGGAGACATGCCCCGCGCCTATCAGATCTGGAAGCCGGGAGAGGGCTACACCATGCAGGATTTTCTGGCCGACTGGGCCCCCAACGGCTATTACGGCCCAGTGAAGAGCTACTACATCGCCGAGGAGAAGTGCCCCGGCAAAGGAATCGCGATCCCGTTCTGCGAGGCCAGCGGCGTGATCATCACCGTGCAGATCAGCCCGTTCGCGCCCTTTCCTACCGTCGAGGACGGCGAGAAGAACCGCCGCACGCGCATCGTGAACCTCTGGGTGGAGACCAGGGACAAGTCGTTCAGCTTTCCGCCGCCATAGCAGAGGGAGCACCGCCTGCCGTCTGTGCAGCGTAGCCGATGGCCGCGTGGCAATGGGCAGGCCCAGGCGGAAGCCTGTGCTACGGGAGGTCGTCGAGCGCGGCGGCCAGTTCTTTGGGGCTGACGGTGGCGGTGCCCAGCTTGCCGACCACGACGCCCGCGGCAGCATTGGCAAGCACCGCGGCATCGGGAAGGATCGCGCCGGCGGCCGCCGCCAGGGAGAGCACGGCGAGCACCGTATCGCCCGCGCCGGTGACGTCGAAGACCTGGCGGCCGGTGGCGCTGTGCTCGATGCCCGGCTGGCCGACGCGCGCGTAGGTCACTTCGAAGCTCGTAGCCGGCACGTGCACGTGCCGCGGCGAAGCCTCCTCGAATACGCTCATGCCCTTTTCGCCCCGGGTGATGACCACCGCGGCGCAGCCGAAATGGGCCAGCAGCGCGCGGCCCGCTTCCTCGACCGATTTATCGTCCCCCAGCGTGCGGGTTACGAAGAAACTGGCTTCCCCGGCATTGCAGACGATGGCCCGCGCGCCGCGATAGGCGTAGAGCCGCGAGGTTTTCGGCTTGACCAGCACCGGCACCTTCAGGCGGTGGCAGGCGCCGAGCACGCGGTCGGCGAGAGCATCGGTGATCAGGCCCTTGTCGTAGTCGGAAAGCACCAGCACGTCCAGGCGGCGTAAGGCGCTGAGGAGGTGGCGGACGAGGGCCTCTTCGGTCTCCGCGCGCAGGGGTTCGCGGCGCTCGTGATCCACGCGCACCACCTGCTGGTGGCGGGCGATGATGCGGGTCTTGACCGTAGTGACGCGCCGGGGGTCGGCAATCACGCCGCGCTCGGCGATCCCGGCGGCGCGCAGACATTTGCGCAGGGCCGCTCCGGGCTCGTCGCGCCCCGCCACGCCAAACATCTCCACGCGCGCGCCAAGCGCCGCGAGATTCGCGGCCACGTTGCCGGCGCCGCCCAGACACTCGCTCTGCTCCACGAAATCCACCACCGGCACGGCCGCCTCGGGGGAGAGCCGCGTCGCGGTACCCCACAGGTAGCGGTCCAGCATCAAGTCGCCGAAAACGCCGGCACGCAGGCCCCGCAAGCGGGGCAGCAGGCGTTTCAGCCGGGGCACGGAATCGGCAATGGCGAAAGACATGGGGCTATTCGGAAGCAACCGTCGCTTCCTCGGGAAGCATGACGGGAATCTCGTCCTTGATGGGATAGACGCGGCGGCAGGTGGCGCACTTCAGCCCGGCGCCGTCCGGGGTGAGCTTGACCGGCGTCTTGCACAGCGGACAAACCAGTATGTCCAGCAATTCCTGGCTGATAGGCATCGTGGTGCACCTGTGGCAGAGCTGCTCCGGAATGTTCCCTGCTCTCCTGGTGACTCTAGCAGACGAGGTTTGCCGAGAGCAACACCGCTGCAGACGAACACTTGCCCAGGAATATTAGAACGCCCTAATCTCCCGGGAGTTTCGGAGGCGCCGGTGCGCGGCAGAGCATCGCGGCCACAATTGCGCTCCCCGGAATGGACTCTCCCCCTGACCTGGAAGACAAGCACTTGTTTTTCCAAACGGCGTCGCGCGTGAATTGGCGCGTCCAAGTCATAAACCGGTAACTGATACGATTTTCGCGCCCATTTCGATTGACTTCAGGATTACAGGGTGCAATTCTCAAGTTTCTTCTTCCCCCCTCCCAGAAGAAAATCGGCGCTACCCTTTGTTCAGGCATGGCGTCCAAGCAAGAGGGAACACTCCATGGGAGTTCTCGCCAGTGCCATTCGTATCCGGCAGGATCTACCGGTGCGTCTGCGGGAGGCGCGCGCGCACACCGACAAGCTCTTTCAGATCGTGCGCCCCGAGGCGATCTACGATTGCCCGGTCGCCGAACGGCACCCTCTGATCTTTTATTGCGGGCACCTCGAGGCCTTCGACTGGAATCTTCTGGGGCATCGCGCCTTCGGCCTGCGCTCGGTTCACTCGGTCTTCGACCAACTCTTCGGGCCCATCACCGCCGCCGCGAACGGCCATCTCCCCGGCCAACCCAAAGACTGGCCGGGCATCGAAGAGATCGCGCGCTACACGCAGCGGGTACGCGAAGCACTGGATGCGGCGATCGACTGCGCCCTGGGCCGTCCGCGAGAAGGCCATCCGCACCTGACTGACATGCTGGAGACGGCCATCGAGCACCGCCTGATGCACGCCGAAGCCCTCGCCTACATGGCGCACCGGTTACCCTTCGAGCGGAAAATTTCCGGCTCCGTCGCGGCGCCCGCCTCCGCGCGAAGGTCCAAGGGGCGCATGGTGGTGATTCCCGCAGGCCAGGCCACGCTCGGCTTGCGCCAGACTACCGGCGAAGAGTTCGGCTGGGACAACGAATTCGGCGTTCACGAGGTAAACGTGCCCTCCTTCGTGATCGACGCCTGCAACGTCACCAACGGCGACTTCCTGCGTTTCCTGGCTGCCGACGGCTACGAAAACCGCGCGCTCTGGAGCGAAGCGGCCTGGGCCTGGAAGGAACGGGCCGGCGTGCGCCATCCGGCCTTCTGGAGGCGCGACGGCAACTTGTGGATGTACCGCGCCATGTTCGGCGAAATCCGCCTGCCCCTCGATTGGCCGGTATATGTGAGCCATGCCGAAGCTTCGGCTTACGCCAAGTGGCTCGGGCGGCGGCTCCCGAGCGAAGAGCAGTTCCATCGCGCGGCCTATGGCACGCCGGAAGGCTGGGAGCGCAACTATCCCTGGGGCGAGGAAGCCCCCGGCGCGGCACACGGCAACTTCCATTTTCGGCAGTGGGAGCCGGCGCCGGTAGGCTCGCATCCGGCGGGCGCGAGCGCGTTCGCGGTGCAGGATCTGGTCGGCAATGGCTGGGAGTGGACGCGCACGGTCTTCGGGCCGTTTCCCGGCTTCGCGCCCTTGCCCTTCTATCCGGGGTACTCCGCGAAGTTTTTCGACGGCAAGCACTACGTGCTGAAGGGCGGCTCGCCGCGCACGGCGGCGTGCCTGCTGCGGCGCTCTTTCCGGACCTGGTGCTCGCAGCACGCTCCGCATGTGTACGCGACGTTCCGCTGCGTCGAAGAGTGAAGCGCGGAGCGGCTAGAACGATTCGATGCGCCAGACCAGGCGCGCCGACCAAGCGGTCTCTCCGGTGAGTGCGGGATACCACACCGCGAGAATCTGCGAACCCTGGTAAACGCGTTCGAATCCTTCCTCGGATTCCGAGACGGTCTCTACCGGAGCCACCCAGAATTCCCGGACCTCCGGCGCGTGCAGGGCTACGCGCACCTGCTGCCAGCCGTCCTCCATGCGCAGAATGGGCCCCGGCGCGGCGCCGCTCCAGCGCAGCGGCTGCCGGCCCTGAGGCAGATCAAAGAAGCGGTCCGTCTCCTCCGGGGCCAGAAGATTCACGATGGACTCGAGTCCGACGGCCGGCGGCCGGGCCCGGGGCTGCCGGAATTTCAGTGTGATCTCGCAGGCCACCTCGCAGCCGCGCGGCGAAGGATCAAACGTAAACGTCTTTGTCAGGGCCAGTACGGAAGCTGCGGCGGAGTCCTGCGCCGCGGGGTTGTCCGCTTCGCGGTCCCACATACCAACGAGTGCGCCTTCCCGGAGCAGCGCGGCGTTGTGCGCCTCCGCGCGGAGCACCGTGTACTCCCCGGCGGCGAATCCGGCGTCTTCGCCAAGCTGCAGAGCGGCGTAGTCGCCAGGGGTGCGCGCGGCATCGAAGAGCAGAACGCGGAAGGCGTGGCGCGGCCAGCGGTCGTAGAGCAGATAACGCTCCAGGCCCGGCTCTTTCACGCGCGTCTGTTCGTGGATCGAAACTGCGCCGCTGGAGATGTAGTCCGGCGCATTGGCGAGCCGCGCGTGATACTCCTCGCGGCGGCGCATCACGGAATTGACGAGGGTGGCTCCGGCCGGGCGGAAATCGAGCGCGGCCAGCGTGGCGCCGTCGGAAGGTTTCAGCAGCGCCTGGTATTGCGGCGCGGAGAGGACCAGCTCCTGCGCGCCATCGGCGTCGAAATCCAGGGCCTCGGCGCGCGGCAGCAGGCCGCCCGGTGTCTGGCGGTCGGCGATGGTCTCCGCCTGGATGATTTCGCGCCACAAGGCGGTGCGCAGATGGGGGGCGTAGAGCCCGCCGAAGATGCCGTGCCAGTAGGCGTCATTGCACTGCGCGCGCAGCAGGTGCGTGCGCGCCTGGGCCAGCTCCGCGGCAGCACGCGTTCCGGGGCGGCGCTTGGGAGCCGCAGCGAGCTTCGCCGAGACGCGCAGCATCTTCTTGTTCAGCAGATTGGCTTCCGCGTATTTCCGGAAAAAGCCCCGCCAGGGTCCCCCGCGCAGATAGGTCAGAACGTCGGGCCGCGCCTGAAATTCCTTCTGCACGGCGTGGAGGCGCTGGCGCACGCCCGTCGGCAGCACCCATTCCATCATTTCGCTGTAGGAAGCCGTGGGCAGGTCCGCGCGGCCGAGTGGCGCGTGGCCGGCAAAATATTCGCCGGGAGTGGAAATCGCCAGCCAGTCCGCTGCGGCCTCCAGCGCGGTGAAAAAATTCTCGATCCAGCCGTCGCGGAAGCAATGATTGTGCGTGCCTGGCCAGACCCCGAACTTTTCACAGTCATCGCCCATCGCCGCCATGCGCCCGGGATGCGCGGCAGCGGCGTCCCGCAGGAAGGCCATGACTTCTTCTACCGGGTGGAAGGGGATGAGGTAACGCAGTGTTTTCAGGCCCGGGAACAAGCGTACGATTTGCCCCTGGTCCTCGGCCACGTAATCGCCGAAGAGTTCCTCGGGCTCGAAGCCCGCGCAAAGGAAGTGGACGTCGTCCACCAGGGTGTAGCCCACACCGGCCTCGGCCAGCGCCGCAGGCAATTGCGGCTCCCACACGCGCTCGGCGAGCCAGGCTCCCGCGGGGCGCCGCCCGAAGCGTTCTTCGAGGTGCACAGCCATGCGCGTGATCTGCTCGTGCTGGTCTGCGAGAGGGATGGAGACGAGAATCGGCTCGTAGAAGCCGCCGCCTACGATCTCCACCTGGCCGCGTTCGGCCAGGGTGCGCAGGCGCTCCACATAGTCCGGGTGCTGTTCCTCGATCCATTCCAGCAACGGGCCGGAATAGTGCAGGCCCATGTGTACGCCCGGGTGTTTCTCCAGGCATTCCACAAACGGCAGGTAGGAATCCTGGTAAGCCTGCTCCAGCACATGGCTGAAATTGCCGAAGGGTTGATGAGCGTGAATCAGCAGAACGAGATGGAATTTGGCGGACACGCGCTCTTCGCTCGTACGCAGACCCCTATCATACCCTGAACACTGTGCCGGCGTGATTACGTCCGCGTAACAACTACCCGGGAAAAAGCCGCCGGGAAAAAGAAAAGGCGGCGAGCTACGGCTCGCCGCCTCCGTCCGGCGCAAATCCGCGCCGCGAGAAAGCCGGCATTATCCCTTCTTGGCGTACCAATCCGCGTTGATGGCGGTGAAGTGGGCCCACTTCTCCGGGAGATCCTCGAGCGCAAAAATGGCCGTCACCGGGCAAACCGGCACGCACGCGCCGCAATCGATGCATTCGGTGGGATGAATGTAGAGCTGCGTCTCGCTCTCAAAATTCGCCTCGTCCTTGCGAGGGTGGATGCAGTCCACCGGGCAAACGTCTACACAGGCGGTGTCTTTCGTGCCGATGCACGGTTCGGCGATCACATAAGCCATCAGCGCTTCTCCTTTAGCGTGGGCCGGCAAACCCCGCGCCTCTCGCGCGTAGAGTGCTGCCAGCGAAACGGTATTTATACCACGTCTGTGTTTCGCGCGACAAGCCGACCTCTTGCAATTGTACGCGGCGCGAAACGGTTTCTCAACTTTTGTGCAAGCGGGTAGAATGAAAAACATGCGTAGGCGCAAGGAAATCAGGACCTTTTTTGTCGCAATTCTCCTTCTGGTTGCCGCGGCCCCCTTTGCCGTGCCGCAAGCCAAGGCGCCGCGCGACCCCGCGCTGCTCGACGAGGCGGGCTACCGGCAACTCCTCGAGAAATACCGCGGCAAGGCCCTGCTCGTGAACTTCTGGGCCACCTGGTGCGAGCCCTGCCGCGAAGAATACCCCATGCTCAACGACCTGGCCCGGCAGTACGCTCCGCAGGGTTTGCACGTGGTCGGTGTGAGCTTCGATGATGACGGCGAGATGCTCCTGGTGCGGCGCTTCCTGGCGAGGCACAAGCCGATCTTCCCCAACTACCGCAAGCGGCCGGGCCAGCAGGAGGCCTTCCAGCAGACGGTGAATCCGCGCTGGAATGGCGCGCTGCCTATCTCGTTTTTCTACGCTGCGGACGGGAGGCAGATCGGGCACATTGCCGGCGGAGCGGATCGCGCCACGTATGAAGCGGCCATTCGCGCGCTGCTGGCGGCGAAAAGCGCCGGCGGCGGACCCGCCGCAAACTCAAATCCCTAGGGAGAGGGAGCCACACCATGCTCAATACACACGGCAATCGCCTCACCTATTTCGGTCACAGCGCATTCTCGATCACCACGCCTTCGGGCCAAGTAGCCCTGATTGACCCGTGGGTCATGACCAATCCGGTCTGTCCTGAGCCGCTCAAGAAGATCTCCCGGCTCGACGCCATTTTCATCAGCCATGGCCACAGCGATCATTTGGGCGACGTCCTGGCGTTGGCAAAACAACACAAATCTCAATTAGTGGCCATCTTCGAGACGTGCCTGTGGCTCGAATCCAAAGGATTCGGTGAACAGACGCGTCCTATGAGCAAGGGCGGCGCGCAGAAGATCGGCGACTTCGAAGTCACGATGACACACGCATTTCATTCCAATTCCATCGAAGACGCCGGAAAACGCATCTATGCCGGCGAACCCGCGGGTTACGTCGTGCGCTTGCCCGGCGGTTTCACCGTCTATCACGCGGGGGACACGGCCATTTTCGGCGACATGAAAATTATCGGCGAGCTGTACAAACCGGATCTTGCCTGTCTGCCCATCGGCGACCTGTACACCATGGGCCCGCGCGAAGCGGCCTACGCCATCCGCCTGCTCGGCGTGAAGCACGTCGTGCCCATGCACTACGCCACCTTTCCCGTCCTGACCGGGACGGTGGAAGCTTTGCACCGGGAGACGCGCGACATCCCAGGCCTCGAAATCCATGCCCTGAAGCCCGGAGAGCACCTTGGCTAAGCACAAAATCATCCTGGACAAAAACATCGCCAGCGTTTTTACGCGCCGAGACGTGGACAAATATCTCTACGATCTGCTGCCGGAGCGCGACGCCGTGGTGCGCGAGATGGAAGCCTTTGCGCACCAGCACGGGTATTTCATCATCGGCCCTGCCGTGGCGCGCCTGCTGGCGCTGCTGGCGCAGGTCTCCGGAGCCCGGCGCATCTTCGAGATGGGCTCGGCCATCGGCTATTCCACGGTGTGGCTGGCGCGCGCCGCGGGGGCCCAGGCGGAAATCTTCTATACTGACGGCAACCCGGAAAACGCCCGCCGCGCCGAAGCCTATTTCCGCCGCGCCGGGGTGTCCCGGCGCATCCACGTTCTTACCGGCGATGCCCTGGCGCTGCTGAAGAAGACCCCGGGAAAATTCGACCTGATCTTCAACGACGTGGACAAGCACCAGTATCCCGCGGCGCTGCGCGCGGCCCTGCCCAAACTGCGCCGCGGCGGCCTGCTCATCACCGACAACACGCTCTGGTCCGGGAAGGTTACGCGGCGCGCCAAGGATGCCGACACGCGAGGGGTCCAGGAGTTCAACCGCCTGGTCCATGCCTCGAAGCAGCTCTTTACCGTGCTGCTGCCGCTGCGCGACGGCGTAACCGTCTGCCGGAAGCTCTAACCGCGGAAGAGGTTTTCCAGGAAGAAGGCCAGGTTGGCGGGGCGCTCGGCGAGGCGGCGCATGAAATAGGGGAACCAGTCGCGCCCATAGGGGATGTAGATGCGCAGGCGGTAGCCGTCGCGCACCAGCATCTTCTGCAGGTCGGTGCGCACGCCGTAGAGCATCTGAAACTCGAAATCCTGCTTGGAGATTTTCTGGGCCGCGGCGAAGCGGATGGTCGCCGCGATCATGCGCGGGTCGTGCGTGGCAATGCCGTGATAGAAGCCGCTGGCCAGCAGCAGCTGCATCAGCCGCACGTAGCTGGCGTCCGCATCTTTTTTCGCGGGGTAGGCGATCTCCGCCGGCTCCCGGTAGGCGCCCTTGCACAGGCGGATGCGGCAGCCGTAGGCCAGCAGGTCGGCGATGTCGGCTTCGCTGCGGAAGAGATAAGCCTGGATCACCGTGCCCACCGCGGGAATCTGCGAGCGCACGCGCTTGACCAGGTCGATGGTGCGCTGCGTGTACAGCGAACCCTCCATGTCGATGCGCAGGAAATTGCCGGTTTTCGCGGCGTGCTCCACCACCGAAAACACCAGCCCCTCGCAGAAATCCACGCTCAGGTCCAGGCCCAGCTGCGTCAGTTTGCAGGAGACGTTGGCGTCCAGGCGCTCCCGCGCGATGCGGTCGAAGATCTCCAGGTAGGCGTCGCGGGCGCGTTGCGCATCGGCGACAGTGGCGACGTTTTCGCCGAGGTAATCGAGACTGACGAGCATGTTCGCGTCGTTGCAGGCGCGCGCCGCAGCCACGGCCTCGTCCAGCGTCTCGCCGGGGACAAAGCGCCGCGCCATCCTTCGCGTGGCGCTGTTGGAGGTGACCCAGCGGGCCAGCGCCTTGCTTTCTGAGAGCTTGAGCAGAAGGAAGCGGAGCATGTACGTTTGATTATGCCCGGAGGCGGCGGCCCCCCGCTAGTGGCTGTGCTCTTCCAGAAACTTTTCCGCGTCAATCGCCGCCATGCAGCCGGAGCCGGCCGCGGTGACGGCCTGGCGGTAACGGCTGTCCTTCACGTCGCCGGCGACGAAGACGCCCGGCACGTTCGTCGAGCTGCCATTGCGCGTGAGCAAATAGCCGTTGGCGTCCATCTCCAGCTGGCCGCGGAAAGCGGCGGTGTTGGGCTCGTGGCCGATGGCCACAAAGACGCCGTCAACAGCGATCTCCCGCAGCGCCCCGGTCGCCGTGTTCTTTACGCGCACGCCTTCCACCGCGCCCTTCGCGGGCGAGAGAATCTCCTCGAGGTGCACGGGAGTGACGAACTCGATTTTCTCGTTGGCCCGGGCGCGGTCCACCATGATTTTCGAGGCGCGGAATTCGCTGCGCCGGTGCAGCAGATAGACCCTGCTGGCGTAGCGGGTCAGGAACTGAGCCTCTTCCATCGCCGAGTCTCCGCCGCCCACCACGGCAATCGGCTTGCCGCGGAAGAAGTAACCGTCGCAAGTCGCGCAAGTGGAAACGCCGTGGCCCATCAGCTTGCGCTCAGACTCCAGCCCCAGCAGCCGCGCCGAAGCCCCCGCGGCCACGATCAGCGTCTGCGCCGCGTAGGTCTCTTTGCCGGCCGTGATCTGGAACGGGCGGCGGCTCAGGTCCACGGCCGTCACCGCGCCGGACTTGAACTCCGCGCCGAACTTCTGCGCCTGCTTGCGCATGTTGTCGGTGAGGTCGGGACCGAGAATGCCCTCGGGAAAGCCCGGAAAATTTTCCACCATCGTGGTGAGGGTGAGCTGCCCGCCGGGCTCATGCCCATCAATGACCAGCGGCTTGAGATTGGCGCGCCCGGCGTAGATAGCGGCGGTCAGGCCGGCGCAGCCGCTGCCGATGATGATGACGTTGTACATCTCTCGTCTTCCTCCCCCGGTTCGATTCTCCAGCGGCCGGATTGGATACAGCGCAAAGCGATGATTGTAGCATCCTCCCCCGGCGCGGCAAGAAGCGGCCCAGGACCAAATTGGTGCGGCAGTTTGCGCCGCACAAATTGACCCGCGGCCCGACCTGGCGCTATCGTCCGGAAGTGCTTCCGGCTGCTGCGTGCCGAAACACCGAGGAGAGGAAACTTATGGATCCGCGCTACCCGATCGGAAAGTTCGAAGCGCCGAAGGAAGTGACCCCGGCGCTGCGGCAACAGGCCATGGAGATCATTGCGGAGACGCCCGCGAAGCTGCGCGCCGCGGTGAAAGGCCTGAACGACTCCCAGCTCGATACGCCCTACCGCGAAGGCGGCTGGACCGTGCGCCAGGTGATCCATCACGTCGCGGACAGCCACGCCAATGCCTACACGCGCCTGCGCCTGGCCATGACCGAGAACGAACCGACCATCAAGCCCTACGCCGAGGGCCTCTGGGCCGAACTCCCCGACGCCAAGTCCGCCCCGGTGGAGGTGTCGCTGACGCTGCTCGAAGCGCTGCACGACCGCTGGATGCGGCTGCAGCGCACGCTCCGCGACGCCGACTACGCGCGCACCTTCCGCCACCCGGAGCACGGCGTGCGCACGCTCGAGTGGCTGCTCTTCCTCTATGCCTGGCACGGCCCGCACCACACCGCGCACATCACCCGCCTGCGCCAGCAGAAGGGCTGGTGAAGAGGGAGACAAGGAGAGAGTTCCCCAATCAACGCGGCGCTGGCGTTGCATTTTCTTCTCCACGTGAAAATTGTCTTGAGAAGGCGCTGCGAAGGGTCTGCTCCCAGCCGGGGATGCCGCGCACCTGCTGGATTTCGCGCTTGACGCCGGGGAGCGTGTTGGCCAGCAACTGGCCGATGTAGGCGAGCACGGCGGCATCGCGGCGGGGGATACGTCCGTTGGCGAGCAGTGAGAAGAGTTTTCCAAGGACACCATTGATGTCGGTGGCCGTCTTGAACTCACCGGAGAGGGTGGCGAGTTCGGCGCCGATGCGCTCGGATTCGAGGAGGTGGCGCTCCTGGCGGGCGTGAAAGACGCATAGGGCGGGGTGGGCGTCCGAGCGGAGCATGCGGCAGCGGTGGCCGCGAGAGTCGGCGAAGAGGCAGCGGGAAGCGCTGCCGGAGGATGGAGCGGATTCAGGAGCAGGATTGGATTTGCGTCGCATTAGGACCTCGAGAGATGTGGATTGGAAAGCGCAGGGGCGCTGCCGGGAGGGGCGCCCCCGGCACTTTCTGGGAAACGATATGATTCCAAAGGGGATTAAGTGCCAGGATTGGGAAGGAGCGAGGAGTAAAGGAGTTATGGGCGAAAAACGGGAAACGATTTGATGGCAAAGGGGTTAGGGATAAGAAAGCCGGCCAGGAGGGGAGCGGGGGGTTGCGGAGCGCCGAGTTCATGAAGAATATTACTATGAACTTAACCTATTCGTCAATAGATTACTTATGAGTATTCGAATAGGCTGTGGAAAAGCATTCGAAACCGGCGGGGCGGGTTCGAAAATCGAAATACGAAATTCGAAATGCGAAGAGCGCAGGCGGGAACAGCGGCGAGAGGGCGCGACGGAAAGCGGCTTGCGGGTTCCACGCGAAGTAAATGTACTTGACATGCAGGCGAATACAAAGCGAATATCGTATGCGCCGTGCGGGATTGGTTACAATTCGACGAAATCGGCATTTGGTCCGAGATCAAGCTTGAGATCGTCAGGAAATACGCCGCTGCCTATTCCACCCTCCTGGCAGCGCAAGAGCATCCTTCTTTCTATCACGTTTACATAGACGCCTTCGCCGGTGCAGGCGTGCACCTTGCGCGGGCAACGCAAGAATTTGTCCCCGGAAGCCCTTGGAATGCGCTGAACGTACAGCCCCCATTCCGGGAATATCACTTGATCGACATCAAGGCGGAAAAGGTCGAACAACTGAGAAAGCTCTTCGGAAAGCGAAAAGACCTTTTCATTTACCAGGGCGATTGCAATCGCATTCTCCTGGAGCAGGTCTTCCCGAAGGTGAGATATGAGGATTACCGCCGAGGCCTCTGCATCCTCGATCCTTATGGACTCCACCTCGACTGGAAGGTAATCTCTACGGCTGGGAAGATGAAGAGCTTGGACATGTTCTTGAATTTCCCCGTAGCGGACATGAACCGGAATGTCCTATGGCACAATCCGGAAAAAGTCAGTCCATCACAGATTGCCCGGATGAACGTATTCTGGGGTGACGAATCCTGGCGGGACATCGCGTACCAGACCGAGGGAAATCTGTTCGGAATTCCGGAAAAAGAATCAAACGAAACCGTCGCCGAAGCGTTTCGAGAAAGATTGAAGAAAGTGGCGGGCTTCCAGCGTGTTCCTGAACCCTTGCCCATGAGGAATTCCAAGGGAGCCGTCGTTTACTATTTGTTTTTCGCAGCTCAAGTGAATACAGCCGAGAAGATTGTTCTTAATATCTTTGAAAAATACAAACAACAGGGGAAGTATTGATGGCCGCGGATTCAGCAATCGAATGGACGGATGCGACCTGGAATCCGGTCCGGGGCTGCACCAAGATCAGCCCGGGCTGCAAGCATTGCTATGCGGAGACATTTGCCGAGCGATTTCGAGGCGTGCCAGGGCATCCATACGAGCAGGGATTTGACCTGCGGCTGGTTTCCGAGAAGCTGGGAGAGCCGCTTCGCTGGCGAAATCCCAAAATGATTTTTGTGAACTCGATGAGCGATCTGTTTCATGAGGAAGTCCCAGACGACTACATTGCCGCCGTCGCGAAGGTTATGGTCTCCGCCCGGTGGCATACATACCAGGTACTCACGAAACGGTCCCAGCGGCTCAAAGAACTTCTGAATTCAACATTGAAATTCGCAGCGCAGGAATCCCACATCTGGTGGGGAGTAAGCGTAGAGGATCAGAAATATGGCCTGCCTAGAATTGGCGATCTGCGGAGGGCCAGCGTGGCGGTGCGCTTCTTGTCCATTGAACCGTTACTCGAAGACCTAGGCCGGCTGAATCTCGACGGCGTAAACTGGGTCATCGTGGGTGGAGAAAGCGGCCCGGGCGCGAGGCCCATGAGAAAAGAATGGGTACTTTCGCTTCGAAATCAATGCCGGCAAGCCGGCGTGCCGTTTTTCTTTAAGCAGTGGGGCGGGATCCGCAAAGCCGCTGCTGGCCGGAAGCTGGAAGGCAAGACCTACGACGAATTCCCCCGGCGAGACCGCCATCCAGTTCTGGCAGCAGAGAAATGT
This sequence comes from Terriglobia bacterium, assembly GCA_020072785.1. Classification (NCBI taxonomy): domain Bacteria; kingdom Pseudomonadati; phylum Acidobacteriota; class Terriglobia; species Terriglobia bacterium. The sequence goes on along the minus strand of JAIQGG010000004.1, from coordinate 63,274 downwards.
CTCGCGATTGCAGAGCAGATTGAGTCCCCGTTCAGGCTTGTCCAACTGGCGGAGTGCCTGGCCTGATCTGTTGCCAGCGAAGTCTGCAGTGCCAATTCTTTCATGTCATGCACTGATTTACCCGCAATTCCCGGGGAGTTTGTTTCCGGGGCGGAGGCCTCCGTGTGGCGGGAATCGCGGGGTTTCGTGTACGATTTAGAGGCAGCCAAGGAGAGAGCATGAGCCGAGCAGCAGGAACTTACGCGATTTTCGAGACGTCCATGGGCAACATCGTATGCAAGCTCTTCGAGAAGGAAGCGCCGAAAACCGTCGCGAACTTCACCGGCCTGGCCGAAGGCACCAAGGAGTTTACCGACGAGAAGACCGGGCAGAAAGCCAAGCGCAATTTCTACGATGGGCTGACGTTTCACCGCGTCATCCCCAACTTCATGATCCAGGGCGGCTGCCCGCGCGGCGACGGACGCGGCGGCCCGGGCTATACCTTCCAGGACGAGTTCCACCCCGCGCTGAAGCATGCGACGCCGGGCAAGCTCTCCATGGCCAACGCCGGACCGAACACCAACGGCAGCCAGTTCTTCATCACCGTGGCCGCGACGGAATGGCTGGATGGCAAGCACGCGATCTTTGGCGAGGTGATCGAAGGGATGGACGTGGTCACCAAGATCGTGAACACGCCGCGCGACTCCGGCGACCGACCAAAGACTCCGGTGGTCATGCAGAAGGTGAAGATCGAACGGGTCGCTTAAGCGGCTCTCTCGCCCGAACGCACGACAATGCTCACGCCGGATCGCCTCTTCCGCCTGATCAACGAGATGCTTTTTCTGCTGCTCGGCGCGCTGCTAGCCTGGGTCGGCGTGAGCGGGCGCATCTTCTTCAACCGCCACTCGCTGCCCTGGGTGATGGTCAGCGTGGCGCTGATCCTGTGGGGATTGCGCGCGCTGGCCAAGCCGGGCGCGTACCGGGCGCGCTGGGAGAACTGGACGCGGGGAATCTCCCTGGTCTTGACCGGCGCGCTCCTGGCGGCCATCGCCCGCGTGCCCTTCGCCTGGGTCGGCCCGCTGCTCATCGCCGCGGGCGGGCTGCTTATCCTGCGCGGGATTCTCGGCACCGCGCTGGTCTTCCGCCCGCGATGAGCTCTTCCCAGAAAAGACATGCCACGGCCGCGTTGCCGCGGAAATTGCTGCGCTGTAATTTTCCAGTCATTTAACTATACTTCCGGCTCACAGGCATCCGCCCATGCAGAAGCCTGTGCCGGGCCTCGCGAGCAATCGACGACTGCAACCGGAGGAGGTGCGCCATGCTCAAGGAATTCAAGGCCTTTGCGATGCGGGGAAACGTGCTGGACATGGCGGTCGGCGTGATTCTGGGCGCCGCATTCGGAAAGATCGTCGCCTCGTTTGTGGAAGACGTGATGATGCCGCCGCTCGGCCGGCTGATCGGCCATGTGGACTTCTCCAACCTTTTCCTCAGTCTTTCCGGCAAGTCCTACGAGTCGCTGGCCGCGGCCAAGGCCGCCGGCGCGGCCACGCTCAACTACGGCCTGTTTCTCAACACGATCATCAACTTCCTGATCGTGGCCTTTGCCGTATTCCTGCTGGTGCGCCAGGTGAACCGCTGGACGGCCAAGCCCGCGCCACCCGCAGAGCCCACCACCCGGGAATGCCCCGAGTGCCTGATGGCCATCCCGGCCAAAGCCCGGCGCTGCGGCCACTGCACGGCTCCGTTGGCCGCCTGAAGCGGCCGCAGCTCGCCTCCCGAGCGGGTGACAACACTCGAATTTTGCCTTGGGGGATCCGCGCGCGGGATGTAAACCGACGTTGCATAGGGAGCGCCGGGACAGGCAATCGTGCTCGTGCTGCAGCGGGCGGGGGAAGAGAAAGATAACGCAGAGGCGCAGAGGGCGCGGAGGGTACGCCGAGAAGAAGGGCGAGATAGTTTCACTGGACGTGCGGGAAAGATGGATTTCAACTTTTTGGGGATAACTGCAGAGCGGGCGTGGCTCCCGACCAAGACGGGATAAGTTCCGCCTGTGCTACGGGGGGCTAGGAGAAGAGCACAGGCTGAAGCCTGTGCCACCTGTCGGGGCACGACGCGCCGTGACTCTGACTGTGGCGAGAAATGCGGGCTAGCTGGTAGGGGGGCGCTTGAGCTTGTTCTCTTCGAGGTGTTTGCGCAGGCGCTCGACGAGTTCGTCTTCCTTGCCCGCCTCGAGCTCCATCTGCACTTCGTCCAGGGCAAAATGCACGATGTCGTGGTGGTGCAGCTCCTCCGGCGCCAGGACTTCGCTGAAGCGCAGCCAGAGCTGGTGCAGCTCGTTGACCTCGTTTATGGTGAGGTTCGGCGCGTGCGGCCCGAGGACTTTGAAGACCTTGTCGCCCGTGGCCGTGTGAATCTCCAGGTTGAACTGCGGCTTGGGATCGCCGAGTTTTTCCCAGGCCTCGCCGATCTGCCGTGCCTGCTCCTCGGTCGTCCATTTCGCGGAGTGGCCGAGGACGATGGTCGAGGACTGCAGGCTCTGCGCGCCGCGCAGGATACCGTCCCAGAGGTCGGTGGCGCCGACGACGGCCAGGCGAATGGTCTTGCCGCGCTTTTCCGCCATGGAGAGGGCCTGCGAAAAGAGGTGCTGCTCGACGCTGCCGAAGAGCTGCTCGGGATCGAGTTCGTGCTCGCCGGAGGCCGCACGGGCCAGGGTGCGCACGTGGAGAACCACGAGGTCGCGGCGCTCCGGCTTGAAGCGGTCCAGGACGTTTCCGAGATGGTAGAGCGCGTGGTAGTTGCTCACCGGCACGATGATGTTGCCGGGGCGCGCACCCACCGAAGCAGGCGTCAGTTCGCTTTCCTGCCCGAGGTTGAACTGGTCCATGCTCTCGGCATGCGCTTCGCCCTTTTTTTCCTTGGCCTTGTGCGCAGCGCGCTCGGAAATCGTGAACACAATGAAAAGCAGCGCGGAAAAAGTCACGCCGGAAACGGTGGCGTGGGGCTTGGTGAAAAGGTTCACGATGGCGATGGTGAACAGCAGCACCGCGATCAGTCCCAGGCCGACGGGAATCTCGACGCCGCGGATGCGCAGGTTGAAGGGCACCTGGTAGTCGCGCTCGCCGGGGTGCTTGTAGCGCAGCACCAGCACGGAGAGGCTGTTCATCGCGAAGCTCCAGATCACGCCGAAGGCATACAGGTTGGCCAGGAAGGTCACGCTGCCGCGGCTGATGAGAATGGTGATGATCTGCAGCACCACCACGATGTTGATGATCCGGTAGGAGGTTGCATACTTACGATGCGGCTGGCGGAACCAGTCGACCAGCACGCCGTCCTCGGAGACGCGGTTCAGCACGCCATTGGAACCCACGATCGCCGTATTCACCGCCCCGGCCAGGATCAGCGTGCCCACCACGACCACAAAGCCATGGAAGAGCAGCCGCGCCAGAAACGGCCCTTGCAGGCTCATCGCCAGTCCGCCGATCAGGTTTTGCAGGAAGCTCTGGCGCACATCGTCCGGGATGATCATCACCGCGAAGAAGGAGACGAGCGAAGTGAACAGCAGGCTATAGATGAAAATCACCCGCCCGGCCTTCTTCAGGTTGGGCAGCTTGGGATGCTCGATTTCGCGGTAGACTTGCGCCAGCGACTCTTCTCCGCTCATCGCCAGCACCGAGTGGCCCAGCCCCACAAAGATGGCCACCATGCCAAACAACTTGCCCAGTTCCACGCCGTGCAGCCAGCCCAGCGCGTTCTCCCCCAGGACGATGTTTTTCGGAGCCGGCATCGGCGGCAGGTGCCCGCCGCGTACCAGCAGCGTATAGACGCACCAGACGATCAGCATCACCACCATGACGGTGACGAGCTTCATGATCTTCAGCGCTTTATCGCTGGACTCCGGGATGCCCTTGATGTTCTGCCACCAGAAGTAGCCCGTCACGATCACCGCGAACAGGACCGCGGAGGCCCCCGCCGGAAAGTGCATGTTGATATGAAAATAGGTGAATGTTTCGTTCGCCAGCCCGGCAATGTACTGCCCCGCGGTTACACCGCTGATCGGGCCGGTCAGGACGTAATCGAACATCAGCGCCGAAACGGAGAACTTCGCCAGGTTCCCGCCCAGCGCCTGCTTCACGGCGCGGTACACCCCGCCGCGCACGAACATGCTGCAGCTTTCCACGTACACCGCGCGCACCGCATAGGAAAACAGCATGACCGCCAGGATGAACCACGGCGCGGACTTGCCGACAAAGCCTTCGGCTTCGCCGCCGGCATAATAGGCTGAGGAAGCGAGGTCGTTGAGGACGATGGCCGCCGCCCGCCAGAAGGAAATGAAGGTCAGGAGGGCCGTTGTCGCGACAATGACGCGAGGGATGTTCCTGCTGGGCTGAGCGACTGCCCCGGGAGAGATAGGTTCAGATGGCATGAAAGAAAGTGTTCACTGGTTGCGGGGAAAAATGTTCCCATGTTTCGCGCGGATTGTCCAGCACCCCAGAGGAGCGGCAAGTGACGCAAGAGGAATGTTTATGCGCCGGGAGAGCGGAATTCCCGCGCGCATTCGGCGCACGGACAGATGGTGCGGAGATGATCGTAGCTGAAGATGCCCGCGCCGTGGCCGTCGCTGAAGCTGATCTGAATGGCGTAGTTTCCCACCGGCACCGCCGCTTGCGCCCGGGGCTTGGGCTTGTACATCGGCAGCAGCGGCGAGGACGACCCCGCGAACCCCGCCAGAACTTCCTTCTTGTTGCGTTCTTCGTTGCAGGAAGCGCAGGGGCAGTTCTCGCGCAGATAGGCGAAGTCGTAATGGCTGGGGTGCCCGTCCGCCCAGACGATGTCCACGCCCGCGCCGCTGGAGACGTGGATCTTCACGCTGGCGGGCTTCTTCCGGCTGTCGAGGGGGATGGGCATGGGGGCCGCGGGCTCCTACTTGGCGGGCTTCTCCGGGCAGCAATCGCCCGGCGGAATGGGATTGCCGTGCGGGCAGGTCTTGGGATGGCCCAGGAACGCGCAGATGCGCTGATCGAGTTCCGGGCTGATGATGTGCTCGAATTTGCAGGCCTGCGTGTGCGCCTCGGAATCGTCGATCGCAAAGGTATCCTTGAAGAGCCGCTCGGCGAGGCGGTGGCGGCGGATGACGTCGCGGGCGCGGCGGCTGCCGCGCTCGGTGAGCCGCACTTCGGAGTCCCGCACCTCGGCCAGATGCAGATCCACGAGGCGTCCCAGCGTCTTGATGGGGCTCACCGAGCCGGGCGTGCGGATGCGCTCCACGCGGGCCGGCGTGCCCTCTTCCCCGCAAACCCAAATCTGCTCGAGGAGGTGATCGAAGCGGTCCTGGTCCTCGGCGGAGAGCGCGGAAATCTGCTCCAGGCGGCCGTGCGCCAGCTCGATGCGGCGGTCGGCTTCCCGGGCGATGAGCGTGTCGTGGGTGACCATCAGAATGGTGTGCCCCGCGCTGTGCAGCTCGCGGAAAATCTCCATCACTATCTTTTCGTTGGCCTCGTCGAGATTGCCGGTGGGCTCGTCGGCGAGGATGAGCTTGGGCTGGTTGATCAGCGCCCGCGCGATGGCCACGCGCTGCTGCTCGCCGCCGGAGAGCTGCGAAGGGAGATGCGTCAGGCGCTCGCCCAGGCCGACGCGGCGCAGGGCCTCGGCGGCCTGCGGCTCGTCGGTGACGCTGTGAAAATACTGCGCCAGCATCACGTTTTCCACCGCCGTCAGGTACGGTACCAAGTGAAACTGCTGGAAGACGAAGCCGACCTTCTCCGCGCGGTAGCGCACCAGCTCCGATTCGCCCAGCCGCGAAACTTCCACACCGTCCACCACCACGCGCCCCGCGGTCGGCGTGTCCAGCCCGCCGAGAATGTTGATCAGCGTGGTCTTCCCCGAGCCCGAGGGGCCCATTAGCGCGATCCACTCGCCGGCGTCCACGGAAAGCGTCAGGCCGTCGAGCGCGCGCAGCACGCCGTACTGTTTGACCAGCGATTCGACAAGCACCTGCGCGCTCATGAATTTCCCCGGAAAATGGCGGCCGGCTTCACGCTCGCCAGATGCCGCAGCGGAAACGCTCCTGCCACGGCGACAAGGATCGTGAGGGCCACGCTCACAGGATACACAATCAGCCGCGGCCGCGCCGCCACGCCAAACACCGCCTGGCCCAGCCAGACGGACAGCGCAATACCCGCCGCCGCACCGAGAATCCCTCCGACCACGCCGAGGATCGCCGCTTCGGTCAGGAACAGGCGCAGCACGCGCTCCACCGGCCCGCCCAGCGCCTTCATCAAGCCGACGTCGTGCGTGCGCTCCATCGCCGCGTTGGTCATCGCCGCCATCACGCACAGCCCGGTCAGGACCAGGATGAGCGCCACCGTGGCCACCAGCAGCCCGCGGATGCGTTGGTAGAGCCGCGCTTCGGCGTCGCTGAACTGCCGCACCCCGCGCACGCTGGCCCCCGGCAACGCGATGGCCAGCTGCCCCAGAAAGCTCTCGATGCCTTGCGGCGTGCCGGCCACGCTCACCTGGATCAGGCTGAGGCGGTCCGGCTGCGCCGCCAGGCGCTGCGCCGCCGCCAAATCCACAAAGACCTGGTTATCTTCCGTACCCCCCGCGGAGACGATCCCGCTGACCACACAGGTCTCTTCCCGGCCGCCCAGGTGCAGCAGCAGCTTTTCGCCCGGCCGCGCGGCGAATTGGGCCGCCACCCGCGCACCTACCAGGCAGTGCCCTCCCGCCAGCGCCAGCGGCGACGCCGGCTCGATCTTCCACCCCGGGCCGACGCGCGCCAGGCCCTCGAGCTGCGTCCCGGCCACCACCGCGGGTACGACCTTGCGCAGCGTGGCGTCGGAATCGGATACGTCGGCCACCAGATAGAGAAACGGCACGGCGGCCACCGGCGCGCCCTGGAACTGCTGCGGCACGCGCTGCAGCACGGCCTCGTCCATCGTCACGCCGCCGCCCGTTTCGGCGGCGCGCGGCGCGACCAGCACGTTGGCGCCGAAGGAACGGAACTCGCGCGTCAGCCGCTCTTCGGCGTCCACCTGCAGGTTGAGCAGCGCGGCGGTGACCGCGGCGCCCGCGCCGAGCGCCAGCAATACCGTCACCAGGCGCCCGCGATTGGCCTGCAACAGCCGCTTGAGAATCCGCCAGAACATCATTCGCCTCGCAGAATCGGCGCGGGTTCAAACGCCGCGGCGCGGCGCATCGAGAAAAAGCTGCCGAGCAGCGTCACGCCCACCGCCAGCACCAGCACCACCGCGAACACCAGCCCCGAAGGCTCCGGTGCCGCGCCAAACACGACCTGCCCGAGCAGCCGCGCCAGAATGATTCCGACCGCGTAGCCCGCCGCGCCGCCCACCACCGCCAGCAGGATCTGCTCCGCCGCAAAGAGGCTCTTGACCATGCTGGAGCCCGCGCCCAGCGCCTTCATCAGCGCGATCTCCGTGCGCCGCTCGATAATCATCGCGGCGGACGTGGCGCCCACGGCCAGCGCCGCGGCCAGTAGCGCGGCGGCAGTCACCAGCCACAGCAGGTTGCGCACCCGCGTCAGGACGCGCCCTTCGCCCTCGGCCACGCGCCGAATCACCCGCGCGTCAGTGCCGGGGAGCGCCTGCTCGACTTGCAGAGCGATGGCGGAAATGTACGGCGTGCAGAACCAGCGGTCGAACTCCGCCGGGGTCATGGATTTGGGATCGCGCCGCCCGAAGGCGTCTTCCGGCTTGGTCAGCGCGCTCACATACAGCCGGCGGTACATCCCCGGCTTGCCCGCCAGTTGCTGCGCCAGCGCGATGGGCGTGACGACCGCCTCATCCTCCGGGCCACCGCTGGAAAGCAGACCCACGACCGTGAGACCCACGGTTTCCGTGCCGGCTTGGATTTGCAGCAGGTCCCCGATGCGTACCCCGGCGCGGCGCGCGAATGCCTGCCCCACGACGCACTCTTTCTTATCCTCGGCGAACCAGCGCGGTTCCACGTTCCACCAGGGGTTCGTCTTTTCCACTCCGGTGACAAACGTGCCGCCGTCCGGAACGGCGACCGCGTGCTGCGACCAGGTCCCGATGAGCGTCGCGCGCGCGGCGGTACCCGGTGCTGGAGGCGTTTTCGACGCGGCAGACCACGCCTCCACCGGAACTTCCAAGACCGGCGCGAAGCCGACGATATTGTGGCGCCAGAAAACTGTCTTGAGCTTGCCGAGGTCCGCTTCCGGGAGATACGCGCCGGCATTCGCCGGGCGGTAGTCCACGCCGCCGATCTCCAGGGGCAGCGAATCGGCGTGCGGGGTCAGGAGCAGGTTGGCGCCCAGGCTGCGGAATTCCTTGGCCAGGCGGTCGCCCACGTCCAACGAGACGCTCAGCGCCGCCGTGGCCACGGCCATGCCCAGCGCCAGCGCGCCCGCCGTCAGGAGCTTGCGGCTCAGGCGGCGGGAGAAGGAGTCGGCAACGAGGCGAAGGAACATAGGAGCGCGTTGGCGGACAGCACCAAGTCTACTGCGGAACCTCGCGAAATGCTTCCGTCAACGCGGAGACGTTCAAGACCAGCTCCGCGCCGTCCACGCGCGCGGGCACGCCAATGGGATTGCAGCCGCCCTGATCGCCGATGGACGGGATATAGATCGCCGAAGCGCAGTGCCGGCAGATGACGTTCTGCCCGTCCTGGCGGTAGCCCGCGGCGCCGCAGATGCGGCAGGCATCCAGCGCCGTGCCCCAGCCGTTGGGCTTGCGGATTACCAGAAAGCGCAGCGCGCTGCCGCCTATTTTCACGGTGAAAAGATGCAGGTTTCCGTCGTTCACCTCGGCGACGGGGACGCGCACTTCCCCGTTGCGCGCTTCGATGCCGCGCGCCGCCGGCGGCGCCGCATGCACCTGCGCATAGACGAAGTCGGCCGTCAACGCCAAAATCACCGCCAGGCAGGCCGCCGCCGCGGCCATCATCCAGCGCCGCTGCCGCCGGCGCTCCCATTCGCTGCGCCGGCGCTCCGCGTCACTGGCGGCCGGCGCGGGTTGCGCAGCCGCCGCCGCGTGCGCCAGGGACGTCCACTCGCGGAAGACCAGCAGCGCCGCTGCCCCGAGAATGAACACAAAGAAAAAGAGGTCGTTGCGCACAATCGGACCGATCAGCGCCATCTCGCCCTTGCTCGAGGGCAGCCAGCGCGCCTCGCTCAGCTCGTGCAGCCCGGTTAGGCCAAGTTGAAAGGCCACGAGCATCAGGATCAGGCTGGTGGCCGCAAAAAAACGCGGCAGCGCCACACGCAACGTGCCCTGAAAGAAAAACAGTCCCACCGCCACGGCCGCGGCGATCCCCGCAATCGTCCCGATCCAGATCTGCAGGCCCTCGGTCGAAAGCTCCACGGCGCGCAGGATCAGCGCCATCTCCGCACCCTCGCGCAGCACCATCAGAAACACGAACAGGAACAGGCCAAAGCCGGCGGCGCGGCCCGCGCGCCCGGCATAGGACTCTACGCGCGTTTCGATATGCTTTTTCAGGTGCCGGGCCACGCGGTTCATCCACACGATCATGGTCACCACGAAAAACGCGGCCACCAGGAGCAGCAGCCCTTCGAAGCCGTCCTGGCTGACCTGCCAGCGCTCCAGCGCCGCAGCCACGCCCAGGCTCAGCGCCGCCGCCGCGCCCACGCCGGACCACACGTAACGCGACAGCTGGGCGCGCCCCGTGCGCGCCAGATAGACGAGAACGATGCCCACGACGAGCGCCGCTTCCACACCCTCGCGCAAGGCAATGAGAAAGGCCGAGAACACCGGGTCTCCACTTGCACATCAGTTGCAACTAAGAATTTCAGTTTACGCGACGGGAGTGGCCCCGTCAAGCCAGCCCCATCCCCACCCGCTGTCAGGCTACAATCACTGACGATGCTTTGTCTCTCCCAGCGCGCCGCCGCACTACTGCTCCTGCTGGCGCTGTGCTGCCCGGTCCCGGCAGGGGCGCAGCAGAGCGCGGTGCAGGATGTCCCGCGGCCCGATCCGCGGCGCGCGCAGCGCCTGCTGGACGACGGCAAACGCGCCGAGGCCGCCGGGCGCTTCGGCGAGGCGCTGGCCGCCTACGACGCCGCCGCACGGCTGGACCCGCAGGACGCCCCGGCGTTCGAGCGCGGCGCCCTGCTGCGCTCGAGCCTGGTCCACCAGCGCGTGGACAACGCAGAGCGTCTGGCACGGGGTGGAAATGTGCACGGAGCCGTGGCGGAGCTGCGCGCGGCGCTGCGCCTCGATCCCGGCAACAGCAACGTCACCGAACGCCTCGCCCAGATCGCAGCCATGGCTCCTCCGCCGCAGGCGCAAACCCCCGCGCCCGCCGAGCCACGCTTCGCCGGACTCGCCCGGCTGCAACCGCGCTCCGGCAAGCACACCTTCGATCTGCGGGGCGACACGCAGAACGCCTACGAGCAGATCGCGCAGGCCTTCGGCCTCAAGGCGCTCTTCGATCCCGAGCTGCCTTCGCGCACCATCCGTCTGCGCCTCAGCAACGTGGACTTCCCCACCGTCGCGGGCATCCTCGCCGCGCAGACCGGGACGTTCCTCCGCCCCATGGCCGCGGACACTTTTTTCGTCACCGCCGACACGCCGGCCAAGCGCCGCGAGTACGACCAACTGATTGAGCAGACCTTCCTTCTGCCCGCCTCCGCCTCCCCCGAGGAGATGATCGAGCTGCAACGCATGCTGCGCGAGATCGCCGGAGCCACGCGCAGCCAGGTGGACACCGCCGGCCGCACCATCACCATCCGGGATACCCCGCGCGTCGTGGCCCTTGCCGGCGAGCTGATCCGCGAGCTGGAACAGGCCCGCGGCGAGTTGCTACTGGAGATCGAATTGCTGGAAGTGAACCGCAGCGAAGCCCTGAAGCTGGGCATCACGCCACCCTCCTCGACGCGGGTCTTCGCGCTCAGCCCCAGTGACATCACCGCACTCGAGCAGGCCGCCGACCTGCCCACGCTGATCGGCATCCTGCAGCGCATCTTCGGCGCGCAGGGCGTGCTGGGGGGCTCCGCGAGCCAGATTGCCTCGCTGGTCAGTACCGGGCAGCTCGGCGCCAGCGCCCTGTTGCCGCCGCTCATCGCCTTCGGCGGGGGCCAGAGCACGTTGCTGGCGACGCTCCCCGGCGCCGCGGCGCAATTTTCGCAAGCGCTTTCGCTGGTGCGCAGCGGCCGGCGCATCCTGCTGCGCGCGCAAGACGGCAAGCCCGCCAGCTTCTTCGTGGGCGACCGCTTTCCGGTCACGCTGGCGCTGCTCTCCGGCAGCCTGGGCACGCCCTCCTTCACTCCCGCGCTCGGCGCCAATATCCTGCCGCGCAGCGATTTCAGCACCGGCAACAACCCGCTCGCCCTAGTGGCTGCCGACTTCAACGCCGACGGGCAGCACGATCTCGCGGTAGTCAATCATGACGACAGCTCCCTGACCATCCTGCTCAACCGCGGCAGCGGAAACTTCACCGCCGCGACCGGTTCACCCATCGTGCTCGGAGCCGATCAGACCGGAGCTTCGGCCATCGCCGCCGGCGACCTCAATGGCGACTTCCTCCCCGACCTGCTCGTCGCCAACGAGTCGTCCAACAACGTGACCCTGCTCCTCGGCAAGGGCGACGGCACGTTCACTCCCGCCGCGGCCTCACCCATCGCCGCCGGCAACGGCCCGAGCGCCATCGTCATCGGCGACTTCAACGGCGACGGAAAACCCGATTTCGCGGTGAGCAATCTCAGCGACAACACCATCTCCGTTTTTCTTGGCAACGCCCTGGGCGCTTTCACCGCCGCGCCCGGCTCGCCGTTTCTTCTTCCCGGCGGCGAGCAGGGCCCCGTGGCGCTGGCCGCCGCGGATTTCAACGGCGACGGCAAACCGGATCTCGCCGTGGTCAACCGCACGACCAACAACCTCTCCATCCTGCTGGGCAACGGCGACGGCACCTTCCACGCCGCGCCCGGCTCGCCCATCGCCGTGGGCACGACACCCGTGGCCCTCGCCGCCGGCGACCTCAACGGCGATGCCCGCCCGGATCTGGCCATCGTCAACCAGGCGGACAATTCTGTTACTGTGCTCCTGAACAACGGCGACGCCACCTTTCAAGCGGCGACCAGCTCCCCGCTGGCCACCGGCGCCGCTCCTTCCGGCGTGGCCATCGCCGACTTCAACAGCGACGGCACAGGTGATCTCCTGGTGACCAACCAGGGCATCAGCACGATCAGCGTGCATCTCGGCCTGGGCGCGGGCCTCTTCGCGCCGCGCTTTGCCCTGCCCACCGCCGCGGGCCCCAGCGCCGTGGTGGCCGTCGACCTCAACGGCGACGCCCGTCCGGACGCGGCCTTCACCGAAGCCACGGCCAACCAGGTGTCCGTCATTTTCGATCCCGTCAGCCTGGGGGCCAACGCCGCCAGCGGCGCTCTGCAGCAGCCCTACCCCGCTTCGGAATACGTGGATCTGGGCGTGAAGGTGAAAGCCACGCCGACTCTGCATCCCAACGACGAAGTTACGCTGCAGCTGGAATTCGAAATCCGTTCGCTCTCCGGACAGAGCGTCAACGGCATCCCGATTATTTCCAACCGCACCATCAGCCAGACCATCCGCGTGCGCGACAACGAAGCGACGCTAATCGGCGGCCTGCTCGACAAAGAAGAGACCCGCGCGCTCAGCGGCTTGCCGGGCTTCGCCAGCGTGCCCGGTGCGGGCTACCTCGCGGGAGCCCGCGAAAAGCAGCCCCGCGACACCGAGATGCTTATCCTCGTCACTCCGCACCACCTCCGCCTCCCGCACAAACGCTCGCGCACCTTCTACGCCGGCCGCGGCGGCGGCGCTTCCGGAGCCACCCCGGCTCCGCCTGTCGACCAGTAACGCACCGCCCCGGGACGCAGCTGCGCCCCTCCGGCGGTGAAAAACTTTTTGCAGTTCGGCTGTGGAACGGATTGAAGAAAGTCTGCTGTGTTCCCGTGACATTACGGAAGCGGATCGAAGACCACGATGGGCTGGTAGGTGCGCGGCACCACCGCTTCCGCAATGGCCAGGAGCTTGTTTTCCTGGCCGAAGACGCGCAGCCGCGGCGGTTTGGGTTCGCCGGCATCGAGCTGCGCGGTGGCGCCGGGCGGCAGCTCGACGCGCCCGGGCTGAATTTGCGCGAGGGAGACATTGAAGCGCGCGCCGTGCCGCACCCGCCGTTCGACCATCGGCAGCACGTTCGCGCGCGGAAAATTGGGCAGCAGGCCCTCCAGGGGAATCACCAACTCCGCCAGCCGCCCGGCCTGCGCCGCCGCAGCCAGCTCCTCGAGCCCGATGGCCTGCTCGAGCGAAAATTCGCCCACGGCCGTGCGCGTGATCTCCGCTAAATGCGCGCCGCAACCCAGCTGCTGCCCCATTTCGTGCGCCAGCGAGCGGATGTAGGCACCCGAAGAGCACTCGACTTCGAAACGCGCCACGCTGCCTTCGATGCCCAGGAGTTTGTATTCGAACACTTCGACGGCCACGGCTTTCAGCTCCACCGGCTGTTTCAGGCGTGCCAGCTCGTACGCCGGCCGCCCGTGGATCTTCTTCGCGGAGAACGGCGGCGGCATCTGTTCAAAGCGCCCGACCCGCTCCGCGGCCAATTTTTCGAGGAGCGCGGCATCCAGCTGCGGCGCAGCGTCCGGCCCCTGCGCTTCGCCGTCGGCGTCGTAGGTATCCGTGGCGAAGCCGAAGCGGAAGGCGGTGGCGTAGCGCTTGCGCCGCCCGGTGTAGAACTGCACCAGGCGCGTGGCGCGCCCCAGCAGCAGCACGAGCACGCCGGTGGCCAGCGGATCCAGCGTGCCCAGATGCCCGATCTGCCGGAAGCCCGCCAGGCGGCGCACCGCGTCCACGACGTCGTGCGAGGTCTTCCCGCGCGGCTTGTCCACCACGAGAGCGCCGTCAAAAGGCGCGGGCTGCGGCTGGCGTGGCATGGGTCAGAATCCTTGGAAAAGGGAAAGCGTTGACCGCTTCGCGGTCACGGAAACAATGGTTATCGGCATGCGGGCTCAGGACCGGGACGGCTCGTCCTTTTTCTTCAACTCCCGCAACAGCTCTTCGACGCGCTCGGTGTACTGCTGCGAGCGGTCCAGTATGAAATGGATCTCCGGCGGCCGCCGCAGATGCAGCCGCACTACCAGTTCCCGCCGGATGAACCCCACGGCGTGCTCCAGGGCCTTAATCGCCTCGACCTGTTCCTTGGCCTCGGCGTACACCGCCACATAGGCGCGCACCTGCTTCAGGTCCGGCGTGACCTTCACTCCGGTCACCGTCAAGCCCACATCCAGCCGCGGATCCTTCAGCTCCCCCGCGGCCATGGCGGCCAGCTCGTGCTGGATCTCTTCTCCGATTCGTTCGTGACGCCGTCCGGGTGTCGTCATCCTTCTCTCACAGCACTTCCATGGCGTGGCTGATCAGGGCCGGACCGAGCACACGGTCCGCCTCCGCCAGCGCCTTCTGCAGCGTCTCCTGCACGTGCCGCTCATCGTTCGACAGCGTCACAATCCCCACCACCGACCGCTGCCAGGTCTCTTCATGCTCCAGTTCGGCCACGGCCACGTTGAACTGCCCGCGCAGCCGGTCCTTCAGGCTGCGCAGCACCTGCCGCTTGTCCTTCAGCGATTGCGCTTCGGCAATATGTAAGTTCAGGGTAAGCAGGCCGACCGGCATCAGCGGCTCCGCGGTACAGCGTGCAGTTACTTGCGCCCGGCGGACCCGACGCCCTGCGCCGCAGCTTCCGCGGCGGTAAGCTTCTGCACGTTGAAGCATTCGAGGATGTCCCCGACCTTCACGTCGTTGAAGTTCTGTATGCCCGCGCCGCACTCGAAGCCCGCGCGCACTTCGCTGGCATCTTCCTTGAAGCGCTTGAGCGAGCTCAGCTTGGAGGTGTAGACCACCGTGCCCTCGCGCAGGACGCGCACCTGCGCGTCGCGCTTCAGCACGCCGTCCAGCACGTGGCAGCCGGCAATCGCGCCCGCGCCCTTGACGCGGAAGGTGTTGCGCACTTCCGCGCGCCCCAGATGCGTTTCCTGGACCACCGGCTCGAGCAGCCCTTCCATGGCCTTCTTCAGTTCGTCGGAGACTTCGTAGATGATGTTGTGGGTGCGGATGTCCACGTGTTCCTGCTGCGCCAGATCCGCGGCCTTGCGGTCCGGGCGCACCCCGAAGGCGATCACGATCGCGCCGGAGGCCGAGGCCAGCAGCACGTCGTTCTCCGTCACCGCGCCCACGCTGGCGTGGATGATCTTCAGTTTCACCAGGTCCGTCGAGAGCTTCGGCAGCATTTCGCTCAGCACTTCCACCGAGCCCTGCACGTCGGCCTTGATGACGATTCCGAGTTCCTTGACCTCGCCGACCTTGAGCTGCTCGTGCAGCTGGTCCAGCGTGATGCGCGCCCCGGAGCTGCGGGCCATCGCCGCGTCGCGCTGCTTCGCCTGCCGGTATTCCACGATGTGCCGCGCCTTGGCTTCCTCGGTCACCTGGAAATGGTCACCGGCCTCGGGCACGCCCTGCACGCCGATCACTTCCACCGGAGTGGACGGCGGGGCTTCCTTCACCGTGCGCCCGTGGTCGTCAAACAGCGCGCGCACCTTGCCGAACACTGCGCCGCAGATGAAGAAGTCGCCGGCACGCAGCGTGCCGTTCTGCACCAGCACCGTGGCCACCGGGCCGCGGCCCTTGTCCACGCGCGATTCCAGCACCGTGCCGCTCGCCGGCGCGTCCGGATTGGCGCGCAGTTCGCGCATATCCGCCACCAGCAGCAGCATCTCCAGCAGCTTGTCTATGTTTTTCTTCTGTTTCGCCGACACTTCCACGAACACCGTGTCGCCGCCCCAGTCTTCCGCCATCAGCCCGGCTTCGCTGAGCTGGCGCTTCACGCGCTCCGGCTGCGCTTCCGGCTTGTCAATCTTGTTGATGGCCACGACGATGGGCACATTCGCGGCTCGCGCATGGTCGATCGCTTCGCGCGTCTGCGGCATCACGCCGTCATCCGCCGCCACCACCAGCACCACGATGTCCGTCACCTTGGCGCCGCGCGAGCGCATGCGCGTGAACGCCTCGTGACCCGGGGTATCCACGAACACCACGCTGCGGTTGCCCACCTGCACCTTGTAGGCGCCGATGTGCTGGGTGATCCCTCCGGCCTCGCCCGCCGCCACTTCCGCGGAGCGGATGGCGTCCAGCAAACTAGTTTTGCCGTGGTCCACGTGGCCCATCACGGTGACCACGGGCGGCCGCGCCTTCAGGTTTTCCTTGGTCTCTTCCTTCGCGACTTCCAGCACCATCTCCTCTTCGAAGGAGACCACGTTGACGATGCCGTTGAAGGCCTCGGCCAGGGTCTTCGCCGTGGGCACGTCCAGCGCCTGGTTGATGCTGGCGAAAATCCCGCGGTCCAGCAGCGTCTTCAGGAGGTCCTTGGCGCGGATGTCCAGCTTCTCCGCCAGGTCGCGGATGGTGATGCCTTCGGTAATGGTGACCTCGCGGGGCTCGCGGGGCACCGGCGGCGCGACAGGCGCGGCAATCGCCGTGCGGCGATCGCCCACACCCGGGCGCGAACGCACCGGGTGCAGCTTGCGCTCGCCCTCAGCCTCGCGTTTGTCCAAAATGGGGCGCTGCCGCTGGGTCGGCTTGCGCGTGTACAGCGGCTTGCCGGGCTCGGCCTTGGGCGGCGCCTTTTCCGGAAACGGCGGCAGCATGCCCGGCCGTCCCGGCTGGCGCGGCCCTGGGCGCGTGCCCATCGGCGGTGCTCCGGTGCGTCCCCCAAACGATCTGCTCGGGGGCGCTCCGGGTGCTCCCGGGCGCGCGGTAAACGGTGGTCGGCCTTGCGGTCCGCCCTGCTGCGGCGGGCGCTGACCGATCGGCTCTCCGCGGCGCGGTCCACCCGGACGCTGCCCAATGGGCGTGCCCGGACGCGGACCAGCGGTCTGTGCAGAGATAGGCGGACGATTCCCGGTACGCATCGGCGGCGCACCCGCAGCCGGCCGCATGGGTGGACGCTGGCCAGGAGCTGCTGGAACTTGGGGGGGACGCGGCGCGGCAGGCCGCACGGGGCCAGCCGGAGGCGCGGCAGGCTTCGCGGACGGCGCGGGTACGGCGGGCTTCGCCGCTACGGGCGCGGGTGCGGCAGGCGCTACAACGGGTGCAGGCGCAACGGGTGAGGGTACAACGGGTGCGGCGGCTGGCGCAGCCGGCTTGGCCACCGGTGCGGGTACGGCCGCCGGTGCTGCGGGCTTCGCCGCTACGGGCGCGGCAGGCGCCACCACGGGTGCAGGCGCAACAGGTGCGGCGGCTGGCGCGGCCGGCTTCTGCCGCGCCGCTTTTGCCGCCGCATCCTTGCTTTCTTTTTCGGCTTTGACCGCGGCCTCGGCGGCAGCTTCGGCCTTGGCCAGCGACTCAAAATGCTTGCGCACCTTTTCCGCGATATCCACGGGGATCGAGCTGGAATGCGTCTTCTTCTCGGTGAGGCCGACTTCCGGCAACACGTCGATGATCGCCTTGGCCTTGACCTCGAGGTCGCGGGCCAGCTCGTTAATTCGAACTTGATTTGCGTCTGTCATGCGTTCCTAGGATTCCGTCTCTTCCCTCGCGGGCTCTTCCCCGCTGGTCGCCGCTGCTGTTTCTTTTTCGGCCGGCGCGGCTTCGCCGCCCGCGGCTTCCGCCGTGCCTGCCGCTGCGGCCTCTGTGGAAGCCTCCGCCGCCGGGGCCTCTTCCTCCGCGGCAGCTTCCGCCGTTTCCCCCGCGGCCGGCGCGGCTTCGCCGCCACCTTCGTAGAAGCGGTTCACCGCCTGGTAGATTTTGTCCACCATCTTCTCGCCGATGCCGGGAATTTCCATGAGCTGCTCCGGCGTCATGCCCGCGAGCTTTTCCACGTTGGTGATTCCCGCGGCCTCGATCTTCTCGATGGTCTTCGGCCCCACGCCCGCCAGCACCGTCAGCGGGGTGACCGGCGCGGTCAGCGCGGTCATCTGCTCTTCGATTTCCCGGCGCTTTTCTTCCTCGCTCTTGATGTCGATGTCCCAGCCGATGAGCTTGCTGGCCAGGCGCACGTTCTGCCCCTTCTTGCCGATGGCCAGGGACAGCTGCGAATCCTCGACGATGACCTCGAGCTTGCGGTTCTCGGGGTCCACGATCTGCACCCGCGTCACTTTCGCCGGGCTCAGCGCTTTCTGCGCGAACGCCACGGTTTCTTCGTTGTACGGGATGATGTCGATCTTCTCGCCGCGCAGCTCGCGGATGATGGATTGCACGCGCATGCCCTTCATGCCCACGCACGCGCCCACCGGATCCACATCCTTGTCCCGGCTGGCCACCGCGATCTTGGTGCGCTCGCCGGCCTCGCGCGCTGCCGCGCGGATCTGCACCGTGCCGTCATAAATTTCCGGCACTTCCATTTCGAACAGCCGCTGCACCAGCACGGAATCCGCCCGCGAAACGATCACCTGCGGCCCCTTCGCCGCACGGTCCACCATGCGGATCACCACGCGCACGCGATCTCCGATGTTGTAGGTCTCCAGCCGCGACTGCTCGCGCTTGGGCAGCCGCGCTTCCGTCCGCCCCATGTCCACGATCAGGTCCGGGCCTTCAGCGCGCTTCACCACACAGGTCACCAGCTCGCCCACGCGCGTGTGGTACTCGTTGTAAATCGTGTCGCGCTCGGCTTCGCGCACTTTCTGCAGGATCACCTGCTTGGCCGTCTGCGCCGCGATGCGCCCCAGCACGTCGGTCGGCTTGGGCGTCAGGATTTCCGTGCCGATCTCCGCCGCGGGATTCGTCTTGCGCGCCTCCGCGAGGCTGACTTGCGCATTCGGATCGGTCACTTCCTCGGCCACCGTCTTCACCGCAAAGACGTCCACATGGCCGGTTTCCTGATTCAACTTGGCGCGCAGGGGTTCTTCGGTCTTGTAATACTTGCGCGCCGCCACCACCATGGCGTCTTCAATGGCCGCAATCACCACATCCGGTTCGATGTGCTTCTCGCGGCTCAGCATTTCGATCTGTTGATAGAGCAGGCTCGACATAACTCGTTCCTAGAATTCCACTACCAGTTGCGCTTTGCGGATCGCTTCCAGCGGCAACTCCAGCGTCCGCGCCTCCCGGCCCTTCAGTTCCAGGAGGACTTTGCCCTCCGCCAACCCGGCCAGCCGCCCCTCAAAAAAACTGGCGTTTCCGACCGGTACCGCCGTGGTAATCTTCACCAGGCGGCCCGTAAAGCGTTCAAACTCCGCGGGTTTCCTGAGCTGCCGGTCCAGCCCCGGCGAACTTACTTCCAGGACATACTCCGGTCCCGGAATCAGCTCCTCTACGTCCAAAATGACGCTCAATTGCTGGCTCACCCGTTCGCAGTCGGCATGACTGATGCCCGTGGCATGCGTCCCGGGCAAAGCTCCTTCGGTCCCCGGAGGCGGAGGCCAAGGGCGGTCAATGTACACTCGCAGGAAGCGCTGCTTGCCGATTTTCCATTCGACATCAACGACTTCCAGGCCTTCCGAACGGGCCACCCGCTCGGCGGCCTCGCGGATGCGCTCCAGATTCACGTGAAGAGTCCCCCACCCGCCGCTCGCCCTCTGCATTATGCTTGGTGCAACAAAAAAGTGGGCTCGCGCCCACTCCTCCGTGCGACCCGCTTCTGAGCTCTTTTACAGTATAGACATTCGTACATGCAAAAGCAAGAGAAGCGGGCTCCGCTAGCGGCCTCAGGCCCGCAAAACAGGCCCTGGGCCTCCCTTTTTCCGCTCGTCCCCGGCGCAAGAAAAAAAGCAGCCGCACAGCGCCCTGCTGTGCGGCTGCCTGGGCTTCCCGTTCCGGGGCGAAAGCTTACTGTTGCGGCGGTTTGGCGGCCGCAGCGGGCTTGGCCGCAGGCTTGGCGGCCGGGGCCGCACCCTTGACCGGGTAGGCCTGGTCGTAGAGGCGGACGATGTCCGTGGTCACATCGATCTGGGCCGAAGCATAGAGGATCGGCGAATTCTGCGACGAGGTATCGAACACTGCGACATAACCGTTCTCCCGCGCGTAGCGGTCCAACACGTCCAGCATCTTCCGTCCGATGCGGTCGATCACTTCACCCTGCGCACCGTTCACGTCTTCCTGGTACTCGTTCTGCTTGCGCTCCAACTGCTGCGCCATCTTCTGCCCTTGCTGTGTCAGGCGGGCCTTCTCTTCGTCGCTGAGCGTGCGCTCCCCCGCGGCCAAGCGCTGCCGCAGTTCGCTCATCTGTTTGTTCAGGTTCTCCAGCTCGTTCTGCCGGGGAGCAAATTGCGACTGCAGCTCCGCCGAGGCCTGCTTGCCCTCCGCGGTGTTGACGATCGCCTGCCGGACATTGATGGTGCCGACTTTGGTCGCCGGCGCGGGAGTCCCCTGGGCCATTGCGGCTGCCGCACCGAACACGCAGGCAGCGGCCAGGGCCGCCGTTCGAATCATGGTTTCCACTCTCACTTTTCTCTCCTTATGCGCCAATCTTCTTGGCCGAAAACTCTGGGATCGGGCGCCGGTGCGTCCCGGCGACCCGCACACAAACCGGGAAGTATAGCCGAGCCGCGTTTCCCCTCGCAACGGAAAACGCACCCCGGACATGCATCGCTTCCCGGCAAAACCCGTGCTCGAACTTGCGATGCCCCTGCCAGCCCCCGCGGTTGTCCGCGGGGCCCCTGCCTAGCGCGGCAGCGGCAGCAGCAGGACGCGGTTGTTGGCCGCGTCGGTGATCACCGCCAGATTCGTCCGCGGATGAATAGCGGCGGCAAATTGCGGATTGCTGGGAGTCGTGGCCGGGGTCGCCGTGCCAAAGCCCAGCGTCTCCCGCGTGCGCATCGTCAGCGTATCCACGAACGACAGCGTGTTGCTCGCCGAATTCACCGTCACCAGCGTCCCGCTCTGGGGGTTATAAGCCAGCGAGGTCGGATTCACGCCCACGCGCACGCCCTGCGCCGACCCCGTATCCGGATTCAGCATATAGAACGAGTTGCTCAGGCTGGCCACGGAGTAGAACAGCCCGTTCGCTGGATCGTAGACCACGCCCGTCGGAAGGCTCGGCGAGGCGTTGACCCGCGATTTGATCGCCGGCGTGGCCAGGGAGGTGTCCACGACGTCCATGACGCCCTGCGGCGGATTCGAGTTCTGCAAAATCGCCCCGACGACGGCGACGTTGCGGTTCGGATCCACCGCAATGGAAATAGGCGTCTGATCCACCGCGCCCGTTACTGCCGTGGGGGTCGCCGCCTTCAGGTCAATCGCGCTGAGGGTATTGGATCCGGTGTTGACGGCGTAGGCTATGCCCGTGTCCTGGTTGATGGCCACCCCGGTGGGATCGGTGCCCACGGTGATGGGCGCTAGGACCGTACCCGCGACGACATCCACGATGGAAATCGTGCCGGCGCCGTTGGAGGCGCCCGTGGCCAGGTTCATGTTGCTGTTCGTCACCACTGCCATACCCAGACGCGGGATGGTGGCCACGCCCACTGGCGCCGTGCCCACGGCAATGGGCGTCCCGGCCGTGGCGGTGTTCAGGTCGATGACGGAAATGGTGTTGCAACCGCTGTTGGCGACGACGGCCTTGTCCCGCACGTCGTCAATAGCCACGCCCGCGGGCTGCGGCGTGAGGCATCCCGCGCTGGTCATGTCCACCACGCCGACCACCGTGAAGTCCGTCACGTTGGAGAAATTGCTGCCCACCACCACGTCCAGTGCGTAGCGCCGCGGCGCCGCCAGGTACGACGCCGGAATGGTTACATCGATTTCCCGGCTGTTCACCAGCGATGCTCCGGAAAGCACCGTGCCGTCCAGCCGCACCTGTGGGCTACCGGAGAAGCCTGCGCCGAAAATCTGCACGGGCAGAGCCGACGCCGAGGTCGTTGTCCCCTGCGGGAACAACCGCTGCCCCGGCGGAATGCGCAGGCTCGCCACCTGCGGCGTCTGGATCGTGCCCAGAGAGACCACGCTGATGTCGTGACTCCCCGCATTCGCCACCAGCGCCCAGTTGCGCGCCGGATCCACGGCTACGGCGCCCGAACCCGTGCCCCCCGTGGGGATTTCCGCCAGGACGCCGCGCGGCAGCCCGGAAATCTGCGCGGTCGCCGTCGGGTCCAGCAGCGTAATGGTATCCACGCCGGTGGCCCCGATCGTCCCGGGCTTGACCACCACGGCCACGTTGCTGAACGGCTGGAAGCCCGCTCCGCTCACCGGATGTCCCACGGCAATCCCGGCATTCGTCTGGTCCAGCGTGCTCAAAATCGAAGTCGAGTTCCCAGTGGCATCCGCCAGGACCGCCCGCGAGGTCTGCGGGTTGATGGCGATGCCGCGTATGCTCGTCGAAATCGAGAACGTCAGCAGCGGCTTCGAGAAATTCACCTGCCCGCCGCCGCTCGTGGCATCCGCCGCGGTCTGTGCATAGGTGAACGTGTTGGCGTCCACTATGCTGGCCACCGTGAACGAGCCGTTGAAGCTGGCATCAGCGACGCCGGCGATCAGCACCGCCCCGAGATTCGTCGGGTCCAGCCCATGCGGCGTGGCTGTGGTGATGGTCACCACGTTTGCGCTGCGCTTGGCTCCCGTGGACGCCGTAATCGCCGCCTGGTGCGGCGCCGCTCCCAGATCCACCACCGACATCAGGCCGGATCCGCCCGGCGTGACAAAGGCCCAGTGCAGCCGCGGCTGGAAGGCGATCTGCGGATTGGCGCCGGTGTTCAGCGTCACCGCTCCGGTCACGCAATACGGCGTCGTGCCCAGGCCGGAGAGACACGCGGGTGTCGCGGCCGGGTCCACATTGAAGATTGCGCCGATGTTCGTCTTGGAAAACGCCACGATCCCGCGCCCGCTGACGGGATCCAGACCCACCGAGAACGGCAGCAGCGGCGATGTCGCCGACGCCGCCGACATCGCGGTCAAGTCAATCGTCCCCCCAGCTATCGCGGCACCAGCCACCAAATCCACAAGCGTAATGTTTCGGACCGTACCAGTGGTATTGGAGACCGCAACCGCAGCGATGTGCCGCTCTTCATCCACGGCCACCCCTGTCGGAGATCCCAGCAGCGCAATCTGCGCGCCGAATAGCGCCGGCATGGCGCCGTTCAGATTCAAAAGCTGCACGGTGTTATTGCCGGTGTTGGCCACGATGGCGGTGCCGATGGTGGTGTCCACGGCGATGGCGCTGGGCGCCGGGGTATCCGTGGGGCTGCTCTTCAGAGATACCAGCCCCGCGACGGATGGTCCATTCGAAGCCGGATCCGGCTGCACCGCAAAATTGCCGGCAGCCATGGGCTGCGGTGCGCTGCTGTTATTCACGGAAACCGCATAAAGACCGGGCAGGCTGAGATCGCCCGGATTCAGCGTGACCGCCAGTTGCCGCGCCGTGGCTCCCGTGACGATGGCCAAATTGCCGTTGAACTGCGCGGTCACCAGCGGACTGCTGCCCGGACCGAAGTACCCGCCGTCCAGGGTAATCGAGGCGACGGCCTGCGGCGGCACCGTGCTGTCCGGATTCACACCGATCAGCGCCGGGCGCACCGGCCCGATGGTGATGGAGTCGTTCGGCGGCGCCGGCGAAGCAGCGCCCAGGATCTCGAACGGGAATGTCCCCGCAGTCAGCAAGTCTGTGGAGTTCAGCCGCACGCGCGCCAGCGTGGCGTTGACGATCTTGAGCTGACTGGCGGCTACCGGCACGCCCTTGAACAGCACCGTGGAAGTCGAGCGCAGATTGCTCGCCGTGAGATAGACGTCCTGGAACAGCGCGCCCTGGGGCACCGTAGCCGGCGGCGCCGGACTGACCCCGGTAAACGTGGGAGCCGCTGCGATGACGATGGTGACCGTGGCCGAGGCGGTCTGCGTGGGATCCAGCTTGGCCGTGGCGACAACCGTGGCTGTGGCCGGGCTGGGCACGCTGGCTGGCGCCGTATACAGGCCTGTCGCACTTACCGTACCGGCGTTGGTCTCCGTGACCGACCAGTTGACGTCGTTCAAGGTGGGGTCGTTCGTCAGCGTGGCCGTGAACTGAAACGACTCGAGCGTGCCGATCGTCGCCGTCGTGGGCGTCATGGTTACGCGGATGCCGGAGTCCAGCGTCACGAGGACGTGGGAGGTTGCCGTCTTGTCGGCGTTGGCCGTGGCGATGATGAAAACGGTCACGGCGGGATTGGGCACGATCGCCGGCGCCGTATAGGTGACGGTGTAGACCGTGTTGGTAGTCGTCGTGGTGCCCGAGGTGGTGGTCGTCGAGGTGCTGGTCACCGCGCTCAGCGTGCCGCAGTCAGGATTCGGGCTGGCGGTGGTGGGACAGGGCGTGGGGGGGGTGGTGGGCGTGGCGGTGAGCGTAGCCGTCGGCACGTAACCGAGGGAATAAGTAATCGACTGGTCTGTCGAGCCTACCGCTTGCCCCGTTATCTGGTACGTCTGGTTCACCAGCAGGAACAGGGAACCCGCGCTCAGACTCACGGTTACCTTCGTCGAGCCGCCGCCCGAGGAACCGCAGCCGGACAACAGCAGGCTGGCCGCAGCCAGTACCCCTGCCATCTTTTTCCACATTTGCAGCGCCTTCATACGCCTTGCCTCCCCTGCTCTCCCGCGTCCTGCGCTTCCTCTATATGCGTGACCGCGAAGCGGTCAACTCGTTCGTGCCATCTCGTTGCCGGGCCGCTCCCGGAGATCCCTAGAACGTCCGGCTCACCGTGAAGCGGAACGTGTGCGACGGTTCGAAAAAATTCAGCCGCCCGGGATTGTTCACGAAATTATTGAGCTGCGGCAGGACTTCGTTGGCGTACACGCCCGGCGGCAGCGACAGCTTCAGCATGTCCAGCGTGTCCTGGTTGAACAGGCCGGGCGGCGCCACCAGTTGCTCCCGCATTCGCGCCACGTTATAGGCGTAGTAAATGCGGAACGGCGCCTGCACGATCGGCAACTGCACCACAAATTCCACGCCCGCCGAGGAGCGCAGCCGGAAATTCGTCCCCGAGGCCAGCGGTAACTGGGCTTTCAGGTTGGCGTTGGGAAAGGACGTCTGCAGATCCTGCAGGCCGGTCTCCGCGAGCTGCAGCCCGCTGCGCTTGACGATCCCGTTCGTTCCCGCGTCCACAAACAGCGCCATGGTCACCGGCCCCACGATCGGGATGCGGTATTCGAGGTTGCCCACGCCCTGCATGTCTCCGCCTGGAAACGTAATCTGGTAGGTCATGACCGGCAACTGGACGGTCCTGAACCGCGGGTTGCCGCCCGCGTCCAGCGACGTCGGGTCCAAATAGGAAAACTGCTGCACGGTGCTAATGGGGATGAAGGTCACCGGAGAAATGGCGCGGATGTCGAACCCGCGCACCGTGTCCTCGCCGCCCATGTAGAAGCGGCTGTAGGGCGGCAACTGCAGCCCCCCGAAGCTCGTCGTGTACGAGGTCTGCACCCGGTAGCCCAGCACGTTGCGGTGCTTGTGCATGGGTTGGAAGTGCTTGTATTCGAAAACGTTGGTGATGGCGTTGACGTTGCCGCCCAGCGGGCCGCCCTGCACCGCCAGCGAATAGAAGAAGCTCTTGCCTCCGGTGGGATTGACCGGATTATTCACCGTGTTATAGCTCAGCGTCGGCGTCAGGGTGCTGGAGACGATCCCGTTCATCGCGCTGGGCCCCGCAAAACTGCGGAACTGTACGCTCTGGAAGAGCAGCTTGGAGGCGTCGCTGAACGTCGTGATGTTGGTCTTCGTCAGCCCGTAGCTCAGGCCCAGCCGCATGAACGAAAACCGCCGCATCGGGTAGCTGGCGAACACCGTGAACCCCGTGCTGTTCTGGTTGTAGTTCTGGATGGTCTGCGGGTTCAGGCTCACCTTCTGCCCCAGCGTCAGCGCCAACTGCTGCGCCTGGTTGAAGCTGTAGCGGCTGGAGAAGAGCGTGAACCCGGTGGAAATGGGCCGGTCGAAGAGATACGGCTCGGTGAAACCGAACATGAAATTGCGCTGGCGATCGCCGAACTCCGCGGAAAACGTCAGCGTCTCGCCCAGACCCAGGAAGTTGTTGGTCTGATAGGTCAGCCCGACGAAACTCCCGGCCAGCCCGCTCACGCCTCCCTGCAAGCCGATGGACTGCTTCCCCTTTTCCTTCAGCTTCAGGTTGATGTCCACCGTGCCTTCTTTGGTGTTGCGGGCGATCTCCGCGGCCTCCGGCTTGATCTGCTCGAAATAGTCGAGCTGGTTCAGCCGCAGAATGCTCACTTCCCAGGCGCGCTGGTTGAAGAGCTGCCCTTCGTCCACCAGGATCTCCCGGCGGATGACTTTGTCGCGCGTGGTGGTGTTGCCGCTGAATTCGATGCGCCGCACGTAATACTGCTTCTCTTCGTTGAACTTCAGTGTCAGGTTGATGCGCTTGGCTTCGTCGTCCATCTCCGTGTCCGGCTCCGCCGTGAAATCGATGAACCCGTACTCCCCGTAAATCTTGCGGTAGTCCTCCAGCGATTTGCGCACCTTGCCCACCGCGAAGATGTCCCCCTCCTTCAGGGGAAAGTTCATCTTCAGCGGCTCCACCTTCAGCGACAGCGCTTTGTCCGGGTCGGCGCTGACGATGTTCAGCCGCCCCATCCGGTAGCGCTCCCCCTCTTCGATGGGAATGGTGATGTTGACGGCCTTGCCGCGCTTGCGCCCTACCCCGGGCAGCGGCAGCGGAATTCCGCCACGCTCCACGTCCACGTTCTCTATGATGGGATCCTTCACCAGCACCTTGAAGTAGCCGTTGTCCTGGTACAGCCCGCGCACGCCCACTTCCAGGTCCTCGTTCAGCTTTTCGTGGTCGTAAGTCTTCGTCAGCACCGGAAGTTCCAGGAAGTATAGGGGAATGGCGTAGGGCCGCGAATGGCGCATCGCGCGGATCAGCTTGCGGTCGCTGAACGCGTGGTTCCCGGTAAAGTGGATCCAGCCGATCTTGACCTTCGGCCCCTCTTCCACTTTGAAGATCAGCACCACCGCATTGCTTGCCGCGATCCGCTCATACTGCGGGGTCACTTTGGCGAACTGCCGCCCGTGCTCTCCCAGCAGTTCCTTCAGCACCACCTCGGCCTTCTTGATGCGCGTGGGATCGAACTGGCTTTCCACCGTCAACCCGACCTTGCGGTCCTTGAAGCGGTCCAGAATGTCCGATTCCGAGACCGAGTGGATGCCGTCATAGCGGATGCGCCGGATCACCGGCCGCTCTTTCACTTCGAAAATGATGATCTTGGCGCCCGCCCGGCTGGGGCTGTCCTCCACGCGCAGCTTCACGTCCTCGAAAAACTGCGTGTTCCACAGCGCCTGAAAATCACGCTTCAGCGTCTCTTCACTGAAAATGTCGCCTTCGCGCGTGAAGATGCGCGCCTTCAGAGTGTCGCTGCGCACCCGCCGGTTACCGACGAAATCGATGCGCTCCACCACGGCCGGCGCAATAGCCGCCTGCCCCGGCGCCGCCTTCTCCTGCACCGCGCCCCCGGCCGGCGTTGCTGCGGTCCGCGCCGCGCTGTCCGCGCCGCGCCCGGAGATGCCGTGGGCTTGGAAAGAAACCGCATGCCGGACGGAACTCTGCCGCGTCTGGGGCCCTGGAACCGCCCCGGCTTCCGGAAGAAGGAACCCCGTGGTGAGCAGCAACACCCCTGCGCCTAATGCCCGGACAGACAAACAGAGTCTCCTATAAGCGGCCGCTGAGGTCTTCAAGGCCGCGCCCCGAAACGCAAGATGCTCTTCTCCTGCCGCGCCCGGTATGGGCCGGCTGTGCGTGTTCTGATTCTCTAGTGGATGACCGGGGTTGCCTCGACCAGCGGCCGGAAAGCCAGGCCTTCTCCCGCGACGTACATTTGCAGGGTTGCGGGCCGCTGAATTCCTCCCTGAATCAGCGCTTCCGAGAGCGGATCCTCTACATATTTCTGCAGAGCTCTCCGCAACGGCCGCGCTCCGTAA
The DNA here is from genome assembly GCA_020072785.1 of Terriglobia bacterium. Lineage (NCBI taxonomy): Bacteria > Pseudomonadati > Acidobacteriota > Terriglobia > Terriglobia bacterium. Next base: position 35,446 of record JAIQGG010000004.1, on the reverse strand, counting down.
CTGCGGTCCGCGCAAGTCTTCTCCAGAATCCACTGCCGCGCTTCCGGCGACAGCACCACCTGGACCTGCCGGTGGATGAGCGTATCATTCATCTGCCCGACCAGCAGGTCAATGATCCGCAGCAGATCTTCATCGCCGAGCGGGTTGAAGATGATCACTTCGTCCAGCCGGTTCAGAAACTCCGGGTTGAACACCCGCTTCACTTCCCCCATCACCATCTCTTCGAGGCTCTTCTGCCCGGCTTCGTCCACGCCGGCCCCGAATCCGATCGACGTGCGCTTCTGCAAATGCCGCGCGCCGAGGTTGGAAGTCATGATAATGATGGAATTCCGGAAGTCCACGGTATTTCCCAGGCCGTCGGTCAACTGGCCGTCCTCGAACACCTGCAGCAGGATGTTGAAAACGTCGGGGTGGGCCTTCTCGATTTCATCGAGCAGGATCACCGAATACGGCGTGCGCCGCACCCGCTCCGTCAATTGCCCGCCCTCTTCGTAACCCACATAGCCCGGAGGCGCCCCGATCAGCTTGGACACCGAGTGCTTCTCCATGAACTCCGACATGTCGAAGCGCACCAGCGACTTCTCCGAACCGAACAGGAACTCCGCCAGGCGCCGCGCCACTTCCGTCTTGCCCACGCCCGTCGGCCCCAGGAAGAGGAAGCAGCCCACCGGGCGCAGCGGCGATTTCAGCCCCGCGCGGCTGCGGCGGATGGCCCGCGCCAGCGCCGTGATGGCCTTGTCCTGGCTGATCACCCGCTTGTGCAGCTCCGGCTCGATGCGCAGCAGTTTCTGCTGTTCGTCTTCCTTGATGGAGGTTACCGCGATGCCCGTCCAGCGCGACACCACTTCCTCGATGTCTTCCCGCGTCACGATGCCCGTCGAAGCGTCGTCCAGCTTGAAGCGCTCCCGCAGCACACGCAGGTTTTCCTTTTCCTTGCGCTCTTCTTCCGAATAGAAACGCGCCTTTTCGAATTCGTGGTTGGCAATGGCCGTTTCCATCCGGTGGGTGATGAACTTCACGCGCTTCTGCACCTCGGCCACCTCTTCAGGGACCGTGGCCTGGCGCAGCTTCACGCGCGCTCCCGCCTCGTCGATCAGGTCGATGGCCTTGTCCGGCAGGAAGCGATCGGGAATGTAGCGGTTCGAGAGATACACGGCATAGCGCAGGGCCTCATCCGTGTAGGTTACCGCGTGGAATTTCTCATAGCGCTCGCGCACCCCGCTGAGCACCTGGATCGCTTCGTCCTCGTTCGGCGCCGGCACCTTCACGGCCTGGAAGCGCCGCTCCAGCGAACGATCCTTCTCCACCGACTTGCGGTATTCGCCCGGGGTGGTCGCCCCGATGCACTGGATCTCCCCGCGCGACAGCGCCGGCTTCAGGATGTTCGCTGCGTCCAGCGAGCCTTCCGCCGAACCCGCGCCCACCAGCGTGTGCAGCTCGTCGATGAAGATGATGGAGTTCTGGTTCTCCATCAGCTCCTTCATGATGGTCTTCAGCCGCTCTTCGAACTGCCCGCGGTATTTCGTCCCCGCAACGATCAGCGACAGGTCCAGCGACAGGACCTTCTTTTCCGCCAGGAACGGCGGCACATCCCCGTCCGCAATGCGCTGCGCCAGGCCCTCCACGATGGCCGTCTTGCCGACCCCCGGTTCGCCGATCAGCACCGGGTTGTTCTTCGTGCGCCGGCACAGGATCTGGATCACTCGTTCGACTTCCTTGTCGCGGCCCACCAGGGGATCCAGCGCCCCATCCACCGCCGCCTGCGTCAGGTCGCGGCTGAACTCCGCCAGCAGCGAAGTCTCCTTGGGGCGCGCCGCCGGTGGTTTCTCCCCCGAAGTGCGCGCCAGCTCTTCCCGCAAAGCGGACAGGCGCAGGCCGCGCTCCATCAGAATCTCCGCGCCGAAACACTTCTCTTCGCGCAGGATGCCCAGCAGCAGATGCTCCGTGCCCACGTGCTTGTGCCCCAGGCGCTCGGCCTCTTCCGCCGCCATGTTCAGGATGCGCTTGCATTCCGCGCTCAACGGCACTTCCACGGACGTGGAAATCCGCTCGCGGATGGTGATGCGCGCTTCGATCTCTTTGCGGATGGACTCGATCGAGCCCTGCTGGCGCAGGAAGCGGTTGGCCAGGGCCTTGTCCTCGCGCATCAGCCCGAGCAGCAGGTGCTCGGTCTCGATGTACGGGCTGCCGTACTGGCTCGCTTCATAGCGGGCAAAGAAAATTACGCGTCGCGCTTTCTCGGTGTATCGTTCGAACACGATTAGCTCGCTTCTCCCCCACGGGTCCCACTCGCCCCGGCCGCAGCCGCGCGAGATTGCAGAACGCCATGTTCCAGCCCCAGGATCCGCCCGCACCGTGCCGCTATCGCCGCATTGTGCGTCGCCAGCAGCGACGTCAGGCGGTGCGTCCGGTGCAGCCGTTCCAGCAGTTCGAACACGGCCCAAGCATTCCGCTCGTCCAGATCTCCGGTCGGTTCATCTGCCAGCAGCACCGATGGCCCGGTGACAAGCGCCCGGGCTATCGCCACGCGCTGCTGTTCCCCGCCGGAAAGGTCTCCTGCCCGGTGGCTCGCGCGCTCCGCGAGTCCTACTTCCGCGAGCAGCTCCCGCGCCCGTTCGAGCGCCGGAGCAAATTTTTCGCCGCGCACCAGCAGCGGCATGGCCACATTTTCCGCGGCCGTAAAATCCGCCAGCAGCTGATGCCGCTGCCAGACAAACCCGATGGCGCGATTGCGAAACGCGGCCAGCGCCGCGTCATCTTTTGTTTCGATGGCTTTCGCGTCGAAGTATACTGTACCGCTTGTTGGCGTGTCTAGCGCGGCCAGCAGGTGCAGCAACGTGCTTTTCCCCGCTCCCGACGGCGCCACGATCGCGGCCATCTCCCCTTCGCGCAAAGACAGGTTCACGTCCGCCAGAATCTGCAATTCCGCCGCGCCCGAGCCGTAACTTTTCCGCAGGCTGCGCGCCTCCAGCACCACTCGTCCGCACTCCCCCGCCGCGCCGCCAGCTTCGCGCGCCTTGCGCTCCGGGTTAGTCTGCCCTGCGTCCATAATTTTCTTCCGCGCTGCGCCCCTGCTTCTGCCACCCCGCGCTGCATCTCTATTTTATTTAGATGCTGCAGCACCCAGCGCAGTGGCTAATCCTTACTGTCCGGCCCTGCCGCTCAATGCCCAACTCTTTCCCTTTTTCGCCGGTGACAATCCGCGTCCACCGGACGCCCGGCTTTCGCTCCTTGCGGACCAGTCTAACTCATGCGATTTCAGCGCATTCGGAAGCACAGGGGAAGCTCTGTGCAACCATGTTGCAGAAGGACGACCCCGGTCCGATTGCATCTCTCAATATAGAGCAACCGAACCGCCAAATCTTCCCCTTTTGCCCTTCTCCTCCATGCTGCTATTTCACTCATAACGCAAGATTTCCACGGGCAGCAAGCGCGCCGCCGCCCGCGCCGGCACCAGTGTTGCGGCTACGGAAATTCCCATCGCCACCAGCGCGATTCCCACTCCGTCCCAGACGCTCGGATGAAACGGCACGTAGGCCACGGAATAGACCTGCGGATCGAGCGGTATCAGATGGTAGGTACCCGCGGTGAAGGCGATCACATAACCCGCCACCAGTCCCAGCAGCGTTCCTGTCGAGCCGATAGCCAGCCCCTGCAAGAGAAAAATCTGCCGCACCTGCGCGCGGCGCGTGCCCATGGCCATCAATACCGCGATGTCCCGGGCCTTGTCTGTGACGGTCATCGTCAGCACCACCAGGATGTTCAGCCCGGCCACAAACGTGATCAGCCCGATGAAGATCGCCGTGACTAGCTTTTCCAGCCGTAAAGCCCGGAACAGCGCCTTGTTTTCTTCCATCCACGTCGTGGCCGCGTACCCCGCTCCGGCCGCGCGCTCCATCTCCCGCGCGACCTCCCCGGCCCGATCGGGTTGCGTCAGCCGCAGTTCCAGCACGTTCACCAGGTCGCCCGCGCCGGAAAGATTCTGCGCCGCGGAGAGCGTCATGAAGCACCAGTTTTCGTCGTAATCGTAGAAGCCCGATTCGAAGACGCCGGTGATGCGGAAGCGCCGGGTGCGCGGCAGCAGGCCGAACGGCGTCAGCCGTCCTTGCGGGCTGGTCAGCGTAACGTAGTCCCCGGGCGACACCTTCCATTCGTCGGCGAGCTGTTTGCCGACGAGCAGCGCGTCCACACCGTCGGCGTCCGCCGTAAAATCCGCATGCCCGGCCACCACCCGCTGCAGCGCTTCGTCAAAGCGCCGCTCCCGCGCTGGATCCACGCCCTTGGCCACCACCCCGCGCGCCTGCCCCCCAAACGACATCAACACCGTCTGGTACACCGCGGGCGTGATCGAACGCACGCCCGGCATCGTTCCCAGCCGCGCCGCCAGCGCCTCATAATCGCGAATCCCCCCGGTGCCCGGCCGCGTCAGCGACACGTGCGCAGTCACCCCCAGCAGCCGCTCCTGCAGCGTCTCCCGGAAGCCCGTGTCCATGGCCAGCGCCACCACCAGCGTGGCCACGCCCGCGGCCACGCCCAGCACGGAAAAGCCCGTCACCAGGCGCAGCACCGCCGGCCGGTAGGGCGACCGGAGGTACCGCCGGGCCACGAACCATTCGAATCGCATGTGCGGGTGGCCGCTAGTCTTTCTCGCCGGCGAAAGCGCCGGGCGCTTCCGTCTTCGCTTCCGGGGTCTCCGGGCGAAGCAGCGGAAAGAGGATGACGTCGCGGATGGAGTGCGAATCGGTGAGCAGCATGGTCACCCGGTCCATGCCGATGCCCTCGCCGGCTGTAGGCGGCAAGCCGTGGCACAGCGCGCGCACATAGTCCACGTCCAGCTGTTTCGGCGCTTCCTCGCCGCCTTGCGCGATCTGCTCCAGGAAGCGGCGCTCCTGCTCGACGGGATCGTTCAGTTCGGAGAAGCCGTTGGCAATCTCCATGCCCCCGGCGAAGATTTCAAAGCGCTCGGTCAGCGCGGCATCTTCCGGTTTCTGCTTGGACAGCGGCGAGATCTCCGTGGGGAAATCGTAGATGAACACCGGCTGAATCAGATGCTTCTCGGCAATCTCTTCGAAAAGCATTCCCGTCCACTCGCCGTCGCTGGGCTGGCCCTTGGCCGTGATGCGCGCGCCGCCCGTGCGCCCGGCCCACTGGTTGTAGCGCGCCACCGCCGCGCGCGGCCCGCCCGGCGCCGCCAGTTCCGCCGGCGTGGGCGCGGCTCCGGCCTCCGCGGGCCAGTATTTTTCGACGGCCTCGCGCATCGTCAGCTTCTGAAACTTCGCAAAGTCCAGCTGGTGCTCGCCGTAACGCACCGTCGTCGAGCCGGTCACCTTCTCCGCCAGCAGCGCGAAGAGCTGCTCGTTCAGCTCCATGAGGTCCTGATAGTTGCTGTAGGCCTCGTAGAACTCCAGCATGGTGAATTCCGGATTGTGCTGCGTGGAAATGCCCTCGTTCCGGAAGTTGCGGTTGATCTCATACACCCGGTCAATCCCGCCCACCACCAGGCGCTTCAGAAACAGCTCCGGCGCAATCCGCAGGTACAAGTCGATATCCATCGTGTTGTGGTGGGTGATGAACGGCCGCGCCGCCGCGCCCCCCGCGATGGGGTGCATCATCGGCGTTTCCACCTCGACGTAGCCCCGCCCGTCGAAAAACCTCCGCATCTCCTGCACGATGCGCGCCCGCGTCAGAAACACCTGCCGTGATTTCTCGTTGGCTATGAGGTCCAGGTAGCGCTGCCGGTAGCGGATCTCAATGTCCGTAAGCCCGTGCCATTTTTCCGGCAGCGGCAGCAGGGCCTTGCTCAGAAACGTCAGCTCCTCCACCCAGATGGACAGTTCGTTGGTCTTCGTCCGGAAGAGATGCCCGGCCACGCCGATGTTGTCGCCGAGATCCAGCAACTGGAAAAGCTTGAAGGCGCGCTCCCCCAGCACGTCCCGCTTCACGTAGACCTGGATGCGCTTTCCCGCTCCCTGAATGTGCGCGAACCCCGCCTTGCCCATCAGCCGGTAGGAGACGATGCGCCCGGCCACGCGGACCTCGCGCCGGTGCGCTTCCAACTCGGCCGCCGGAGTCTCCGCAAAGGCCTCCACCAGCGCCGCCGGCGTCTCCGTCCAGCGGAACTCGTGCGGGTACGCGGCATAACCCAGCGCCCGCATCTCTTCGAGTTTCTTCTGGCGTTGCTGGAACTGGTCAAGTGGCTCGAATTGCAAGGGTAAACTTCCTTTCTCATGGGTCGTGCGCAGTATAGCGGGGCTAGCCCGCACCTTCAAGAAAGGGGTTGCGCACCGGCGAGAGTACTTTGCTATACTCGGCGCGTCTAACTGGCAAAGGTTGTGCAAGAGCGGACCCCATCCCTTCCCGGTCGGCTGACTTCGGTACAGGAGGATTGGTGTGCCTGGCTGCCGCAGCCCAAAGCCAGCACCTTCGAAACTCTCAGCCAGCAGTTGGAAACCTCCTACACCATGCTCAGCGTGTCGCTGAACGAAGCGATGGCCCTGCGCCTGCAAGGTCAAATCGCCAAGTCGCTGCAGACTGTGGCCGTGAGCGGGGAACTGAGCCGCTTGCTGACCCAGCCGCTGGAAGCCCTGCTGCGCGCCATCGAAGCGCAAGGCCGCCATCACGGCACGGTGCCCAACGTGGCGCCGCTCGATCCCGCCAATTTCCGGAGCCTTCGCTGCCTGCGCGCCGCCCGCATGAATGCCCTGTTCTCCATGGTCCTTCTTTCCCAGCGCTCGCAGTTCCTGCACAAGCTGCACTGCCTGCAGGAGATGGTCGCGGACCTGGACCGGGAATTCCCCGCCACGGTTCAGGAGTTGGTCGAAGAGTTTTCCGGGGAGCGCGACAGGACCTGGCTGGCGCTGGATTTCTTTCACTACGACCTCAATAGCTGCCTGCGCGAGACCATCGTCCTGTGCAAGTCCTTTCTCCACGTCCTGCCCGCGGAGGCGCTGGCGGACTTCGAGTCCGCGGCCTACGGCAAGGCCAGCCCGCACTCTCCACGCAAGGCCCGCTGGCGCAACATCCGCCATAGACGTCCGGCGCGAATCGCGGGAAAATAACGCCGCAGCCCCCTGGCGGCGCTGCGGACCGGCGCCCGTTGCTGGCCGCGCATACAAAGTGTCTATTTGAGAAAGTGTTCCGCACACGCGGGACAACTCCGGAGGGTACACGGTGCATCGCATGGACTGGATGCGCCGCGATTGGACCGTTGGCCCGACCTAGACCAACTGAGCCCAGCACGCTTACCGAGGCGGAAGCCATTCGCCTGGCGCAGCGCGGCGATGCAGCGGCCTTTGAGTTTCTCTACCGGCTGCACACTCGCCGTGTCTACGCTTTGTGTCTGCGCATGGTCAACAATCCGTCCGACGCGGAAGACCTGGCCCAGGAGGCCTTCTTGCAGCTGTTTCGCAAGATCGCCACGTTCCGAGGCGAGTCGGCGTTTTCCACGTGGCTGCACCGCATGACCGTCAATGTCGTCCTCATGCGGCTGCGCAAGAAAGCTCTTCCTTCGACTTCCCTGGAAGAAGCCACGGAGCCGGATGAAGAGAGCGGCGGGCCGCGCAAAGACTTCGGCGCGCCGGACTTAAAACTGAACGGGGCGGTCGACCGCGTCAATCTCGAGCGCTCCATCGAAAAGCTGCCCCCGGGGTACCGCACAGTGTTCGTGCTCCACGATATCCAGGGTTACGAGCACAACGAGATCGCGGACATCATGGGCTGTTCGGTAGGCAATTCGAAGTCACAGCTGCACAAGGCGCGGACGCGCATGCGCGAACTCCTGCAGGAGGAGCTGCGGGATCAGGCGCGCCAGGTCCGCCAGGAAGAACAGGCGGCCAAGTCCCCCACCGGACGGGACGTCTGAGTTTGGGATACGCAGCGTTGACCGCTTCGCGGTCACGCCGGAAACAGGTGCGGGAGGGCCACCCAGCGTCCCGCCCGCGGAGCAAGGTATGATGAAGTGCACAGAATTCGAACGGGTCCTTGAGCAGGAGGGTCTCGCGCTGCACGGTGACCGCTTTGCGGTCACGCCTGCAAACGATGCTGCACAAACGCATCTGGCAGGCTGCGACGCCTGCCAGAGCCTGCTCGCCGATTTCACTGCCATTGCCGCCGCCGCGCGCGCGCTCCCGGCCGAAGCCGAGCCCCCGCAGCGTCTGTGGGCCTCTCTGCGCGCGCAACTCGCCGCGGAAGGAATCCTCCAGGAACCGGCCCTGCCGCGGGAATCTTCCTGGCGGCATTCGCTGGCCGCCCTTTTCCACAGCCACGCCCTGGCCACTGCCGCCGTCGGCCTCGTGCTCGTCGCCGCTGCCGCCGTGCAGTTGCACCGCACGCCTCCGCCGCCCCCCGCCGAGCCTCTGCCCTACGCGGATACCGCGGCCATGCTCCAGCAGCAGGAACGCGGGGTCGCCGGCATGGTACTGGCCGGCGCCACAGCTTCTCCCGTGGACGCTTCCCTGCGCGATAATCTCAAGATCCTGGATGAGTTCATCGCCCATTGCGAGCAGCGCGTCCGCCAGGAGCCGGCGGACGAGGTGGCCCGCGAATATCTTTCCGGCGCTTACCAGAAAAAAGCCGATTTGCTCTCTGCGATGATGGATCGCAGCGGGAGTGGAGACTACTGACATGCCGACACCTGCGACCTGCTGGGCGATCTTCTGGGTGACCGCGAAGCGGTCAGCTTTCTGGGCGACCGCGAAGCGGTCAACTCTTTTTCTGGGAGCTGCGGCTGTTCTTTTGCCCCTCTCCTCCGCGCAGGCCGCCGGCCAGCACATCGAAAAGCATTTCACGGTGAGCACCCACCCCGTCCTCACCATCCAGAACGCCACTAACGGCCGCATCGAAGTAAAGTCCTGGAAGAATCCCGAAGTGGTCATCGCCGGCAACCGGGCTTCCGCCAAAGTCGCCGTGGAGATGGAGCAGGCGGCTAACCGCATCGGCCTCTCCACCACCATTCTCGACAAGAGCGCCAAGCCCGCCGAGGTCGAAACCACCTTCGACATCACCGTTCCCGAAGAGAGCGAGCTGCAGATTCACACCACCAGCATGGGCACTATCTACGTCGAGCAGGTCTATGGCGACATGACCCTGGAATCCGTCGCCGGCGATGTGCACCTCAAGGAAGTCTCCGGCTACATCATCGTAAAGACCGTCAGCGGATCGCTGCAGTGCATGCAATGCGCCGGCAAGCTCAACTTCGCCTCGATCAGCGGCAGCGCGCAGTTCCTGCAGCCGCAGCTCAACAATCTCAACGTCTCCACGACCTCCGGCAACATTCTCTACGACGGCGATTTTCTGCGCGACGGCATCTACACCATGAAGAGCGGCATGGGCCTGGTCGAGGTGCGCTTCTCCGGCAGCGATTCTTTCGACCTCAAGGCCCAGACTACCAGCGGCACCGTGGACAATCAGGCCCAAGACTTCCTCAAGCCCGATTCCCACGGCCTGAAGCACCTTTCCTCGAAGTTTGCCAAGAGCCTCGCTGGCAGCGTCAACGCCGGCCTCGCCCAGGTCAACCTCTCCTCGTTCAGTGGTACAATCCGCATCCGAAAGCGCGATTGATCGCTTTCGCGCCCTCGCATGCCCATGCAACCTTCGCCCCCGCGCGGCCCCGCCGCACGCCCCTCCGTGCTTTGCCTGGCCGGCTTTATGGGCTGCGGCAAATCCACCGTCGGCGCGCTCCTCGCCCGCCAGCTGGCCTGGCGCTTTGCCGACCTCGATGAACGCATCGAGCAGGCCGCCGGCCTGTGCATCCCCGAATTTTTCGAACGCCACGGCGAGCCGGCCTTCCGCCAGCTCGAGCACGAACAGCTGCAGGCCGTCCTGGGCCGCGCCATCGAGCGCGCCGAACCCACCGTCCTGGCCCTGGGTGGCGGCACCTACGCCCATTCCGCCAATTTCGAATTGCTGCGTAACGCCGGCGTCCCCGTCATCTGGCTCGAATGTCCCGTCGAAATTCTCCTGGCCCGCTGCATGACCATGACCGGCCGCCCGTTGTTCCGCGACGAAGCCAGTTTCCGCGCTCTCTACGCGCAACGCCTGCCCTCCTATCAGCAGGCCGACTATCGCGTGGACAGCTCCGGGAGTCCGGCGGCCGTCGTCGCCCGCATTCTGCAGCTGGGTATCGTCACCCCGGGCGACACGGCGCATCTGCTCGGCGAGAAACGCCCGTCGTAGCCGCCGCTGGCAACGGCTTTGGTGGATTTTTCGAACGCACCAGGGAGGCTGAAACAATGAAGCACCGCCGCACTTGGCTCTTGGCTGCCACGATCCTGTCTCTCGCCGCCGGGCTCGCCCCGCGCCCCGCGCTGCTGCACGCCGCGCAGAAGCACAAGAAAGCCGCTCCCGCGGCCGCCGCAGCGGGCCTCCTCGCCCCGGACAAAGGCAAGCTGCGTATCCTGCTTGACGGGCAGCAGGTGGGCACCGAGGAGTTTGAAGTTGCCGCCGACGGCGCCAGCTGGATGGCGCGCGGCTCGGTGCAGCTCACGCCCGCGGACGGCCACGCCACGCGCGTTACCTCCGTCCTACAGCTGCAGCCCGACGGCGCGCCCCTCAGCTACGAATGGTCCTCGCAGAGCGACAAGAAAAACGGCGCGCACATCCTCTTCGAAAACGGCGTCGCCAAAATCGACCTGGAGGTGGAAGGCGCCAAGCCCTTCCAGCAGGAGCTGACTTTCGCTTCTCCCAGGATCGCCATCCTCGACAACAACCTCTACCACCACTACGCCATCCTCGCCCGCCTCTACGACTGGTCCAAGCGCGGCCCGCAGGTCTTTCCCGTGCTCATCCCCCAGGACCTCACTCCCGGCTCCGTCACCGTCGAAGCCACCGGCACGCAGACCTCCGCCGGAAAATCCTACGAGGGCCTGCGCGTCTCCACCGCCGATCTCGAGGTGCTCCTGTACCTCGATTCGCAGCACCGCCTCCTGCGCCTGGAAGTCCCCGCCGCCAACGTCACGGTCGTCCGCGAATAGCCGCTCTCCGGCACCCTGCCTGTCGCTCGCCCGCCCGCGGCGCCGGCGCTGCCAATAAAAAAAGCGGTGCGCGTGCCCCATCGGGGCACGCGCACCGCAAAATACTTTCCTGCGCGAACGCAGCTACCGCGCGAGCGGCCGCTGATAAACCGGAGCGCCCGGCCGGCGCAGATAACCACCCTGCGCCGAATTCTGCAGGTGCGCCGTCTGATCGTTCAGGTGGCCACTCATATGGCCGTTCCCGTTGTTTGCGTGGCCGAACTGGCCATGGCCCGGCACCGCCGGCGTCAGCCGCGCCGGGTTACCGATAGGGCGGAGTGTGATCGGCCCTCCGGAAACATGGTCGCTGATCGCTTGCAGGCGCTTCAGGATCGATTGCCACTGCTCCCAATCCAGCTGCCGCAGAAACGGCCGCAACCCCTGGATGAAGGGATCTTCCAGCAGCGCCTCTCCATCCGATTCCGGGATGAAGAAGCGGTTGAGGCCCACGCCTAGCGCTTCGGAGATTTTCTCCAGCGTCCCGAGACTCGGCGTCATCTGCCCGCTCTCGATGCGCGAGAGGTACGACCGGGAAACTTTCGAGCGTGACTGCAACTGGCTTTGCGTCATCCCGCGCGACTCGCGCAACTGCCGGATGCGCTGGCCAATGTTCTCGACCGTCTCCTGGTTGACCAACTTCTCCTGTGCGGGCTCGGCACCTGCCTCTTCCAGCGGAGCTGGCGGAGGTATCAGGAACTCCAGGCGCTGAGGGAGCGCCCGCACGCACCTCCGGCAATTGCCGGTGCGCGTGCGGTACTGCACGAGACCGCAGGTTTTGCAGCGTATGACTTCCCGATCCATTTCGAACGTGCTCATCGCTTCGTTTTGTGCCGACACCGGTGCTCCTCGCTGACTTTTGTCCGGCGTGCGGATAGGAAGAAACGCAGGAACGTGCTCTGGGGAAGGCAGAAACTGGCGCAGCGGCACTATCCCGCGAATGGCCGTTTTCTGTCAAGAGGATTCTGCAATTATTTTTTCCGTGCCGTAAATTCTTTTCCCGCTTTTACGCCAAATCTTCGCCTGTCCGCGCGGACAGGCTCGTCCATTTCCTCTCTCTTTTCCGCTCTTTCCGCGCCATTTTCATTTTTCTCTTCTCCTCTCCCAACCCCGTGCCCGGCGTCTCCCCCGACTCAGTCGGGGTGCTCTCTGTGTCTAATCTTTTTCCTTCTTCCGCCGTTTGGACTGTGCCCGCTCCTACGGTAAGCTATCTTTTTTCAACGGAGGAGAATCAGCGAATGCCCACCCGCGACGATGCCTGGAAGCTGCTCTGCGAATACACGGCCTCGGAAAGCCTGCGCAAACACGCTCTGGCCGTCGAAGCCTGCGTCCGCGCCTACGCCCGCAAGAACGGCGCTGACGAGGAACTCTGGGGCCTCACCGCCCTGCTCCACGATTTCGACTACGAACGCTGGCCCAACGCCACCCATGCCGCCGACCAGGAGCATCCCGCCGAAGGCGTCAAGATCCTGCGCGAGCTCGGCTACTCCGAAGAGATCACCCGCGCCATCCTCTCCCACGCCGATTACACCGGCGTCCTCCGCAAATCCCCCCTCGAACACACCCTCTTCGCCTGCGACGAGCTCGCCGGCTTCCTCACCGCCTGCGCCTACATCCGTCCCTCCAAGAGCATCCTCGATCTCGAAATCAGCTCCGTGAAGAAACGCCTCAAGGACAAAGCCTTCGCCCGCGGCGTCAGCCGCGAGGATGTCCTCAAGGGCGCCGAAGAGCTGGGCCTCCCCCTCGAAGAACACATCGCCTTCTGCATCGCCGCCCTGCGCGAACACGCCGACGCCCTGGGACTCCGCGGAACCATCGCCTAGTCCATGGTTCCGCGAGGGCCCAACGAAACTCCTTCTGCAGAAACGCGCCGGAGCCGTACCGCAAACAGCGCCTGTTTGCGGACCCGCAATCCTTGCCGCACGACGCCCCGTGCGGCGCAATCTCCCGATGCTATAGTCGTGCCATGAGCGCGGATCGCACCGCTTCCGGCACACCCGGCGCACCTTCCGCCGTGCACCCGTCTCGCGTGGCTTTTCTGGTCTTTCTTGCGGTCGTCACCGCGCTTCCCTACCTGCCGGCCCTGCGCTACGGCTTCGTCTACGACGACGATGTGCAGGTGGTGAACAACCCCGCGATCCGTAACTGGAGTTCCGTGCCCGCCTACTTTGTTTCCTCGGTCTGGGGCTTCCATGATCCCGCGGCGGCGAAAAACTACTATCGCCCGTTGTTCTTCCTCTGGCTGCGGCTCAACGATGCCCTGTTCGGCCAGCACGCCCCGGGCTGGCACCTCGCGAGTCTCGCCCTGCACCTGGCGGCGACCCTGTTGGTTTTTTCTCTGTTCCAGCGCCACTTCCGCGATCCCTGGATCGCCGCCGCCGGCGCCCTGCTCTTCGGCGTGCACCCCGTGCATCTCGAATCCGTGGTCTGGGTTTCCGGAGCGACTGATGCGCTGGCCGCTCTCGGAGTCCTGGGAAGCCTCCTTCTCTGGCTGCGTCACACGGAGGCGCCGCGCCCTGCTCTGCGCCTCGCCGCACTCGCCTGTTATGCCGCAGCCCTCTTGTGCAAGGAGACCTCGATCGTGCTCCCGGCGATCGTTTTCCTCTATGTACTGGCCGGGGTCGCCCCCGCCACCGAAGCCCTTCACGGCTTCGCCAACCGCTTCCGGAGGGCCATACGCGAAATACTGCCCTTGCTCGGCGTCACGGCTCTTTACCTGGCGGCGCGCTTCGCCGTGCTCCACGGTTTCCGGGAGGAATCACACTGGCTTTCCGCCCGCACCGTCTTTTTCTCCGCACCTGCGCTTGTTTTGTTCTATCTCCGCCAGCTCGTCTGGCCCGCGGGACTCAGCCTCTTCTATGATTTCCCTCTGGTCGGGAGCCCGGGGAGTTCCGCCTTCTGGCTTCCGTTGATCGTCCTCGGCCTCGTCGCCGCCTGCGCCTGGCTCTGGTGGCGCCGCTCCCGGGATGCCGCCATCCCGGCGGCCGCCGCGTGGTTCGCCCTGCCCCTTCTCCCCGTCCTGAACATCGCCTTCTTTCAGCAGGACGATTTCGTCCACGACCGCTATCTTTATCTCCCCAGCATCGCCCTGGCCCTGGTCTGCTGCTCGCTGCTGAAGAGCTTCCAGCGCTTCGCGGCTGCCGATTCTGCGCCGCGCTCGTTTTCTCCCAGCCTGGGCATCGCCGCTCTGCTGATCGTCGCGCTGAGCTTCGCTACGGCGGCACAGGCCTCGCCCTGGCGCGACAATCTTGCGCTCTACTCTCACGCCGTCGCCCGCGCTCCCCGCAACACCATGGCCCGCAACAATCTCGCCTCCCAGTTCGCAGAGCGCGGCCGCCTGGATGAGGCTGCCGCCATCTTCGGAGGGATCGTCCTCGACCGGCCGGACTTCTGGCTGGCCAACTACAACTTCGGCTACGTGAACTACCGGCTGAAGCGCCTGGACGCCGCCGAAACCTTCCTGCGCCGCGCCATCGCCATCAATCCCTCGGATGCCGATCAATATTCCTATCTAGGCATGACCTATTACCGCGAAGGGCGCTTCCCGGAAGCCGCCGCGCAGTTGCGCCTGGCCATCGCCCGCAAACCCGCCGGCGCCGGCTACCACATGGCCCTCGGCCTGGTCCTGTTGCAGCTGGGCGACCGCAACGCCGCCAAAGCCGCGTTCCTCGAAGAACTGCGCTACCACCCCGACAGCCAGCCCGCCAGCCAGCAACTCGCCCTCGTTGAACAGGCCCTCGCCTCCGCCCCATCCAGCCCTCCTCGCTAAGGTCTGCCTTGAAACAGTCACCGGTCGCGATTTCATCCTGCGCCCAATTCACGCTAGAATTGAAAAGTGATGCTCGACCAGATCAAAGGCTTTGACACCACCGGTGCGCGCCACCCCCGCCGCAAGACCTACGGCGTGAAAGTCGGCCACGTCCAGGTGGGCGGCGGCGCGCCCATCGTCGTGCAGTCCATGACCAACACGGACACCGTCAACGTCGCAGCCACCTTCCAGCAGACCGTCGAGCTCGCTGAAGCCGGCTCCGAGATCGTGCGCTGGACCGTCAACGTCCCGGAAGCCGCCGCCGCGGTTCCGCTGCTGAAGAAGCGTCTCCTCGACGCCGGCTGCATCGCGCCCATCATCGGCGACTTCCACTACAACGGCCATGTCCTGCTCGCCAAATATCCGGACTGCGCCAAGTCTCTCGACAAGTACCGCATCAATCCCGGCAACGTCGGCGCCGGACAGCGCCGCGACGAACAGTTCTCCACCATCTGCAAGATCGCCCGCGACAACAACAAGCCCGTGCGTATCGGCGTCAACGGCGGCTCCCTCAACCAGGAGCTGGTCATGCGCAAGATGCAGGAGAACACCGACAAGAACCTCGGCAAGGAATCCGAGGAGATCATCAACGATTGCATGGTCCTCTCCGCTCTGGAATCCACCGAGCTGGCTCTGGAATCCGGCCTGCGCCACGACCAGATCATCATCTCCTGCAAGACCTCGCGCCCCCGCGACCTCATCACCGTCTATCGCGATCTCTCCGCAAAGACCGAGCAGCCACTGCACCTCGGCCTCACCGAAGCCGGCATGGGCACCAAGGGCCTGGTCTGGTCCGCCGCCTCGCTCGGCGTGCTGCTCCACGAAGGCATCGGCGATACCATCCGCATCTCGCTCACCCCGCGCCCCGGCGGCGACCGCCGCGAAGAGGTTTATGCCGCGTGCGAACTGCTGCAGGCGCTTGGCCTGCGCTCTTTCGCGCCCAGCGTCACCGCCTGCCCCGGCTGCGGCCGCACCACCAGCAGCACCTTTCAGGAGCTGGCCGAGCGTATCCAGGACTACATCCGCGACATGATGCCCACCTGGAAGGCGCAGTACGACGGCGTCGAAACCATGACTTTGGCCGTCATGGGCTGCATCGTCAACGGCCCCGGCGAATCCAAGGCCGCCAACATCGGCATCAGCCTCCCGGGCACCGGCGAGGCCCCGCGATGCCCCGTGTACATCGACGGCGAGAAGAACGTCACCCTCGAAGGCACCTACGACGAGCTGGCCGCCGCCTTCCAAGCCCTCGTCGACAAGTACGTCGCCGCCAAGTACCCCCGCAAATCCGCCGCCATTCCCGCGAAGTAGCCGCGCGGCCCCGCCCCGCCCCTGTGCTAGAATTCCCTCTCGCTTTCTCGCGCGGTTCGCGCCGGAGCCTTGCATGAAGATCAGCCGGGAAGATGTGCTGCGGGTGGCCGACCTGGCCTACCTGGAGTTGCGCGAAGCGGAGATCGAAACTTACCGCTCGCAGCTCGATTCCATTCTCGAATACATCGGCAAGCTCAACGAGCTGGACACCACCGGCGTCGCGCCTATGGCCCAGGTGCTCTCCAGCGACCAGGCCGCCGACGCCACCCTGCGCGAGGACACCGTCCTGCCCTGCGACGTGGCCGGGGACGTCCTCCAGCATGCCCCGGACCCCGAGCCGCCCTATTTCCGCGTCCCCAAGGTCATCGAGAGATAGGAGTTCGAAAGACACGATGGCGACGAACTGGACAATCGACGGCGTACGAGAGGCCCTCGCGGCGAAGAATATCTCCGCCCGCGAGCTGACCGCCGAATTCTACAAGCGCATCGAAGCGCGCAACTGGGAGCTCAACGCCTTCCTGGCGCTTTCCCCGGAACGCGCCTACGACCAGGCCGATCGCGTGGACACCCTCATCGCCGCCGGCAAGCCCTTGCCCCCGCTGGCCGGCGTCCCCATCGCCATCAAGGACACCATCAGCACCCGCGGCGTGGCCACCACCTGTGGCTCGAAGATGCTGAAAAACTATTTCCCGCCCTATGACGCCACCGCCGTCGAAAGGCTCGAAGCCGCCGGCGCCGTTCTCCTCGGCAAGACCAATTGCGACGAATTCGCCATGGGCAGCTCCAATGAAAACTCCGCCTACGGCCCGGTAGGCAATCCCGCGGCCCCCGGCTGCGTCCCCGGCGGTTCCAGCGGCGGCTCCGCGGCCGCCGTGGCGGCGGGCCTGGCCGTCGCCGCTCTGGGCACGGACACCGGCGGCTCCATCCGCCAACCCGGCTCCTTCTGCGGCATTCCAGCCATGATGGGCAGCTACGGCCGCGTCTCGCGCTACGGCCTGATCGCCTTCGCCTCCTCGCTGGACCGCATCGGCCCTCTCGCTACCTCGGTGCGCGACATCGCCGCGATCCTGGGCGTCATCGCCGGGCGCGATCCCCGCGACGCCACCTCCACCACCGACCCGGTTCCCGACTACATCACCGAAGCCGCCAAGCCTGTCAAAGGCCTGCGCCTGGGCATTCCCAAAGAATATTTCGGCGCGGGCATGGACCCCGGCGTCCGCCGGAAGATCGAGGCGGGCATCGCCCTTTTCAAATCGCTGGGCTGCGAACTCGTCGAAGTAACCATGCCACACACCGACTACGCCATCGCCACCTACTACATCATCGCCACCGCCGAAGCCAGTTCCAACCTGGCGCGCTACGACGGCGTGCGCTTTGGCCTGCGCGTTAACGGCGATTCTCTCGTCGGCATGTACCGCAAGACACGCGGCACGGGCTTCGGCGCGGAGGTCAAGCGCCGCATCGTCCTCGGTACCTATGTTCTCTCCGCCGGCTACTACGACGCCTACTATCTCAAGGGCCAGAAGGTGCGCACCCTGATCGCCCAGGATTTCCAGAACGCCTTCACCAAGGTGGACGCCATCCTCACCCCCACGTCGCCGGTGCCGCCCTTTAAGCTGGGGGAGCGCACGGCCGATCCCCTGCAAATGTATCTTGCTGATATATATACGGTTACTGGATCGCTCGCGGGCCTCCCAGGCATCTCCGTGCCCTGCGGCAAACTTCCCGGCGGCCTGCCCGTCGGCCTGCAGATCTTCGCCCCGGCCTTCGCCGAAACACGCGCCCTGCAGTTGGCCCAGGCTTTCGAACTGGCGGGCGGCGCAAACCTTTGACCGCCGTTTCGGAGCCATCCGCTATGCCTTCTCTCGATCCTCTCCTGGAAACTCTCAACGTTTCGCGGACTGAACTCCTGCATACCGCAGACTCCGTGGCTCCGGGACAGTGGCTGGCCAGGCCCGCGGCGAAGGCGTGGTCAACCGCCGAAGTGATCGCGCATCTGACCATGGTGGAACGAACAGTGACGGACGCCGCGGGCCGTGTCCTCCTGCACCCGCCAAAGCCGCTCCCTTTCTTCCGGCGCCTGCACTGGCCGCTGTGGATCGTCGCCCGGCGTATCTTGCGCCGCAAATCACCGATTCCCCTGGATCCGGCGCTTCTGGGTGCAAAAGAAAATATGCTGGCGGAATTGCGCGCGGCCCGCGTGCGCACACTCGCGTTTCTTACGGGAACACGCGACCGGGATCTCCGTGCGTACAGCTGGCCGCACCCGTTTCTCGGCAATCTGAATTTCTACGATTGGTTTCGCCTTCTGGCCAATCACGAAGTGCGCCACACCAAACAAATCCTGGAAATCGTAGACACCTTACGGAAATAGGAAATTTTTCCCGGCTGGAATTGCCCGCCGGGTTCTCCTCCGGGTCGAAGCGTTTTTATTTTTTTCCGATAACCTATTCATGGCGTGAGAGTTGGAGCAAAAGTACTAGATAGTTGGTTTTTGGTCATAAGAACGGAACTACTATTGCTCTAACAACTGGTGATCGCCTATCTTGCTAGAAGCCTGAAAGAGGTTCGGCAAGCGCGATGTGACGGGGGAGACAGAGAGGTCGGCCGTGGTCACTATCAAGTCGAGTCAAAAAATCTTCACGGATACGGAAGTGGCAAGTCTTACGGGCATCTGCATGGACCACCTCCACAATTTCGCGCGCAGCCGTCACCTGGGTTTCATTGCCCGGGCCGCCGAAGCTGCCGGTAAGCAGGCCGACCAGTGGCTGTTCACTCTCAGCGACCTGATGGTCCTGGTCACCCTTTTTCCCAAGTGCACCCATTAGTTTTCGGCGTTCCGATCGATTCTGAACGGGCTCCGGCTTCTCCGCCGGAGCCCGTCGCCTTTTGCATCCGCCCCAGCGCCCGCTGAACAACCCCCGGTTGCCCCCGCCCCCCTCCGGCGCTATCCTCGATAGGTGTGACCGCGAAGCGGTCAACCCGGAAGAGGCAAACCCGCTCTGGCCAGAGGCATCTGATGAGCAGGAGGCATTTTCCCATCGCGAGCTGGTTTCCCTTCCGCGCCCAAGCCGGGTTCGCCTTCTGCGGCCTGCTGCTCTGCCCGGCAGCACCGGCCGGCGCTGCCGGGCACGCCGCCCAGCAATCTCCTGCGGCCCAGGAGTCCCCCTCGCCAACGCAGTCCGAGGCCCGCAGCCTGCCCGCTTCGCTCCCCCGCGGCAAACGACTCATTCTCAAGGACGGCAACTTCCACATCGTCCGCTCCTACCAGCGCAACGGCGACCGCGTCCGTTACTACAGCATCGAGCGCTCTGCCTGGGAGGAACTGCCCGCCGCGCTCGTGGACTGGGAGGCCACGGCGAAGGCCGAAACGGAGCAAACCCGCGCGGCCGACGCCCTGGCCAAAAAGGTTCACACGGAAGAAGAGGCCAGCAAGACAGAACTGGCCCTGGACGTGGACGCCAGCCTGCAGGTCGCCCCGGGCCTCTTCCTCCCCTCGGGCGAAGGAATGTTCGCCGTGGAAGGCCGCGTGGTAACCCCGCTCGAACAGGTCGGCACGGAGTTGCACCGGGACAAGAAACAGTTCCTGAAGCAGGTACTCGTGCCCATCCCCATCGTTCCCGACAAGCGCAATCTGGAAATTCCGGGGAGCAAGGCCCGTTTGCGCTTCACTTCGGCCACCCTCGAGTTCTATCTCCGGGAAGCGCCACCCGACCCGGAACGCGCCTCCCCGGTGCGCAAGAGCAGCCGCCCGGGCGAGTCCGGGCCCGAAGTGGAGCTCATCCGCGCCACGGTCAAAGGCAGCAAGCGCCAGGTGGAATCCATCCGCAGCTTTTTTGGCCATGAGGTGGGTACCAGCCGCGACACCATTTCCCTCCAGCGCTGGGACGTCGCCTCGACGGTCTTCCGTTTCACGCTGAGCCAGCCCCTGCCCCCGGGCGAATACGTCCTCGCGGAGTTCCTTCCCGAGGGAATGAATTTATACGTCTGGGATTTTGGGGTGGACGCCGCGCCCGGCCAGCCGCCCGACTCCGGGAAATCCGCAACGCCCCGGAATCCGCGGGATTGATCTTTCCACCCCGTGGCAGCAGCCCGGCGGTGGGGCTATTTCGCGAGAGACTCATTACTGGCGGAGAAGACCTCGACAAGTATCGCCAGCGCCTCCGAAACGCGGAAGGGTTTCTGCAGCCTCCAGCGCGGCCCGCCCTCGGCATCGGCGCCGGCAGCGGTCATCAGGTCCCCGGTCATGAAGATGATCGCGGGTTTGCGCGCTTGCGCGCTCAGAATGCGCTCGGCCGTCTCCTTGCCGCTCACCCCGCCCACCGTCAGATTGAGATCGCACAGAATCGCGTCATATTCGATGCGCTGCACGCACGCCAGCGCCCCCGCGCAATCCGCCGCGGAATCCACATGCAGTCCCTGCGCCGTCAGCCCTTCTTCGAGCAGTTGGCGGATGCTTTCCTCGTCATCCACCACAAGGACCGAGCGGCCCTTGAGGACGTCGGCCATCTGCCGCAGCTCGCCGACAGTGTGCGCCGCCGTGTCCATCACCGTGGAAGCCGCCTGCGGCTGCCCTGCCGCGGGCAGCCACACGGTGAACGCCGACCCGCCTCCCGGCAGCGTTTCGGCTTCGATGCTCCCGTGATGCTCGCGCACAATCGCCATGCAGATGCTCAATCCCAGCCCCGTGCCGCCTCCCGGCCGCTTCGTCGTGTAGAACGGGTCAAAGAGCTTCGGCAGCGCTTCCTGATGGATCCCCACACCATCGTCCTGGATGGTCACCGCGACGCGGTCTCCCGCACGATGCAAGCGCACCAAAATCTTCCCGGAATCGCGCACTTCGCGAATCGCGTGTTCCGCGTTGGTGATCAGGTTGAGAAATACCTGGACAAGCTGGTTGGCGTCTCCCATCACCGAGGGCAGCGCCGGGTCGGGGTGGAATTCCACGGCGATCTTGCTCTGCCGCAGGGAGTGCTCGTGGAGCTGCAGGGTGCGCTCGACGAGCGGGCTGACGCTCAGTAGCTTTTTCTGCGGCGCGGCCGGCCGCGAAAAATCCAGCAGGTTCTGCACGATTCGCGCCGCACGCCGCGCCTGGCGGTGCGTCAACTCCAGCTGCCTCTGAGCCGCGGCGTCCAGGTCGGCGCGCTCCCGGAGCAGCTCGGTGATCCCCAGAACGGCGGTGAGCGGATTATTGAGTTCGTGCGCCACGCCGGCAAGCATCTGCCCCATGGCCGCCAGCTTTTCCGACTGGATGAGCTGCTCTTCCAGGCGCTTGAGCTGCGTGACGTCCCGCGCCGAAATCACCACTCCCTCGATTTTTCCGGACTCGCTGGTCAGCGGGCTGAAATGCAGCCGCATCCGCCGCCAGTCGCCCTGCCTGTGCTGAATGCGAGTCTCCAGCGACGCGAACGTCTTTTTCCCCGCCACCACCTCGTCGAACAGCGTGTGCAGCGCGGTGCGATCTTCCGGGTGGGTGCGGTCCCCGAAGGTCATATTCTCGGTTTCGTCCAGGTCGTAGCCCAGAATTTCCTTCACCTGCCCGCTGACAAACGTGTAGTGCCCGGCCGTATCCAGCACCAGGATCAGGTCCGGAAAGCTCTCCACGAGCTGGCGCGCGAACTCTTGCTCCTTGTACAGCCGCCGCTCCATCTTCCGCTGCTCGGTCATGTCCATCAGCGCGCCCTGATAGCGCAGCACCGCTCCGGAGGCATCGCGCACCGTCGTGGCCGTATTCAGGCAGACCACCGGCACGCCTTCCTTCCGCCGCAGCCGGACCTCCCGCACCTGCATCCCCGCCCTGCCTTCTGCCTCCCGCAAAAAACGTGTTACGTCCTGCGAATCCTCGAAGAACTCGGAAACCCGCCGGCCCAGCAACTCTTCTTTGGAGTCGTAGCCCAGCATGCGCACCAGGGCCGGATTGACGTCCACGATGCGCTCGTCCGGGGTGACGATGTAGATGCCTTCCTGCAGGGTTTCGAACAGCTCCGTAAAGCGCGCCTCGCTCTCGCGCAGCACGGTGATGTCCCGCGCCAGCAGCGTGATCCCGTGCACCTTGTCGCCGCGGACCATGGCGTGCGCCACGCAATCGAAATAGCGCGGCGTATTGCTGCCCCGCACCTGCGTCTTCACCACACCCGCCCAGTGGCGCTGCTCCAGGAAGTGCTGCAGAGAGTGCTCGTCCGCCTTCTGTCCGCCAGCCTCCGCTGCCTCCAGAAAATCCAGGATCGGACGGCCAATGATCTGGGGAAAGGGCGCTCCCACCAGTTCCGCGAAACTCCGGTTGGCCGCGCGCACGTTTCCCTTCGGCGTGAGCGCCAGGAGTATTTCGCCGAACGAATCAATGAGTTCGCGGTATCCCTGCTGCGAGCGGGTAATCAGTCCGTACAGGTGGTCGAGCTGCTTCTCGCTGGGCGGCGCGGCGTCCCGCTGCAGTCCGCGCAACAGCTCGCGCAATCGGTGGATCTCCCGCGACTTCCTCCACGTATGCAAGCCGAACAGGGCTACCAGCACCACCAGACCGATGGGCAGCACTTTGTATTGGTTTGCCAGGATGCGCGTCGAATCCCAGGAAATCCATGCGAAGAAAATCGTCAGGATGAAAAGCAGGAGAAAGGCCTGCTGCCACAGTTCGTTCTGCCGCCGCTCGAACTGCTCCAGCCGAGCGGAATCGCTTGCAGGGGTGCTGCCCGGGCCGTGGGCTTCCGGAAGAAAAGCGGAGGCGCGCTGGTCAGTATCGGGCATGACGTCGGAAAAAGACTGTCCCCCGGGCCAAGAGATACATGCGGGCCGATGGCTCAGTGTAGAAACGATCCCCGCCCGCGGCAATCCCTCCGGCGAAGGAACGTTCCTGAATGATACCCTTCCCGCCCCGCTGGCGCTTCCCCGGGCGCCACAAGACAGCCCCAAAAAGAAAAAGGCGCCCGGGCCCTGAACCCCGGGACCCGGACGCCTTCGAGAACCTCTCCTGGCGGGCTCGCGGAGCCCCGCTGGTTCCCCGGTTTAACCTTCTGCCGTGGCTTCGGCGTCGTCTTTGCGCAGGAAGTCCAGCGCCGCAGCCTCTTCGGCCGTCAGCTCGGCGGCTTCCGGAATCTCTTCCGAAGGCGCCGGTGCCGGAATTTCCGTCAGCAGGCGAGCGCTGCGGTAGTGCTCCAAACCCGTCCCGGCCGGGATCAGGCGGCCCATGATGACGTTTTCCTTCAGGCCGCGCAGATAGTCCACCTTTCCCGCGACCGCCGCTTCCGTGAGCACGCGGGTGGTCTCCTGGAAGCTGGCCGCGGAGATGAACGAGTCCGTGGACAGCGACGCCTTGGTGATGCCCAGGAGCAGCGGACGGCCGGTTGCCGGGCGCCCGCCGTCGGCGATCACCCGGTCGTTCTCTTCGCGGAAGCGGAACTTGTCCACCTGCTCCTCGAGGAGGAACGTCGTGTCGCCCACGTCTTCGACCTTCACCCAGCGCATCATCTGCCGGGCGATCGTCTCGATGTGCTTGTCGTTGATGTTCACGCCCTGCAGCCGGTAAACTTCCTGAATCGCGTTCACCAGGTAGGCCTGGGTGAACTTCTCGCCCAGCACCGCCAGCAGGTCATGCAGGTTGAGCGGGCCGTCGATCAACGCCTCGCCGGCTTTCACGTGCTCGCCTTCCTGCACGTTGATGTGCACGCCGCGCGGGATTGGGTATTCCTTGGTCGTCTTCCCGTCCTCGCTCTCCACGTGGACCTTGCGCATGCCCTTGCTGATCTCCCCGTAGCGCACCACGCCGTCCACTTCGCTGATGACCGCGGGATCCTTGGGCTTGCGCGTCTCGAACAGTTCCACGACGCGCGGCAGACCGCCCGTGATGTCCTTGGTCTTGGTGGTCTCGCGCGGGATCTTCGCGAGCACGTCGCCGGCCTGCACCTCGTCCCCGTCCTGCACCATCAAGTGCGCGCGCGACGGCATGAGGTACTTCTTGCGGGTCTTGCCCGCGGAATCGCGGATCAGAATGGCCGGCTGATGCTTTTCATCGCCCGGCGGCAGAGTGACCACCAGCTGCGACAGCCCGGTGACTTCGTCCACCTGCTCTTCGATCGTCAGACCCGGACGCAGGTCGTCGAACTTCACGCTGCCCGCCGTTTCCGTAAGGATCGAGAAGGTGAACGGATCCCATTCGGCCAGGATCTGCCCGTGCGTGACGTGTTCGCCGTCGGCCACCCGCAGCCGCGCGCCGTACACCACGTGATAGCGTTCCTTTTCGCGCCCCTTTTCGTCCAGGATGGCGATCAGGCCCGAGCGGTTCATGGCGATCAATCCTCCGCCACGCCCCACCACGTGCTTCAGGTCTATGAACTTGACCACGCCGTTGTTGCGCGCTTCCAGCGTCGAGCGCTCGCTCACGCGCGTCGCCGTTCCGCCGATGTGGAACGTCCGCATCGTCAGCTGCGTTCCCGGTTCTCCGATGGACTGCGCGGCGATCACGCCCACGGCCTCGCCCAGCTCCACCATGCGCCCGCTGGCCAGATTGCGTCCGTAGCACAGCGCGCAAACGCCGCGCCGCGATTCGCACGTCAGCACCGAGCGGATGCGCACCCGCTCGATCCCCGCCGCCTGCACGGAGCTCGCCAGTTCCTCGTTGATCTCCTGGTTGACATCGACAATCACGTTGCCTTCGAAGTCGCGGATCTTCTCCAGCGACACGCGGCCCACGATGCGGTCGCGCAGCGGCTCCACTTCCACCCCGGCTTCGATGATCGGCTCGACGTAGATGCCTTCCCCGGTGCCGCAGTCCAGCTCGTTGATGATCACGTCCTGGGCCACGTCCACCAGGCGCCGCGTCAGGTAGCCGGAATCGGCCGTCTTCAGCGCCGTATCCGCCAGACCCTTGCGCGCGCCGTGCGTGGAGATGAAGTACTGCAGCACGGTCAGCCCTTCGCGGAAGTTCGAGGTGATCGGCGTCTCGATGACTTCGCCCGAGGGTTTGGCCATTAGTCCGCGCATGCCGGAAAGCTGGCGAATCTGCTGTTTCGATCCGCGCGCCCCGGAGTCCGCCATGACGTAGACGGGGTTGATGGCGCCTTCCTTGTCCTGCGCTTCGAGCGCCTTGAACATCTCGTCCGCGACTTTTTCGGTAACGTCGCCCCAGATGGCGATGACCTTGTTGTAGCGCTCGCCGTTGGTAATCGCGCCGTCCAGGTACTGCTGCTGCACCTTGACGACTTCCTTTTCCGCAGCCTCCACCAGCTTGGGCTTTACGCTCGGGATGACCATGTCGTCGATCCCGATGGACATGCCGGAACGCGTGGCGTAGTAGAAGCCCAGCTCCTTCAGCCGGTCCAGCAGCAGTACCGTGCTCTCCAGGCCGAAGCGCAGGTAGGCGTAATAGACCAGTTGCTGCACGCCCTTTTTCTTCAGCAGCCCGTTGATGAACGGCATGTTGGGCGGCAGACTGGAATTGAAGATCACCCGCCCGACCGTCGTCTGAATGAACTGCCGCTGCAGCTTCACCGGCTCGGTATGCGTCACGTCCTGATTGTCGTACGCCGTGGTCAGATCCATGGCTTCGCCGGTGTAGCGCAGCCGGATCGAGCTCAGCAGCTCGACTTCGCCCGCTTCCAGCGCCAGGATCACTTCTTCGGGCGAGCCGAACACCCGCCCTTCGCCCTTGGCTCCGGGCTTGGCCTTGGTCAGATAGTAGAGGCCCAGCACCATGTCCTGCGAGGGCACGGCCAGCGGCAGTCCGTGCGCCGGCGACAGGATATTGCGCGAGCTCAGCATCAGCACCGACGCTTCCACCTGCGATTCCGGCGACAGCGGAATGTGCACCGCCATCTGGTCGCCGTCGAAGTCGGCGTTGAACGCCGTGCACACCAGCGGGTGAATGCGGATGGCCTTGCCTTCCACCAGCACCGGCTCGAACGCCTGAATGCCCAGGCGGTGCAGCGTCGGTGCGCGGTTCAGCAGCACCGGATGCTCGTGGATGACGTCCTCGAGAATGTCCCACACCACGGGTTCCTTCTGTTCGACCATCTCCTTGGCCTGCTTGATGGTCGTGCAGTGGCCTCCGGCTTCCAGCTTGTGATAGATGAACGGCTTGAACAGCTCCAGCGCCATCGTCTTCGGCAGTCCGCACTGGTTGAGCTTCAGCTCCGGGCCCACCACAATCACCGAGCGGCCGGAATAGTCCACGCGCTTGCCCAGCAGGTTCTGCCGGAAGCGCCCCTGCTTGCCCTTCAGCGTGTCGGAAAGCGACTTCAGCGGGCGGTTGTTAGTGCCGCGCAGCACGCGGCCGCGGCGGCCGTTGTCGAACAGCGCGTCCACCGCTTCCTGCAGCATGCGCTTTTCGTTGCGCACGATCACGTCCGGCGCGCGCAGCTCCATCAGCTTCTTCAGCCGGTTGTTGCGGTTGATCACCCGGCGGTACAGATCGTTCAGGTCGGAGGTTGCGAAACGCCCGCCGTCCAGAGGCACCAGCGGGCGCAGCTCCGGCGGAAGCACCGGGATCACGTCCAGAATCATCCACTCCGGTTTGTTGCCGCTCTTGCGGAACGCTTCCAGGACCTTCAGGCGCTTGGCGAACTTGATCCGCTTCTGCAGCGACGGATCCGCCTTCATCTTCTCGCGCAGCTCATCCGCCAGCTTGTCCACTTCCACGCGCCGCAGCAGCTCCTTGATGGCCTCCGCGCCCATGATCGCGCGGAACTGCCCCGGAAATTCCTTCTGCAGCTCGCGGTACTTGTCCTCCAGCAGCACTTCCCGCTCGCGCAGCACGGCCACGTCGCCGGCGTC
Organism: Terriglobia bacterium; assembly: GCA_020072785.1. NCBI lineage: Bacteria > Pseudomonadati > Acidobacteriota > Terriglobia > Terriglobia bacterium. Next base: position 8,560 of record JAIQGG010000004.1, on the reverse strand, counting down.
CACCACCACGAAGGCTTCGAAGTACAGGATGCGCTCCAGATCGCGCATGGAAATGTCCAGCAGGTAGCCGATGCGGCTCGGCAGGCCCTTGAAGAACCACACGTGCGAGCACGGCGACGCCAGCTCGATGTGCCCCAGCCGTTCGCGGCGCACCTTGCTCAGCGTCACTTCCACGCCGCACTTGTCGCAGATTACTCCGCGGTGCTTCATGCGCTTGTACTTGCCGCACAGGCACTCCCAGTCGGTGACCGGGCCGAAAATCTTGGCGCAGAACAATCCGTCACGCTCCGGCTTGAACGTGCGGTAGTTGATCGTCTCCGGCTTGGTGACTTCGCCGTGCGACCAGGAACGGATCTTTTCCGGACTCGCCAAACTGATGCGGATCGAATCGAAATCCGCGATCAAGCTGGCGCGATCATATGGGCTGCTGCGATACAAGGTTGTTTCCTCCCTCCCGGTCCGACCTCGTCGGCCCGGGTTGCGGTCGCTCTCTTGCGAAACGCGACCGGCTGAGAACCCGATTACAAAACTCTTGCCGGGAGGACGTTCTGGCCGAAACCGGAACGTCCCCCGGCGATCTTAGTCGGCCGCCTTCTCCACCGCAGGCTTCTGCCGCTTCATCAACTCCACGTCCAGGCACAGCGACTGCAGTTCGCGCACCAGCACGTTGAACGACTCCGGCACGCCCGGCTCGATGCCCGGCTCGCCCTTGACGATGGCCTCGTAGATCTTCGCGCGGCCATAGACGTCGTCGGACTTCGCCGTGAGCAGCTCCTGCAGAATGTGCGCCGCTCCGTAAGCTTCCAGCGCCCACACTTCCATTTCTCCGAAACGCTGCCCGCCGAACTGCGCCTTGCCGCCCAGCGGCTGCTGGGTGATCAGCGAATACGGCCCGATGGAACGCGCGTGGATCTTGTCGTCCACCAGATGCGACAGCTTGAGCATGTAGATGTAGCCCACGGTAATCGGCTGGTCGAACTGTTCTCCGGTCATGCCGTCGAAAAGGTTGAGCTTGCCGGCATGCGGCAGGCCCGCCACTTCCAGCAGGTGGCGGATCTCCATTTCGCGCGCGCCGTCGAACACCGGCGTGGCGAACGGAATGCCCTCCCGGAAGCCTTCGGCCATTTCCAGCAGCTCCTCGTCGTCCAGCTTGGAGAGCGATTTCCAGATGGCCGTTTCCGAGAACACTTCGCGGAACCACCGCCGCAGCGCCTCGGCACGCACTTCCTTGCTCAGCAGGCGCGCCAGGCTGTGGCCCAGCTCCTTGCCCGCCCAGCCCAGGTGCGTCTCCAGAATCTGCCCGACGTTCATGCGCGAAGGCACGCCCAGCGGGTTCAGCACGATCTCCACCGGCGTGCCGTCCGGCAGGCACGGCATGTCTTCTTCCGGCACGATGCGCGCGATGACGCCCTTATTGCCGTGGCGCCCGGCCATTTTGTCGCCGATGGAGAGCTTGCGCTTCATCGCGATATAGACCTTCACCATCTTGATCACGCCCGGCGGCAGTTCGTCGCCCTTCTTCAGCTTTTCCTTGCGCTCCTCGGTGATCTTGCGCAGCACGTCGATCTGCCGCGACGTCATCTCCTCGATCTCCTCGATCTTTTCGATCAGGAGCGGGTCGCGCTCGTTCAGCTTCAGGCGCTTCAGATTGCGCGTCGAAATCTTTTCGATGATCTCGCGCGTCAGATCCGTGCCCTTGGTGAGCAGGCGCTTGTTGGTCTTCTCGTCGTGCAGGTCGGCGACCAGCGTCTTGCCGGCCAGCAGGTCCGAAAGCCGCTTCAAGCGCTCGTCGGTCAGGATGCGGATTTCATCGGCCAGGTTCTTCTCCAGCTTGAAGACCTGCGCCGCTTCGATGGCCTTGTGGCGTTCGTCCTTCTCCGCGCCCTTGCGGCAGAAGACCTTTACGTCCACGATCGTGCCCTCGATGCCCGGCGGGGTATACAGCGAGGCGTCGCGCACGTCCCCGGCTTTTTCGCCGAAGATCGCCCGCAGCAGCTTCTCTTCCGGCGTCAGCGTGGTTTCGCCCTTGGGCGTCACCTTGCCTACCAGGATGTCGCCTGGCTTGATCACCGCGCCGATGCGGATCACGCCGCTCTCGTCCAGGTTGCGCAGGAACGTCTCGCTGATGTTGGGGATGTCCCGCGTGACTTCCTCGGGCCCCAGCTTGGTGTCCCGCGCCTCGATTTCGTACTCTTCGATGTGGATCGAGGTGTAGTAATCGTCCTTGACCAGCTTTTCGCTGACCAGGATGGCGTCTTCGAAGTTGTATCCGCGCCACGGCAGGAAGGCCACCAGGACGTTGCGTCCCAGCGCCAGCTCGCCGCGATCCGTACACGGCCCGTCGGCCAGCACCTGCCCCTTCTTCACGCGGTCGCCCACGCGCACCAGCGGCTTCTGGTTGATGCAGGTGTTCTGGTTGGAGCGCTTGAACTTCGTCAGCGTGTAGATGTCCGCTCCCACTTCGCGGCTCAGCACCCCGGAGTGGTCGGATTCCACGCGCACGATGATGCGCTCGCTGTCCACTTGGTCCACGATGCCTTCGCGGCGGCACAGCACCACTGCGCCCGAGTCCCGCGCCGTGACCCTTTCCATGCCCGTGCCCACCAGCGGCGCTTCCCCGCGGATCAGCGGTACGGCTTGGCGCTGCATGTTCGAACCCATCAGCGCGCGGTTGGCGTCGTCGTTCTCCAGGAACGGGATCAGGCTCGCGGCCACCGAAACCAGCTGCTTCGGCGACACGTCCACATAGTCCACTTCTTCGCGGCTCTTCAGCACGAAGTTGCCCGCCTGCCGGCAGTTCACCAGTTCCGTGGTGATCTTGCCGCGCTCGTCCAGCGCCACGTTGGCCTGCGCCACTACGTACTTGTCCTCTTCCCACGCCGACAGGTAGAAGCAGTACGGTTCGTGCGTCACCTTGCGCCGCTTCAGCTCTTCGTTGAGCTCTTCGACGCGGTCCTTCTCCACCGTCTCGCCGACCTTGTACTCGCTGTCGCCGGCGTTCACGATTTGCACGTAGTCGATCACCCGCCCGCTCTTCACCTTGCGGTACGGCGACTCGATGAAGCCGTAATCGTTGATCCGCGCAAAGCAGGAAAGCGAGCTGATCAGTCCGATGTTCGGGCCTTCCGGCGTCTCAATCGGGCAGATGCGCCCGTAGTGCGTCGGGTGCACGTCGCGCACTTCGAACCCCGCGCGCTCGCGGGACAATCCGCCCGGACCCAGGGCCGAAAGACGCCGCTTGTGCGTGATCTCGCTGAGGGGGTTGGTCTGGTCCATGAACTGGCTGAGCTGCGAGCTGCCGAAGAATTCCCGGATCGCCGCCATCACCGGCTTGGCGTTCACCAGGTCGTGCGGCATGGCCGTGGACATCTCCTGGTACACGCTCATCTTTTCCTTGATGGCGCGTTCCATGCGCACCAGTCCGATGCGGAACTGGTTTTCCAGCAGTTCGCCCACCGCGCGCACGCGGCGGTTACCCAGATGGTCGATGTCGTCCACCACCCCGATGCTCTTGCGCAGCTTGAACAGATACTTGATGGCCGCCACGAAATCCACCGTGTCCAGCGTGCGGTTGTCCAGCGGCGTGTCCATCCCCAGCTTGATGTTGAACTTCAGCCGCCCCACGCGGCTGAAATCGTACTTGCGCGGGTCGAAGAACATCCCGCGGAACAGATTCGTGGCCGTCTCCAGCGTCGGCGGATCGCCTGGACGCAGCTTGCGGTAGATTTCGATCAGCGCTTCCTTGGGCGAACGGATGGAGTCCTTGTCCAGCGTGCGCGAAAGGACGATCCCGATCTCGTCACGCTCCGGGAAGAACACGTCCACTTCGGCGATGCCCGCTTCGGCAAACGCCTGGTACAGATCCCCGGTCAGCGGCTTGTTGGCTTCCAGCAGCACTTCGCCGGTCTGCCGGTTGACCACGTCGGCGACGCTGTAGGCGCCCTCCAGGTCTCCCAGCGTGACCCGCACCTGGCTGACCTTGGCCTTCACCAGCTCCTTGAACAGCGCCTCGCTGATGCGCTTGTGCGCCCCCACCAGCACTTCCTCGCTCTTCGGATGCTTGATTTCATGCGCCAGCTTGCGGTCCACCAGGCCCTGCGACACGTTCCAGAACAGCTCCTTGTCGCGCAGCGAGATGCGCTCCACCTGGTAAAACGTCCGCAGGATCTCTTCGTTGCTCTTCAACCCCAGCGCGCGCAGGAAGATCGACCCCAGGAACTTGCGCTTGCGGTCGATGCGCACGTACAGGATGTTCTTGGTGTCGTATTCGAATTCCACCCACGACCCGCGGTAGGGAATGATCTTCCCCAGGAAGTAGGTGCGGTTGTTCGAGCTTTCATAAAAGACGCCCGGCGAGCGGTGCAGCTGGCTGACGATGACCCGCTCCGTGCCGTTGATGACGAACGTCCCGTTCTCCGTCATCAGCGGAATGTCGCCGTAGAATACTTCCTGTTCCTTGATGTCCCGGATGGTCTTGGCCCCGGTATCCGGGTCCTTGTCGTAAATGGTCAGCCGGATGGTGACCTTCAGCGGCGCGGAGTAGGTCATCCCGCGCTCCTCGCACTCGGTCACGTCGTACTTCAGTTGCATGGCTACGGGGTCGCCGCACTTGTTGCAGAACGTCGGCGTGTTCTTGTTGAACGTGCCGCACTTTGCGCAGATCACGTCCCCGGTCTGGTAGGGATTGGTTACCACCGAGGCCCCGCAGCTGCGGCAGGTGGCCCGCAGGTGGTGCAGCCCCTTCAGGTTGCTGCACTTGCACTCCCAGTTGCCGATGGAATAGTCCACGAAGTCCAGCTGCGACATCTCGCGGAAATCCCGGATCGGAAACACCGACGTGAACACCGACTGCAGCCCGCCGTCTTCGCGCTCGCTCGGCAGCAAATCCATCTGCAGGAAGCGCTGATACGACTTCATCTGGACTTCAATCAGGTTGGGAATCTGAATCGAGCTCTGGATTTTCGCGAAATCCAGCCGCTGCCGTTCCCGGACATGTTGATTTCTGTTCGCCATGCGTGATCTACCTCGTCCCTTTCGGACTCAACCCTTTCGAGCAGCGTGCGGACACTGAAGACACCCGGCCGTGGTGCGGCGCCTCCCGTCCGAAGTCAGCGCGCACACGGCCGCCGGTGGTCCCGGCAGGACGTATGAAGTTGAAGTAACACTCAGTCTCGAATTGCGTACGACGATTCCTCTGGCGCGGCCCTGCCGCCCGGGCGCCGCGCCTCGCTATGAAACCCGCCTGGCAGCGGCCCAAGCCGCCGCCACCCTTACTTGATTTCGACTTTGGCGCCGGCGTCTTCGAACTTCTTCTTGATTGTGGCCGCCTCGTCCTTGTTCACGCCCTCTTTGACGGTCTTCGGCGCGCCATCCACGAGGTCCTTGGCTTCCTTCAGCCCCAGGCTCGTCACTTCGCGCACCGCCTTGATGACGTTGATCTTGTTCGCGCCCACGTCGGTCAGCACCACGGCGAACTCCGTTTTCTCTTCCGCCGGTGCCGCTCCCGCTGCCCCGCCGCCCGCCACTACCACCGACGTCGCCGCTGCCGCGGAAACCCCGAAGGCTTCTTCCATTTTCTTTACGAGATCCGAGGCTTCCAGAAGCGTCAGCCCCTTGATCTCGTCCAGTATCGTCTCCACTTTCGCCATGACTGTTTCTTCTCCTCTCAAGAACAAAATGAATTGTTATTGGACCTTCCCGGGAGGCTCGCGCCACCCGGCCCTTGCGGGTTAGGACCCAAACTTGTTGGCCTTCACGGCCTCGCTCACCGTTACCGCCAGGTTGCGCGGCAGAGCGTTGAGCGCCGCGGCGATGCGCTGCGCCGGCGCGTTCAGCAGGAACATGATCTTACTGATCAGTTCCTCCTTCGACGGCAGGCTCGCCAGTTGCTGAATCTCCGCGATCGACAACACGCGCCCTTCCACCACTCCGGCCTTGAACTTGAACGCCGGCACATCCTTGGCCACCTTGGTCAGCGCCTTCGCCAGCGCCACCGGATCCGTATCCGTGTAGGCGATGGAATGCGTGCCCTTGAGGTCCTTGAGCAGCGGCTCCGCGGAAGTGCCCACCCCGGCGCGCTCCGCCAGCGTATTCTTCACCACCTTGTAGCGCCCGCCCGCCGCCTGCACCGCGCGGCGCAGCCGCGTGTCGTCTTCCACCGTGATGCCCTGAAACGTCGTCAGGATCACCGTCGACACCTTGGCCAGCTCGGTCTTCAGCTTGTCCAGGTCCTGTTGCTTTTCGCTGCGCTTTTTCATGGTTTCCCGCTCCGCTATGCCGCTGCGGCGATCGCTGTTTCCGCGTCGACCAGGTCAATCAGGATCCCCGGCCCCATCGTGGAGGTCAGCGTGATTTTCTGGATGTACTTGCCTTTGGCCGCCGCAGGCTTGGCCTTGGTGATGGCCGCCAGCACCGCGTGCGCGTTTTCCGCCAGCTTCGCGGCGTCGAACTGGATCTTGCCGATCGCGCAGTGCACGATCCCGGCCTTGTCCACCCGGAACTCCACCTTGCCGGCCTTGATCTCCTTGATCGCCTTGCCCACTTCGAAGGTGACCGTGCCGGTCTTGGGGTTGGGCATCAGCCCGCGCGGCCCCAGCACCTTGCCCAGCTTGCCCGCGGACTTCATCATGTCCGGCGTGGCGATCACCGCTTCGTAATCCGTCCACCCTTCCACGATCTTCTGCACCATGTCATCGCCGCCCACGAAATCTGCGCCCGCTTCCCGCGCCTCGCGCACCTTGTCGCCGCCGGCGATGACCAGCACGCGCACCGACTTGCCCAGTCCGTGCGGCAGCCCCACCGTCCCGCGCACCACCTGGTCGGAATGCTTGGGGTCCACGCCCAGGTTCACGGCCAGCTCCACCGTTTCGTTGAACTTGGTGTGATGCGTCTTCTTCAGCAGCTCCGCCGCTTCGGCGAGCTTGTACGGCCGCGCTTCCACCTGCTTGCGCGCGCCTTCCATTTTCTTTCCGGCTTTCTTCCGCATGGCGTGCAACTCCCTGATCGCGACTTCGTTATTCCGTGACTTCCAGTCCCATGTTCCGCGCCGTGCCCATCACCGTGCGGACAGCCGATTCCAGGTTCGTGGTGTTCAGGTCCACGAGCTTGGTCTTGGCGATCTCTTCCACCTGCTTCTTGGTGACTTTGCCGACCTTGTTGCGGTTGGGCTCCGCCGAGCCCTTCACCACCCCCGCCGCGCGCTTCAGCAGTTCGCTGGCCGGCGGTGTCTTGGTGATGAACGAAAATGTCCGGTCGGTGTAGATCGTCACCAGCACCGGGATGATCATGCCTTCCGGCTCTTTCGCCGTCTTGGCATTAAACTGCTTGCAGAAATCCATGATGTTCACGCCGTGCGGGCCGAGTGCCGTGCCCACCGGCGGCGCCGGCGTGGCCTTCGCGGCCGCCAGCTGCAGCTTCACCGTTGTCTGTACTTTCTTCGCCATGTCCTGCCTCGATCTCCCTCTGGACCGCGCCGGCTACGCCAGCTTTTCCACGCTCGCGAAATCCAGTTCCACCGGCGTCGAACGCCCGAAAATCGTCACCGAAACCTTGAGCCGGCTGTGGTCGGAATCCACTTCCTCCACCGTACCGTTGAAATTCGCGAACGGGCCGTCCACGATGCGCACTTGCTCGTTGCGCTCGAAAATCACCTTGGGCTTGGGGCGGTCCGCCGGAACGTGCACGCGATTGATGATCGCATCCACTTCCTCGTGGCTCAGCGGCGAGGGATTCGTCGCCGATCCCACAAACCCCGTCACCCGCGGCGTCGACCGCACCACGTGCCAGGTGTTCTCGTCCAGGTCCATCTCCACCAGCACGTAGCCCGGATAGGACATCCGCTCCGAAACCACTTTCTTCCCGCCGCGCACTTCCACGACGTCTTCCATCGGGATCAGCACGCGCCCGATCTTGTCCTGCAGCCCGAACGCCGCCACCCGCCCTTCCAGACTTTCCTTCACCTTCTTCTCAAACCCAGAATAGGTGTGAATGATGTACCACTGCATCGCCATGAACGTGCGTTCCCCTCTACACTCCAAACAGTTTGAATACGTACTGCACCACGCTCTGCACGCCCATATCCACGAGCCACAGGAATACGCCGAAGAAGAACACCGTCACGATCACCACACCCGTCGTCGAAACCACGTCCTCGCGCGTCGGCCAGGTCACCTGCTTCATCTCCACGCGCACTTCGTGCAGAAATTCCCGCGTGTTCTGCACCGTGCCCGTCACCTTCTGCCCGAGCTCGCCGCCGATTCCGCCCTGCGCTTCTTCATTCTTCACTTTGACCGCCTGCGTGGCCATTCTGCCTGCCTCTTCGTTTCCTTGCCCGGCGCCGCCGTCACCCGGTCCGGCAGGCGCTCTTCCATCTGGCAGGGGAGGAGGGATTCGAACCCCCACTCTCGGTTTTGGAGACCGATGGTCTACCGTTAAACCTACTCCCCTAAACTCGGGACTGTCCCAAACCCCTGCGCCAGCCTTACTTCACTTCTTTGTGCGCGGTCTGCTTGCGGCACGTATTGCAAAACTTCTTGGTCTCCAGCCGCTCGGAGTGCTTCTT